>DATBAW010000230.1:0-4675 GCA_036271335.1 Thermoanaerobaculia bacterium
GCGCAGAGGAGGAGGGCGAGGAGAACGGCGATCCGGTGGCGATCCATCGTCAGGTACCTCTTCTCTTCAGCTGCCCATGAACGAGCCGCGCATCTCCATCGGCTGGGCCATCAGCCAGATCGCGGCGGACCAGAGGAGGACGGAGAGCGCGGCCCAGGGGAGGAACGCCGGCAGCGCCCGCGCCGGGTACTCGCGTTCGGCGATCCGCCAGGCGACCAGCAGCGAGCCGAAGACCCCCAGAGCGAGGAAGCCCATCTCCAGCGGATGCACCAGCGCCGGCGAGACGCCGGTGAGCCGCCAGTTCGGCGCGCCGAGCAGCGGCGGCAGGCCGAAGTCGGCGAACGCGCTCTGCGCCACCGGGATCACGGCGAGCAGGCTGGTGCAGACGTGGAAGGTGTAGTGCGCCAGCCAGGTTCCGAAGCCGAGCGGGACCAGGGCATAGGTGAAGCGCGTCACCAGCGGCAGCAGGGGCTCCCGCGTACCCGCCGCCCGCCGCGTCGCCCAGCCGGCGAGCCCGAGCAGCAGGGCGGGCTCGACCACCAGGAGCAGCACGAAGATCACGCCGAGCGCCGGCGCCTCGTGGGTCGTGCCCATCCGCGCCGTCAGCCAGGACTCCACGGCGTAGACCGGGCTGACCATGCCGAAGGCGTTGAGCAGCGCGCCGAAGGTGAAGACCAGGACCAGCGCCGCCAGGTCCTTGCGCCGCGAGAAGAAGCCGACGCCCGAGCGGCGCGGATCGCTCCACAGGTCGCTCCCCGGCACCCGCGGGCTCAGCGCGACGTTGTCGTGCGGGCAGGCATAGACGCAGTCGAGGCAGAACGTGCAGTCCATGTTCCCCCGCTTCTGCGGCTGGAAGAGCATCAGCTCGCACCCCTTCTGCGTCACCACGGCGGGGTTCTCGGGATCGCGGGTCCCCTTGATGCAGTCCATCGTCGTGCAGGTGGCGCAGACGTCGGTGTCGTTGACCTGCACCTCCAGCGGCGACAGCGTCGAGGCGACGAAGTTGAACTGGCCGATCGGGCACACCCACTTGCAGAATGACGCCTTGCGGAACAGGCCGTCGACCGCCAGGGCGGCGACGAAGTAGCCGAGGATCAGCCACGCCGTCCACCAGGGGGAGCTCCAGAGGTCGAACAGCTCGTAGACGAAGAGGACGAGCACGAACAGCGCCAGCGACAGCCACTTGTTGCGCAGCCAGCGGGGCCAGTGCCACTTCGGCTTGAGGAAGCGGCGCGCGAACTCCCGCGGCAGCATGAAGGGACACGCCATGCAGAACAGGTTCCCCCCCACCAGCAGGGCGAGCACGAGGGCGCCGCGGAAGTGGATCCAGGTCAGCAGGGTGGCCAGGTTCCGCGGCGCGACCTGGGGGCCGGACAGGCCGTGGACGATCATCACCACGGCCAGGGCGAACAGCGGCAGCTGCATCACCTTCCGCGAGTGGCGCCAGCGCAGGAAGCGCCCCAGCACCGGTACGCGAAGCCAGTCCGTTCCCTCCGGCCGGCGCATCGGCCTTCACGCCATGGCGGCGACGCGGGGCTGGACCGCGCAGGTGCAGTGCATGTGCTCGGCCTCTCCCAGCGGCGGGAACATGTGGTAATACATGGCGATCACCATCGGGATGAACACCAGCGTGTTGTAGATCAGGTGGAGCTCGACGCGCGGCACCCAGAGCTGCGCGATGCTCGTCGGCACCGGCCGGTTGAACAGGTTGTGCCCGACGATCACCTGCCCCTGGAGCAGGGCGTGCTCGATGTGGTGCCAGAACTGGATGATCAGCGCGACGTTCCACCAGGTCCGCGAGGTGCCGGTGAACCCGGGCCGCAGCAGCCAGATGCCGAACAGCATCACCACGGCGTAGGAGTAGTGGAGCACCTCGGACTTGATCAGCCAGGGGTACCAGAGCCCGAGCACGCCGAGCGACTTCTCGACGGGCCATTTCAGCACGTAGATCTGGAAGGCCTGGGCCAGGTGCTCGGACCAGTGGCCCAGCACCACCAGCATGAAGACTTGCAGGGCCCGTTCGTGCCATTCGGCGTTCAGGCGCTCCCGCAGGGAACGGTGGAGGCTGGGCACGGCGGCAGAGGCGGTGAGGTCCATAGGCTGTCCTTTCCCCTATTCTCTCATTTCCTTCTATATGGGTGCGCGACGGCCGCCAAAGAGAGCCGTCCGGAGCCTTCCCGCCCGACTCGGGGTGGCCCCGATTTTGCTTTTCACTCCTGCAGGAGGGAGCTCGCCTCCCCCTCTTTCGAGGACCCGATTTTCATCAAGGAGGATGCGAAATGCAACGTAAGATTCGTTCCATGGCCCTGGGGTTGGTCGCCGGCGCGGCGCTCACGATGGCGGCGGCCGCCGCCGACATGGCGGCCGGCACCGGAGTGACCTTCATCAACGGCAGCAACCATCACGTCGACATCTACACCCGCTACGGCTCGGACGCCGGCTGCGACTTCCGGCCGAATGAGAAGAAGGTCGGCATCGACGGCGGCCAGACCGGCACCGTCGATTCCGGCAGCTCCAGCGTCTGCTACTGCCTGAAGGTCCCGGAGCGCGGCACCTGCCCGAGCGGCGGCTGGCTCCAGGTCAAGGCCGGCGGCACGCGCCACCTGCAGTAGCCACCTGCAGTAAAAAGAACCCCGGGCGACGACGTCGCCCGTCTCTCCTGGCGGGAGGGACCGCGCCAACCTGGCCCGGACCCCCCGCCATTTCTACGCCCGGGCGCGTCAGACTGACGGGGCCTCGTTTGCAAGCGCCGCCGGACTGTGGATGAATAGCGGGCTGGGAGGATGACCTGTCATGCCCGCGACCTCGATCTTGCCCCCTCCGACCTTCCGCGCCCTGGCCGACGGCGACCCCGCCGAGCTCGCCCGCGCGCTGGCCCCGATGCGCGCCGCCGACCTCGCCGAGGAGCTCGACCGGCTCCCCCCGGAATCGGCCGCGCGGGTGCTCGCCGCCCTGCCGTTCGACCTCGCCGTCCAGCTCTTCGACGAGCCCGAGTTCACCCGCCGCCGTCACGCCCTCGAGTGCCTGCCGGCCGGCGAGGCGGCGAAGCTGCTGGAGGCGATGTCGACCGACCAGGTCGCCGACCTCCTCCGCGAAATCAAGGAGCCCGAGCGCGCTCCCCTCCTCGCCGCCCTCGGTCCCGCGACCCGGCAGACCCTCGCCCTCCTCCTCACCTATCCCCCCACCTGCGCCGCCGGCATCATGACGACGGAGTTCGTGGACGTCGCGCCGGACTGGACAGCCGAGCGCACCCTCGCCCACATCCGCGAGGTGGCGCGCGACAAGGAGACGGTCTACGCGGTCTACGTCGTCGACCCGGACGGCCGCCTGGTCCACGTCGTGGCGCTCCGCGACCTGCTCGTCGCCGAGGGGAGCACCCCGATCCTCGACGTCGGCAAGCGGCGCCCGCCCCTCGCCGTCCACGCGCGGGACAGCCGGGAGGACGTCACCTGCCTGATCTCGAAGTACAACCTGCTCGCCGCGCCGGTGATCGACGAGGCCGGCCGCATCCTCGGCATCGTCACCGTCGACGACGTGATCGACGCCATCGTCGCCGAGCAGACCGAGTCCGCCCAGCGCTTCGGCGGCGTGGAGGCCCTCGACAAGCCCTACCCCGAGATCGGTTTCGGCACCATGATCCGCAAGCGCGCCGGCTGGCTCTGCGCCCTCTTCCTCAGCGAGATGCTCACCGCCACCGCCATGCAGCACTTCGAGGGCGAGCTCAGCCGCGCCATCGTCCTCACCCTGTTCATCCCCCTGATCATGAGCTCGGGTGGCAACTCGGGCTCGCAGGCGACCTCGCTGATCGTGCGCGCCCTCGCCCTCCGCGAGGTGAAGCTCGGCGACTGGTGGAAGATCGCCCTGCGCGAGCTGCCGACCGGGATCAGCCTGGGGGCCATCCTGGGGGTGATCGGCTTCGTCCGGATCTTCCTCTGGCAGCACCTGCACTTCTACAACTACGGCGTGCACTGGATCCGGGTGGGGCTCACCGTCTCGGCCGCGCTGGTCGGCGTCGTCACCTTCGGCTCGCTCGCCGGCTCGATGCTCCCGTTCCTCCTGCGGCGCCTCGGCTTCGACCCCGCCGTCGCCTCCGCCCCCTTCGTCGCCACCCTGGTCGACGTCACGGGGCTCATCATCTACTTCACGGTCGCCTTCGCCATCCTGCGGGGGACGCTGCTGTGAACGAGGCGATGGGAGCTCTCCCGTCCAATCCCTTCGCCGTCCTCTCCTTCATCGTGGCACCGGCGATCCTGACCAACGCGGCGACCCTGCTCGTTCTGAGCACCAGCAACCGGCTGGCGCTGGCGGTGGACCGGGCGCGGGTGTTGAGCCGCGAGTTGGAGACGGTCGGGGGTCCGGCCCTGGCCGCGGCGCAATGCCTCCACGAGTTGGAGACCGTCGAGGAGCGCTCCGTGCTGCTAGTGCGTGCCCTGCGGGCTTTCTACCTGGCGGTCAGCGGCTTCGCCTCGGCGGCCCTGCTCGCGCTGATCGGAGCGATCCTGGCGCCGGGCATTCCGGCGCGACTGGCGACCCTGGTGGGCTACGTCGTGATCGCGGCCGGCGTGGTAGCGGTGAGCAGCATCGTCCTCGGCTCCGTCCTGCTCGTCCGCGAGACCCGGATGGCGGTCGGCGTTCTCAGCGAGCAGGCCGCGAGCCTGCGCTCCCGCATGGCGCG
>DATBAW010000231.1:0-5203 GCA_036271335.1 Thermoanaerobaculia bacterium
GGGATCTCCGCCTTGAGCCGCTCCAGGGCGGTGCGGCTGGCGTCGTAGGCGGCGGCGCGGTGGGGGGAGGCGATGACGATCACGACGCTGGGCTCGCCCACGGGGACCTCGCCGAGGCGATGGACGATGGCCGCCCTCAGATCCTGGTGGGCGGCTTCGAGGTCGGCCGCGATCTGGCGGAGACCGGCGAGGGCCATCGGGCGATAGGCGCTGTAGGTCAGCTTCGTGACCGGGCGGCCGGCGTGGTGATCGCGCACGGTGCCGAGGAAGATCACCACGGCGCCGCGCCCCGGGCTTGAGACGGCGGCGGTGGCGCGCTGGACGTCGATGGGCTCGTCCGTGAGCTCCGCGAGGAGCTCCGCCGTGCCGCCCGAGACCGGCGGCAGCAGGGCGACCTCGACTCCGTCTTCCAGGAGTGTGTCGGGAGGAACGATCCGGCCGTCCATGGCGATCGCCAAGCGCGGCCAGAGGGGGATCAAGGCGGGGTGCTCGCGATCGAGCCGGGCTCTCAGGTCGGAGATCCGGCTGCCGTCGGGCACCTCCAGCTCCGCCTCGGTGGCTCCCAGGGCGTCTCCGGCGCTGGCGAAGGCGAGCAGGCGGATCTTCATGCCGGCATGCTACCAAAACGAACAGGGGCGGCTCGCGGCCGCCCCGTCGCGCGCCCGAACTGTTCTGAAGGTCGATCTGACGGTCAGCTCTTCTTCGCGGCTTCCGGCTCGGGAGTGCGGGTATCGGTGCTCACGGAGTCGACCCAGCGGTCGAACTCGGACGAGGCCTTGTCCTTCTCCCAGCCGTAGCGTTCCTGCAGAGATCCGACCAGCTTGTCCTTGTTCCCCTCGGCGCGATTCCAGTCGTCGTCGGTGAGCTTGCCCCAGACGCGCTTGGCCTCGCCCGTGAGCTGCTTCCAACGTCCCTCGAGAATGTGATGGCTGGCCATGATGGCTCCTTTCAAGGATTGGATCGCGGCCGGGCTTGCCTCGGTCGCGTTGTCCAAGGTACAGAGCAAGGATCATGCCGCGTTGCGGTGGCCGGTAACTCTTATAATCCTGGTCGAGCGATCTCCTCCAGGGAGGTGTCAGATGGCCGTGCAAGAGGATCTGAATGAGCAGGTGAGCACTCACAAGACGATTCCTGGCCCTTTGGCCCGGAAGTCGTTGGCCCGCTCACACAAGAGCACGCCCACGACGGGGGCAGTGGCCCAGAAGATCCAAAAAAGCCCGGTACGGTGGGAAACGGATCTCGGAAAGAGCGAGGCCCAGGATCATGCCAAGGGAGGCATCGAGGAGCTGGTGAAATGGCCGACGGCTTCTCTGGTCCGCCAACTGACCGCCGTCATCTACGCTGAGTCCACATCGCGCGACCTGGGGGGAGAGAACGACGCAGAGAAGCTCGCGATTGGAGCTACCTTCATCAACCGGGCCTACTACGCCGACTGGAAGCCCGTCGGGCGTAAGCACGATTGCTTCAACTCGGACTTCGGCGATGGCTCTCTCTGGGGCGCGATAACGGCGCCGAATGGCTCGGTCGCGGTGGGCGGCGTCCTCTGGACCCAGCTGATCGACCAGGACGGCCACTTCAGAGGTCAGGAGGCATTGAAAAAGATCCTGAAATTGGAGTCCCAACGCCTTCACTACAATCTCAGCGTCCAGGCTGCCACGCAGCTGCTCACCGGGCTCACTCAGACGAGCCAGCTCGTCTCCATTTCCGGGCTCGGCAACCGGGTTCCCATCGGCTTCGATCGCTCGTCGACGAGCCATCCGTCCCCCCGCTGGGAGAGGGTCGGGCAAATCGGCAAACGCCACTACTTCTATGCCTTCAAGCCGGGAAACGAGTGCGAGGAGATCCGCTGAAAAGAGCCCCGCGCCCCATATAATCCCCGCGCTTCGACTTCCGGGGAGGTTTCTTGGCGATTCTGGAGAGCAAGGTCCAACGGGGAGACGCGTTCGAGCGGCAGGCCGAGCACTGGCGGCAGCAGGTGGAGACGCTCCGCGAGCAGGAGCAGCGCATCCAGCTCGGCGGCGGCCTGAAGGCGCAGGACAAGCAGCGCGCGCAGGGGAAGATGACGGCGCGCGAGCGCGTCGAGGCGCTGTGCGATCCCGGCGCGCCCTTCCTGGAGCTCGGTGTCTGGGTGGCCGAGGGGTTCTATCAGGAATATGGTGGCGCGCCGGCGGCGGGAGTGGTGATCGGCATCGGCAGGATCCATGGCCGGGAGGTCGTGGTGGTCTCCAACGACGCGACGGTGAAGGCCGGCGCGTGGTTCCCGCTGACCGCCAAGAAGGTGCTGCGGGCGCAGGAGATCGCGCTCGAGAACCGGCTGCCGATCGTCTACCTGGTCGACTCGGCCGGCGTCTTCCTCCCCCTCCAGGACGAGATCTTTCCCGACCGCGAGCACTTCGGGCGGGCGTTCTACAACAACGCGCGCCTCTCGGCCGAAGGGATCTTCCAGATGGCCGCCATCATGGGCTCCTGCGTGGCCGGCGGCGCCTACCTGCCGATCATGAGCGACGAGTCGCACATCGTGGAGGGGACCGGTTCGATCTTCCTCGCCGGCTCCCACCTGGTGCAGGCGGCGATCGGCGAGAAGATCGACAACGAGGAGCTGGGCGGCGCGCTGGTGCAGTGCGACGTCTCGGGCGTGGTCGACCATCGCCATCCGGACGACGCCTCGTGCCTGGCGAAGATCCGCAGCCAGTTCGCCCAGCTGGCGGAGGCGCCGCGGGCGCCCTTCGCGCGCCGCGAGCCGGTCGAGCCGCTCTATCCGGCCGAGGACCTCTACGGGCTGATGCCGATCGACCGCTCGCGCCCCTACGACACCCACGAGGTGCTGGCCCGCCTCCTCGACGGCAGCGAGCTCGACGAGTACAAGGCGACGCACGGCCGGACGCTGGTCTGCGGCACCGGCTGGATCGCGGGGCACGCGGTGGGCGTGGTGGCCAACCAGCGCTCGGTGGTGCCGAAGAAGACGGGCACCGGCGCCGCCGACCGCGAGCTGCAGATCGGCGGCGTCATCTACTCGGATTCGGCGGCCAAGGCGGCGCGCTTCGTCGAGCTGTGCAATCAGAAGAAGATCCCGCTCCTGTTCATCCAGGACGTCACCGGCTTCATGGTCGGCAGCCGCGCCGAGCGCGGGGGGATCATCAAGGACGGCGCCAAGATGGTGAACGCGGTCGCCAACTCGACGGTGCCGAAGATCACGCTGTTCGTGGGCAACTCCTATGGCGCCGGCAACTACGCCATGTGCGGCAAGGCCTACGGCCCGCGCTTCCTCTACGCCTGGCCCTCGGCCTCGATCGCGGTGATGGGCGGCGACCAGGCGAGCAAGACGCTGCTCTCGATCCAGCTCAAGAACCGCGGCGCCGAGGTCTCCGAGGAGGAGAAGACGCAGCGCCTGGAGGAGATCAAGGCGCGCTACGCCGCCACCGCGGACCCCCGCTACGCCGCCGCCCGCCTGTGGGTGGACGCGATCATCGATCCGGCGGCGACCCGCGAGGTGATCGGCCGCTCGCTGGCGTGCGCGGCGAGGAACCCGGAGATCGCCGAGTTCAAGACCGGCGTCCTGCAGACGTAAGGGTCAGGGCCGTCTCCCTCGCCATGCTATCTTGACGCCCGCCATGAAGACGACGACGAAGACCATCCGCATCGGCAACGGCCAGGGGTTCTGGGGCGACAACGTGGACGCGCCGGTGGAGCTGCTGCGCGGCGGCGACATCGACTACATCGGCATGGACTACCTCGCCGAAGTGACGCTGTCGATCATGATGCGGCAGAAGCTGAAGAATCCGAAGCTCGGCTACGCCACCGACTTCATCGGCTTCATCCGCCGGGTGCTGCCCGAGCTGGTGAGCCGCAACGTACGGGTGCTCACCAACGCCGGCGGCCTCAACCCGAAGGCCTGCCGCGAGCGGATCTTCGAGGTGGCGCGCGAGCTGGGAGTCAGCGGGCTGCGGGTGGGCGTCGTCGAGGGGGACGACCTGCTGCCGCGCCTGAAGGAGCTGATCGCCGCCGGCCACACGCTCAAGAACATGGACACCGGCGAGCCGCTGGAGCCGGTGGTCGACCAGGTGATGAGCGCCAACGCCTACCTCGGGGCGCGGCCGATCGTCGAGGCGCTGGGCCAGGGCGCGCAGATCGTGCTCTGCGGGCGCGTCACCGACACGGCGCTGGCGCTGGCGCCGATGATCCACGAGTTCGGCTGGGGCCCTGAGGACTGGGACCTGCTCGCCGCGGGAACCATCGCCGGCCACATCATCGAGTGCGGCGCCCAGTGCACCGGCGGCAACTTCAGCCGCTTCTGGGAGGTGCCCGACCTCTGGAACGTCGGCTACCCCCTCGTCGAGGCGCGGGCGGACGGCACCTTCGTGGTCACCAAGCATGAGGGGACCGGCGGCATGGTGACGGTCGACACCGTCGGCGAGCAGCTGGTCTACGAGATGAGCGATCCCACCGGCTACATCACGCCGGACGTGACGGCCGACTTCACCTCGATCCATCTGCGCCAGGAGGGCAAGGACCGCGTCGAGGTGTCGGGGATCAAGGGGCGGCCGAACACGCCGACGCTCAAGATCTCGGGCTCGTACCTCGCCGGCTTCAAGGCGTCCGGGCAGATCACCCTCTCGGGCCCGCGGGCGATCGAGAAGGCGAAGCTGGCCGCGGAGATCGTCTGGAAGCGGCTGGAGCGGGCGGGCGTCACCTTCGCGGAGGCCGACCGCGAGACCGAGCTGATGGGCACCGGCGCCTGCCTGCCGGGCATCCTGCCGGTGCCGGACGAGCTGCCGGAGGTGGTGCTGCGGCTCGGCGTGCGCGACGCGGACGCCGCCAAGGTCGAGCGCTTCGGCAAGGAGATCGCGCCGCTGGTCACCGCCGGACCGCCGGGGGTGACCGGTTTCGCCGGCGGCCGTCCGAAGCCGCAGGAGATCGTCGCCTACTGGCCGGCGCTGCTCGACCGCAAGGAGATCGAGGGGCGCATCGAGGTGACGGTGGAGGAGGCGTGAGCCCCGGCCGCCCGCCGGCGCTCGCCTGGTATGGCGGCGTGTTCGGCGGTCTCCTCCCCATCCTCCTCCTGGGCTTCATCTACAGCGCGCTCGCCGACCGCACCGTCTTCGCCCTCTGGGCGCTGGTCGCCGGAGCGTGCTGGACGGTGGTGCTGCGCCAGGGGCTGATCCTGGGCTGGAGACGCTTCCGGCGGCTCGCCGCGCTCTCCCTG
>DATBAW010000232.1:0-22357 GCA_036271335.1 Thermoanaerobaculia bacterium
GCCGCCGTGGCCGGCGAAAGGATCAACCCGCTCCATCTCTGCCGCGAGGTCGACCGCGTCCTCGCGCCCGAGAGCGTGATCGTGGCGGATGGCGGCGATTTCGTGGCCACCGCCGCCTACACCCTGAGCCCCCGGGCGCCGCTCTCCTGGCTCGATCCGGGCGTCTTCGGCACGCTCGGCGTGGGCGGCGGCTTCGCCCTCGGCGCCAAGCTCTGCCGGCCGGACGCGGACGTCTGGATCTTCTACGGCGACGGCTCGGTGGCCTACAGCCTCGCGGAGTTCGACACCTTCGTCCGCCACGGCCTGCCGGTGATCGCGGTGGTCGGCAACGACGCCGGCTGGACCCAGATCGCCCGCGAGCAGATCGAGATCCTGAAGGACGACGTCGGCACGGTGCTCGCCCGCACCGACTACCACAAGGTCGCCGAAGGATACGGCGGCCGCGGCCTCCTGCTCGAAAAGAGAGAGGATGTGCCGGCGGTGCTCCAGGAAGCCCTGCGGATCGCCCGCGGCGGCACACCGGTCCTCATCAACGCCCATCTCGACAAGACGGAGTTCCGCAAAGGCTCGATCTCGATGTGAAAGGTTTCGGCGGACCCACCGCTCCTACGCTGACTGGGCCGCGATCGGGAGGGACCGGCTGTTACGCAACCGGCCATTGAAAGCAGAGGCCATATCCATCCGGATCGAGGAGATATAGCTGTTTCATGCCGTACGGTACGATCTTGGGCTCCTCCTTCACGTCGACGCCGCGGGCTCGGATGTGAGCATAGGCCGCGTCCACGTCCGGGCAGCCAAAGTAGATAATCGTGTCCTCGTGGGCAGCGATCCGAGCGGGATCCGGGAGGGCCGGCCGATCGTGATCCTCGTACGCCGTGTTGAGCATGAGCTCGGTACCGTTGAGCTTCAGCAGCGCCCACCCGAAGCGGTCGCTCCCAGGATTCGAGGTGTTGACCACCTCGAAGCCTAGGACGTCGCGGTAGAACGCGATCGATGTAGGCATGTCGAACACCTGGAGCAAGGTTGTCAGGCCTCGAATTTCAATGGGCATGAAGCCTCCTTGGGGGCGATACAATAAGAAAAGAGATCGATTGCCAGCCGGAACGTGCCTCGCGACGGGAGGACTGGTCGAGCAGCTTCCACATCGCCTGCATTTTTCAAACGCTATCGCGTGGCCGACTGTTCGATCGGGGTGCCGGTTAGGCGGTAGACGTAGACGACACCAGTTGTGGTTCCCACCAAGAGTCGCGAACCCAGAGGACTGAGGGCGACGGAGATCGGAGAGACTGTCCCTACACGTATGCCGATCACCTGCAAGCAAGCTCCCGATTTCCAATCCCAGAGGCGAACTGTATGATCCGTGAACCCCGTGGAGGCGATCAAGTTGCCGTCGCCGGAGATCGCGACCGAATCCACATCGCCTTGATGGCCCTCAAGCGTCGAGAGGCAGAAACCCGTTTCAAGATCCCAGATCTTGACGGTCTGGTCTTCGGAGCCGGAAACGGCAAACCTTCTGTCTGGAGTGATCTGCACAGAGTAAACGACTCGCGAATGGCCCTTCAGCGTAGCTAGGCACTGGCCCGTTTCGAGATCCCACAGCCGGACCTGCCCATCGTAGTAGCCTGATAGCGCACGCGTCCCCGCCGGGTCGACGGCGGCGCTATAAACGGCGTCTGCGTCATCCGTCCCGCCCTCAATGGTCTTCAGACACGTGCTCGTAGCAAGATCCCATAACTTGAGCGTCTCATCGAACCCCCCGGAAAGCGCCCGGGCGTTGTCCCGCAACGCTGCCACCGACCGGACCACGTCCGTACTTTCATCCAGCTTTGCTAATTCCCGGCCCGAGCGTGCATCCCAAACACGAACGGATTTGTCGTCCGACGCCGACAGAATCTGCTTTCCATCAGGTGTGATCGCGACGGAATTTATGTCGGCTGCATGCCCTTGCAGAGTCGTCCGGCATTTACCGGTCTCCAGATCCCAAATCCTAACCGTCTTGTCGTCCGAGCCGGACGCCGCCCAAGTCTCATCCTGGCTGATGGCTACGCTCCTGACCCAGTCCTTGTGTCCGGTGAGTTCGCGCTCCAACACAGCGAGCGGCTCGGCCTGCTCCGGCGGCTGCGCTGGCATCTTCGAGGGTTTGACCTTTGGCGTAGGCGGGACCGATTCTGTCTCGAATCGGCAGGCGGCTAGCAACTCGGCGAACGCTGCCTCTGTTCTCCGGCGGTAATCCAAGTACTTGTAGCGCCGCAGTATGTCCGGCAGATCGCAGTCAACTAGCAATAACGGGATGAAGCGCCGGCCAGCATTGGTAGGATCGCGGAAGAGTACAGTACTGCGTTCGAGAGTCACCCACTCCGAACCCAGAGCCGCCGGCGACAGACATAGCACCTGGGCTCGCGCCGCCTCAAGCCCGCGTTCGATGGACAGATAGATGTCGTCGCCCGGCTTGATGACCCACTCGTCGAACCACACCCGCAGTCCCGCGGCACGCAGTTCCTCCGCCAACTTGCGTACCCGCGGCTTGTCCCGCGAGTTGTGACTCAGGAAGACGTCATAGGTGAAGCGATCGGCCGTGGTTCAACCTCGATAGCGGTCGGCGTGCATCTATTCCATGCTGGGTTTCAGCACAGTGCAATCGAGAGAAGTAACCTTCTTAAAATCCCCGTCGAAGCTCAGCAAGTGGCCACCGCAATCGAGCGTGGTCGCTGCAATCCAGATATCGTTGGTCGGGATAGGGGTGCCAGCTCGCCGTAAATCTGCGAACAGCAGTCCATAGCGACGGGCAACCATGGGCGTGACTGGCAGAATCGCGACGAAGGGCTCGGCCAGGAACTCGGAAAGGAGCGTAAAGTTTTCGCGCTCTCGCTTTCCGAGAGCAAAGCCGGATTCCAATTCACCCAAGACGATAGTCGAGAAAAAGACGATCTCGGCGACGGCGATCAGGTCGATAACGCGTATATCTCCCGCTCTGAAGTGAGAGTACGCGGATGTGTCGAGGACCAGACGACCCGAGAATTCAACGCCAGAGCGGGTCATCGATCGTCCGCTGAGCGGCTAGCGCCTCGTTGAATTCCGCCAGATCGTCAGGAGTCCAGGTCGTATAGCGAGCCAGCCTGGTCCGGCGCTCGTTGACCCCGACCGCACGTTCCAGAATTTCGAGCACGACTGTGTTGACGCTCTTGCCTCGGGCCCGGCTTAGGTGTTCCAAGCGCTGTCCGACCTCTTCAGAGACTCCCCGGATCGTCAATTGCTTGGCCATGACAGCATGGTAGCACAAAAGTGCAGGCACGATGTCTCCGCCCTGTCCCACTCCGAGTGTGGTCGATGAGGTAACAGGCCGGCACACCTCCGGCCTCCGGAGCAAGGAAGGCCCGAGGGAACGACCCCGCTACCGTTCCCTCAGGTACGTCAGTTTTCAATGAACCCGCGCTGCGTGCCGAGAATCCCGAACCGCGGCCTCGACGCCTCTTGAGATGCGGAGTCCGGCGAGCCGTAGGCATCCTCGGCCGCTTCAACCCAGGTGTATACGATCGAGGAGGCCAGGGCGTCCAGGCCAGGATGGGCACGATGCTTGCTCGGGCTCGATCCCGATAGGAAAGGGAGGGTGTGTGGTGAGCAAGAGAGATCTGTTGGCCCTGGTTGGATTCCTCGTCCTCAGCTTTGGCGCCGCCGGCTTCGGGGCCCTGTTCACCACGCCGGCCGTGAAAGCGGGGGGCTGGTACTCGCAGATTCAGAAGCCTACGTGGACGCCGCCGTCGTGGCTGTTTGGGCCGGTCTGGACGGCGCTCTACGTAATGATGGCGGTCGCGGGCTGGTGGGTGTGGCGGCAGGGCGGGTGGGAGGCGCAGCGCGGCGCGCTCGGGCTGTTCCTGGCGCAGCTGGTTCTCAACGCGGCGTGGTCCTGGCTCTTCTTCGGCCTCCACTCGCCGTCGGCGGGGCTGGCCGGCATCGGCTGCCTGTGGATCGCCATCCTGCTGACGATCGTCGCGTTTTTCCACGTTTCGCCGATCGCGGGGTGGCTGCTGGTGCCCTATCTTCTCTGGGTGACGTTCGCGGCGGGGCTCAACTTCACGATCTGGCGGCTGAACGGCTGACTCGTAGCGATAAAAGCGCATGAACATGCTCTGCCGGCACCGTTTGGGCGCCGGTAGACTGCTCCTGTCATGAGGTCGGAGCCGCTGGAAGGCGAATCCGATCCAACCCAGGAAAGGGAGGAGCAGCCATGTCAAGCTTCAAGGTTGCATTGAACCACCACCACCGTCAGGCCCTGTGGGGATTGGGGCTGGGATTGTTGATGAACGCCTGCACATCGACCTCCACCCCGCAGCATGCGATCACATCGGCCGTGTCGGTTGCCAATCACAACCAGGCCGAAAAAGTTCAGGACGTGATGACCGGGCCGGCTCGCGACGCCTTCGGAACGCCGGAAGGCCTGGCGGCCCTGAGGGATAAATTGAGCAAGGTCAAATCCATTGCCACGCCCGAGCTGATCAGGGACTACAAGGGCGAGCATGGAGACGGTCAGGTCGGGGAGATCAGGCTCTACGGCGCGAGGATCTCGGGTCTCACGAAGGACGGAGCGCCCGCGACGTATACCGCGCATGTCTCCTGTGACGTGTCGCAAGAAGAGGAGAGCACGCCTTACATGAAAGGGGCATGCTGGCCGGATCCCAACGGCGGCCCCTATATGTGCGACGCCGACACGCCGGCTGCCTCTTATACCGAGGAGGTGCAGCACTGCCGGGTCGCTGACCTCGTGCCGTAGGCGATGAAAGGGTCTCTTGGACAGGCCCGGGGAATGTCTCCGGGCCGTTCCCGGCAAGGTATCATCGCCGGCCAGGAGGAGGCGCGATATGAAGAAATTCAAGGCTCTGCTGATCGGTGTCGCCGTGTGCGGTCCGCTGCTCGTGGTCGCGACCGGAGCGGCGCGGTCTCAGGATCCGGCGGTGGTGAACGCGGCGATGGAGCACACCAAGCTCGAGAATGGCCACGTCCGGGTGATCGAGGGGACGCTGCAACCGGGCGACAAGGAAAAGATGCACTCGCATCCGACGGCGTTCGTCACCTATGTGATCGCCGGCGGCAAGATCCGCAACCACTTCGCCGACGGCAAGGTCGTCGAGGCCGAGCTCAAGACCGGCGATGCGCTCTATCGCGAGCCGCAAACCCACTGGGTCGAGAACATCGGCACCACCCCCATCCACTTTCTGGTCGTGGAGCTCAGGAACCCGGGCTGAGGCGGTGTTCCCGGGCGAGGAGGGTGTTGCCGTGGACGGCGGAGCCCTGTAATCCGTAGACATCTAGGTCATACGGGAGAGGCCGTCGAGACGTCCAGGCCGGCGTCTCGAAAGGCACGAATCAGACAATGGTTTGAGCAGCGCGAACCGTGGTTTGAGGATTCCGAATCGAGGTCTGGCAGGTGCGAACCGTGG
This sequence comes from Thermoanaerobaculia bacterium, assembly GCA_036271335.1. GTDB lineage: Bacteria > Acidobacteriota > Thermoanaerobaculia > Multivoradales > UBA5704 > DATARR01. The sequence continues at coordinate 5,436 of DATBAW010000232.1, forward strand.
TCTGAGAGGTCCGACCGTGGTCTGACGAGCGCAGACCGCGGTTTGAGGAGTCCGACCCGTGGTTCGAGGAGCGCAAACCGTGGTCTGAGGACTCCCACCCGCGGTCTGACGAGCGCGACCCGTGCTGGGAAGCCTCTGGGCCACGTCCGGCGAACGCGGACTGTGGTTTGAGAGGTCCGACCCACGGTCTGGCAAGCTCAAACCACGGGTCGAAGACCCCGGACCGTGGTTCGGGTTCCTTGAAAACTGAATCGAAAGGCGTCCCGAAACGGGGCGAGCGGGGCTCCCGGGCTCGCGGGAGCTCCGCTTTTTGTTCCACGGAAACGGCGGTTCTACGGAAACGCCGGGCGCTGTAACGCCGGGAGACTTCGGGAGCCCAACATCTCGGCGGATCACTTTCGCCGGGCCGGCGCATTCACGCGGGCTCAATGTGGGAATCGACTCAGGAGATGCCATGAAAAAGACGAATCGCAAGCTCGCGCTCCATCGGGAGACCGTGCGGACCCTCGGCCTGCGGGAAGTGGCCGGAGGTGTCGGTACGATCATCACGCAAGCGACCAGTTATGCCCCGTACCGCTGCGTGCCGACGCAGGGGACGAACTGCGCGACGCAATACTGCACCTCGCAGTAGGCGATGGGGCACAGGGGCACGGGTGGGTCGATGAGGCCCACCCGTCGCCCGTGTCGCCGGCCGCAATCCGCGCCGCTTTTCTTGCCTTACAGGCAGCTCGCCGACAGCGGAACGTAGCTGCCGTTGAAGCTCGCGGCACAGGTGGGAAAGCCGATGTTCGCCGGTCCGTCGAGCTTGGAGGCGCCGATCTGAGCCGTCTGCATCGACGCCAGGACGCTGTTCGTCGTCCCCTTGATGTTGCACTGATCGATCACGAAGAGGCCAGAGGTCCCTGGGGAGTTGTTGCGCACGCCGACGGAGCTCCCCTGGATGTTCGAGTGGGTCAGCACCAGCTGGTCGTGACCGTTGAAATCGACACCGAATCCCCCCACGGTGGTCCCGGTGGCGACGACCTTGGCGTTGGTGACCTCCAGGATGGCGCCGGTCACGAAACCCGTGCGGTCGTAGTCGATGCCGTAGGCGCCGGCGGAGGCGCTGACGTAGATGTCGGCGTCGCGGATGATCGGCGCCGCGGTCTGATCGCTGTGGATCCCGTAGCCGGTGGTCGCGCCGGTAATGGTGATGACGGCGCGGCGGATCGTCGGCGCCAGGCCGCCCGTGCCCGTATTGTCGATCCCATAGCTGGTCGTTCCGCTAACCAGGGTGACGGTGACGTTCTCGAGGGTCGAATCGGTGCTCACGCTGCGGAGCCCCCAGTTGTTCGTCGCGCTTCCCGAGAACAGGGTGACGTTCCGCAGGGTGGTCGGAGCCGTGAGCAGGACGGCGACCGAATACGTGAAGGTCTGGCCGAGGCTCGCCACCTCCAGATTGCGCAATTCGGCCGGGAACGCTCCCTTGACCACCGCGGTCGACGAGCTCGTGTTGTTGCCGCTCCCCCGGATCACCGTCGTCTGCTGGCCGGAGCCTTCGATGTCGACGTAGGGCTTCATGGTGATCCCCGTGGCGCCGAGATCGTAGGTGCCGGGTGAGACCCGGATGACGTAGGGCTTGGTCGAGCTGGCGTCGGTGATCGCCGCGAGGGCGTTGCGCAGGGCGGTGCCGGAGGCGACGGTGTTGCCGGCGACCGGGTTCACGGTGACCACCTGAGCGGACGCCAGCGAAGCGGCCAGCAGCAGGACCCCCAGAATTCCGAGACTTTTCGCGTGCAGGTTCGAGCGCATCTTTTCTCCTTGGGAAGGACGATCCGATCCGGCGGCTCCGGACGGGCCGCGCGGAAGCTTACATATAGATGGGCGTATAAGCGGACCCATCCGTTACCGCGTCGAGGGGATTCGGCTTGCGCCGAGGTGCCCGCCGGGGTAGCCTGCCGCTCGCTTGCAATCCCCGCGCATCCGACCGTTCCTCGCCGCCGCCGCTCCCTTCGTGGTGGGGGCGGTGCTGCGCCTGTGGAACCTGCGCGATCAAATCCTCGGCGGCGACGAGACGCACGCGCTCCGGTCGGCGGTCAACTCGACGCTCTCGAGGATCCTGATCACCTATCAGCCGTCCGACAACTGCATTCCCCTGACGGCGCTCTACAAGCTGTTCATGATCGCGGGCGTGCCGATGACGGAGATGGCGTTCCGGTTGCCGGTCCTCCTCTGCGGCCTGGCGGCGCTGCTCGCCCTGCCGGCCGGTCTCGAGGGGCGGGTGAGCCGCGGGACGATCCTGGTCTTCCGGTGGCTGCTGGCGATCTCGCCGGCGCTGGTGCTCTACAGCCGGATCGCGCGGTCGTACATGCCGATGGTGCTCTTCGCCGGCGGCGCGGTGCTGGCGTTCGAGGCGTGGTGGCGGACGCGCTCGTGGAGGTCCGGCGGCGCCTACGTGTTGCTGGGAGCGCTGGCGGTCTGGTTCCATCTCGGGGCGGGACCGATCGTGGCGGCGCCTTTCCTGTTCGCGACGGGGGAGGCGCTGATCCGGCGCGACAGGCTCGGGAAGGATCTGCGGGACCTGCTCGTGCTGGGTCTGGCGCTCATCGGGGCGTTCGCCCTCTTCCTGGTGCCGGCGCTGGAGTCGCTGCGGGAGGTCGTGGGAGAGAAGCGGATCGAGCAGTCGATCCCCTGGCGCGTGGTGATTCCCGGCATTCTGCGGTTGCAGGCGGGGACGGCGGTGGGCTGGCTGGCGGCGCTCTTCTGGCTGGCGGCGCTGGCGGGGCTCGTCCTCCTGGCGCGGCGCGACCGGCGGTTCGCGCTCTATACGGCGACGGTGGTTGTGGGGCACGTCGCGGGGCTGCTCATTCTGTCGCCGATGGGGCTGGAGAGCCCGGTCATCTTCGGGCGCTATCTGCTGCCGGTGCTGCCGTTTGTGCTGGTGTGGGTGGCGGCGTTGTTCGGAGGGAAGGGAAACAAGGGACTTCAGGGACTGCAGAGACTTGAGGGACAGCAGGGAGAGAGCCCTGAAGTCCCTGAGGTCTCTGTTGTCTCTGAAGTCTCTCGTTGGCTTTTTCCCCTCTTCGTGGCCGCCCTGCTGGCTCTGGGGCCGTTCGCGGACCCGCTCGACCGCCGTACCTCGTTCCTGCACCACAACGACTTCGTGGGTTTCTACCGGCCGCGGCCGGTGGTGCCGGCGGCGGCGGTGCCGGAGCTCTACCGGCAGCTGCACGGCGAGACGGTGGTCGAGTTTCCCTGGCTGTTTATCTGGGAGACGAACCACGCGTTCTATCTCTACCAGGAGATCCATCGGGGACGGGTGATCGTGTCGTCGCCCCAGCGCATCCTGTACCGGTCGCCGCTCGTCCTGCGCAACGTGGTCGAGCCGGATCCCGAGGCGATCTGCGGCACGGGCGCGCGCTACCTGATCCTCCACCGCAACGTGGCGCGGGAGGAGGATGGGATCGCGCCCGGCGGGCGGTTGTCGGACGAGGAGCTCGCGCAGCCGCTCCGGCGGCTGATGCGGGAGTCCTCGGCGGCCTTGACCGACCGGGCGATGGAGGAGTGGGGACGGCCGGTCTATGCCGACCGCTGGCTGAAGGCCTGGGATCTGTCGGCGGTCTGCGGCCACGGCGCCCAGAGGGCCGCTCCGGCGGCGAGCGCCAGCGCGGCCACGGCGAGCCCGGCGAGGAAACTCCCGGGACGATAGAGCAGGTCGAGGTCGGCCTCTCCGGGCGGCAGCCAGGCGGCGAGGAACGGGCCGTTCGCCAGCGTCGTCGGCCGCCGGCCGCCGCCGACCAGAAGCTTCCAGTTGCCGTCCTGATACAGGCTGCTGGCGAGGAGGCGGACGCGCGGCAGCCGGGCTCGCGCCCGCAGCCACTCCGGCTCGATCGTTCCGAGGTCGAGCCCGGAGGTCTCGGGGCCGGGGGCTTGCGGGGAGTAATAAAGGAAGGGCAGGGCGTCGGGATTCTGATAGATCCACGCGGTGGCCCGGCGGAAGATCCGTTCATAGGGCGGGTCGACGAAGGTGCCCGGCTGGGCGATCAGGAAGCGCACGGCGAGCCTTCCGTAAAGCGGATTCTCCGGCGCGTCGAGGCCTTCGGTGGCGCGCAGGGGGAACCGGTTGATCGGCCGGAGCGCCTCCTGGACGGCGGCCGGCTTCGCGGCGTTCGCGCTGCGCAGGTCGGCCAGACCATAGACCGAGGCGAGATTCGGGCGCAGCAGCGGTCCCAGGCCGGCCATGCGGTACCAGGGATCGAGCCGCTTCTGGAGGAAGGCGATCGGCGGCGTCACGGGATCGTAGAGGTCGGCCCGCGCGGCCGGATGGGCCGGCAGGTGAAAGGCGATCAGCTCGGCGGCGGCCACGGCCGCGAGGCCCGACATCCGCAGGGATGAGCCCGGCCGGGCCAGGAGGAGAAGGGCGAGGGCGAGCGCCGCGATCTGGACCGCCAGCGATCCCCAGCGCAGGGCGCCGAAGTCGGCCGCTTCCGGGCCGGCATGAGCGAGATAGCCCCAGACGATCAGCGGGACGAGCGCGGCACCCAGGAGGAGGAAGCGCCGGGGGCGGATCTCGCCCCGCCGCCAGCGCTCCCAGGCGGAGGCGGCGCCATAGACCATCGCGAGGTTGAGCAGCAGCGTCACCCGGCCGTGGTAGCTCTGGGAATGGCGGAGGACCGGCACGGCCTCGAAGATCGACACCAGCCAGGCGGGGCGCGCCACGATCGCCAGGCAGACGGCGGCGGTGGCGAGCATCAGCCGCTCCTGCGGGAAGCGGCGTCCCGCCGCGAGCGGCCAAGCGGCGGCGAGAGCGCCGAGCAGGACCACCGAGCCGGCGAATCCGGTGGCGTCCTCGTTGGTGTTGCGCTCGCCCCAGTAATCGCCGTAGCGGTCGTTGCCGAAGGCGTTGGCGGCGGCGATGGGGATCAGGCGGCCGAGGGAGAGATGGCCCTCCTCGCCCAGCGCCGCGGCGCCGGCGCGCCACCGCTCATGGCGGAGGTCGAGCAGGGCGGCGCGCTGGCTCTTCGGCAGGTACTCGGCGGCGGGGAGCGCCAGTGGCGCGGCGAGCCCGGCGCCGATCGCGGCCGCCAGGGTCCAGGCGCCGAGGAGCGCGAGCCGCCGGCCGGCCGGGCGGGCGAGCAGGCGCGACAGCGCGAAGGCCGCGGCGAAGAGGAAGACGTGGAGGCTGGTCTCCGGGTGCCCCACCAGCAGCAGGGCGGCGGTGGCGAGGGCGAGCAGGGCGAGGTCCCGCCGCGCCCCGCGCTGATCCACCAGGGTGATGGCGTAGAGCAGGACGGGGAGGAAGGCCGCCGAGCCGGCGAGCGGCCAGCCGAGCCAGAGCTGGAGGAAGCCGGCCAAGCCGTAGGCGAGGCTCCCCGCCAGCGCCACCGTCGCGGAGATCTCCTGGCGGCGCAGGAAGAGCCAGGTGAAGACGAACGCCACCAGCAGCCGCAGCGCGGCGGCGACGCCGAACCCGGCGACGACGGGGAAGGGGAGCGCCAGCCAGGCCAGCGGCTGGAGCGCCTGCGACTGCGGGTTCGCCAGCAGCGGCTCGCCGGCGCCGGCGAGCGGGTTCCAGAGCGGCCAGGAACCGGCGGCGTAGGCCTCCCGCACCCGCGCCAGCCAGGGCGCGATCTGGAGGATCAGGTCGCTCTGGAGAAAATTGCCGTGCGGCTCCCCCTGGACGACGGCGGTGAAAGGCGGGATGTCGCCGAGGTTGCCGACCGGCAGCATCGTCCGCCCGGCGAAGAGGACGGCGCCGAGGAGCAGGACGAGCGCGACGCCCCAGGCCAGCCAGCAGCGCCAGGGGACCGGGTCGTAAAGGCGGCGCAGCCCGCGGGCGAGCAGCAGCGCGAGGAAGACCACCCAGAGCCCGGGGAGCGGCGCGAGGGGGAAGGGCATGAAGGGCCAGAATATTCGAGGGGTTTTCGGCTGTCGAGTAGAATGGGACGCAGGGAGGTTTCCGATGCGCCGCTCCGCCGCGTTCCGTTCCGTCGCCCTGGCGACTCTGCTCCTCTTTTCCATCTCCTGCGTCTCGACGAATCTGGCGCCGATCTCCAGCCAGGGGAGCGCCTTCCGGCCCTTGAACGACGAGCGGGCGCTCTGGAATCGCTCCCGTGAGGAGGAAAAGAAGCTCCTCGGCACCGTCCACCCCTACCACGATCCGGAGCTCGAGGTGTATCTGGAGGAGGTCGTCGACCGGCTCAACCCGCCCGCCATGGCGGCCAATCGGGACGTGCACTACAAGGTGCGGGTGATCGAGGATCCGACCCTCAACGCCTTCGCCTATCCGCACGGCTCGATCTACATTCACACCGGCCTGCTGGCGCGGATGGAGAACGAGGACCAGCTGGCGACCGTGCTCGGCCACGAGATGACCCACGTCGAGGACCGCCACATGCTGCGCTACGAGCGGAGCGCCCACAACAAGGAGGTCGGCTTCACCGTCGCCGCCCTCGCCGCCTACGTAGCCCTCGCCGCGGTGGCGGGGAACGCCGCCGACCACGGGAACTGGGGACAGGCCGAAGCGCTGGACGTCTTCGGCCAGGTGCTCGCCAGCCTGGGGCTCCAGCTCGCCTTCCTGGCCTCGGTCACGGGCTATGGCCGCGGGCTGGAGGAGGAGGCCGACCAGGGGGGCTTCGCCAAGCTGGCCGCGGCAGGCTACGACCTCCACCAGGCGCCGAAGGTCTACCAGGTGCTCTATGACGACCTCGGCGACTCGCGCAAGGCCGAGGCGTTCTTCTTCGGCAGCCATCCGCGGCTGACCGAGCGGATCGACGTCACCAAGCGCTACGTCGCCACGCATTCGGGAACGGCGCTGCCAGCCGCCGAGCGCGCCGAGCGGGACGCGGCCTTCGCCCGCGCCATCCGGCCGGTGGTGCGCGACGACGCCCGCCTCAACATCGACATGGGGCGGCTGACGCTGGCGGAGGACGAGCTCCGCAAGGCGCGGGCGTGGATGCCGGAGGACCCCGAGACCCACTTCCAGAAGGGGCGGCTGCGGCTCGCCCAGGCCACCGTCGAGAAGAGCCCAGAGGGACGGCAGAAGTTGCGCACCGAGGCCGAGGACTCCTTTCGCGAGACGATCGAGCTGGACGGCGACGACCCCGCGCCGCACCGCGAGCTGGGCCTGCTGCTGCGCGACAACCAGGACTTCCGCGGCGCCTGCGTCCAGCTCCGGCGCTATACGCAGCTCGATCCGGAGGCGGACGACCTGGAGGAGGTCGACGGCATGGTGGCGGCGATGGTGAAGAGCGGGGAATGCGGGTAGGGGCCCGGGCCGGATTCGCCTCGGCTTCGGCGTTGGCCCCTCATCACCCCGGCCCTCTTCTCCCATCGCACTCCCCCCCAACCGGGAGAAGAGGGAGTGGTTAGTCTAAAAGCAACATTCAGAGAGCCATTTTGCTTGGCTGCTTTAGCCCTCTCTCTCCCGGTTGGGGGGAGTGCGGTGGGAGAGAGAGGGTTGGGAGAGTGAGGGTTGGGAGAGTGAGGGGCTCGGGCGACCTGGGTCGCCCTCGACGCTCCCGGCTGGTAGAGTCTCCCCGTCAATTCCCTGGAGGTCTTTCCATGCGCAAGCTGTGTCTCATGGTCTGTTTCGGCGTCGTCACGGCGCTCCCCGCCGTCGCCGCCGACCCGCACCCGTTCAACGTCCACGATCTGGTCACCATGCAGCGAGTCTCGGACCCCCAGCCGTCGCCGAAGGGGGACCGCATCGCCTTCGTCATCCGCGCCACCGACCTCGAGGCCAACCGGGGGCGGACCGATCTCTGGATGATCAACGCCGACGGCAGCGGCCTGACCCGGCTGACCAACGATCCGGCGTCGGACGACTCGCCGCGCTGGTCGCCGGACGGCAAGAGCCTCTACTTCCTTTCCAGCCGCTCGGGATCGAACCAGGTCTGGAAGCTGCCGTTCGCCAATGGAACGGCGGGCGCGCCGGTGAAGGTCACCGATCTCGCCTTCGACGTCTCCAACCTGATCGTCTCGCCCGACGGCAAGCGGCTGGCCTTCAGCCTGGAGGTCTATTCCGACTGTCCGACGCTCGACTGCACCAAGGACCGGCTCGACGCGAAGGCGAAGGTCAAGTCCTCTGGCCAGCTGTTTCCCGACCAGGGGGGCTTCGTGCGCCACTGGGACACCTGGTCGACCGGGCTCCGCAACCACCTGTTCACCTGGGAGCTGGTCACCGAGGGCCCGCGCGATCCGGTCGACGTCACGCTGGGGATGAACGCCGACGTCCCGTCGCGCCCCTTCGGCGGCTCGGAGGAGTTCGCCTTCTCGCCGGACGGCCGCACGCTCGTCTTCACCTCCCGCCTCGGCGGCCGCGAGGAGCCCTGGTCGACCAACTTCGACCTCTACCGCGTGCCGGCGGACGGCTCCAGGACGCCGGAGAACCTCACCAAGGCCAACCTCGCCTGGGACACCCAGCCGGTCTTCTCGCCGGACGGCAAGACGCTGGCCTATCTCGCGATGTCGCGCGCCGGCTTCGAGGCCGACCGCTTCCGCATCCGGCTGCGCGATCTGGCGACCGGCCACGAGCGGGTGCTCGCCGACGCCTGGGACCGCTCGTCGGCCGGGGTGTTCTTCTCGGCGGACGGCCGCACCCTCTACACGTCGGCCGAAGACGTCGGCCAGCTCCCCCTCTTCGCCATCGACGTCGCCAGCGGCAAGGTGACCAAGCTGGTGGCGCAGGGGCACGTCCGCGATCCCAAGCTCGCCGGCGACCGCATCGTCTACGGGCTCGACACGCTGACCGCGCCGGTCGATCTGTTCACCGTAGGGGCTGACGGCTCAGGGGCCAAGCAGCTGACGCACGTCAACCAGGACGCGCTCGCCGGTGTGGGAATGGGAGAGTCCGAGCAGTTCTCCTTCAAGGGCGCCAACGGCGACACCGTGTGGGGGTGGATCACCAAGCCGGTCGGCTTCCAGGCCGGCAAGAAGTATCCGCTCGCCTTCCTCATCCACGGCGGTCCGCAGGGGACCTTCGACAACGAGTTCCACTACCGCTGGAACCCGCAGCCGTACGCCGGAGCGGGCTACGCGGTGGTCACCATCGACTTCCACGGCTCGACCGGCTACGGTCAGGCGTTCACCGACGCGATCCGCATGAACTGGGGGGGCTGGCCGCTCGTCGACCTCCAGAAGGGGCTGGAGGCGGCGCTCCAGCGGAGCCCCTGGATCGACGGCGACCGCGTCTGCGCCCTCGGTGCCTCCTATGGCGGCTTCATGATCAACTGGATCCAGGGGAACTGGCCCGATCGCTTCAAGTGCCTGGTCGACCACGACGGCACCTTCGATCAGCGGATGATGTACTACAGCACCGAGGAGGTCTGGTTCCCGGAGTGGGAGTTCGGCGGACCCTACTGGAAGAACCCGCAGATGTACGAGAAGAACAATCCGGCGAACTTCGTCGAACGCTGGAAGACGCCGATGCTGGTCGTCCACAGCGCTCTCGACTTCCGGATTCCGGTGACCCAGGGGATCGCCGCTTTCAATGTTCTTCAGCGCAAGGGAATTCCCAGTCAGTTTCTCTATTTCCCCGACGAGAACCACTGGATCCTCAAGCCCGCCAACAGCATCCTCTGGCACGACACGGTGCTGGCCTGGCTCGACCGCTGGCTGAAACCGGAGAGCACCGCTAAGTAAAAGGTTTTCGGTTTCTCTGAAGTTTTGAGGGCGGCCCCGGGGCCGCCCTCAACATTTGCAGTCTTTTTTCCTTGAGCATTGAGGATAGAGGTTCACAAACCCCCGAAAATCGGGCCCGCGAAAGAAAGTTCGGGATTTTTGTCCCGAAAAACGGCCCAGCGGAAACGATGCTATTAGAGGCGAAACGAACAGGCCGTCCCGGTCACTTAGAGGTAGAGGGAAGGCCCGAGCCGCCGCCGGCTTTATCGAACAGGAGGACGAGCCATGCTGCCCATGAACCCCATGCCCATGCCCGGAGCCCTGCGGCTCAGGGCCTTGCACCCGCTGATCGAGGGGGATGGCTCCTGCAGCCTGATCTACGACCTGGAGCGCGCGGCGGTGGTGGAGGTGCCGGAGGATCTGCAGTTCTACATTGCCACCGCGCTGGAGACCGGCGACCTCGACGAGGCGCTGCTCGGCTGGCTGGTCAACGAGGACCTGCTGACCAGCGAAGGGGGCGCGGGGTGGAACGTGGGGCTCGGCGCCACCGGCCTGCCGGAGGCGGGGTGGTGGAGCCGGGGGGCGATCTACCGCATCGACGACGAGCTCCACGTCCGCATCGACCAGGCTCGCGAGGATGCCGCCCTGGAGGTCGTCGGGTTCGTGTTCAAGCAGGGCTTCGGCGCCAGCCGGGTCAAGCTCCACCTGAACTGGGGGGGAGCGTTCCCGGGGCGGGCGCTGCTCGAGCGGATCGCGCTGGAGTCCTCGCGGCTGGCCGCGCTGCTGCGGCAGGAGATCGCCTTCGAGCTGACCCTCGCCGCCGGCGAGGTGACGGCCGACCGCGCCGGCTTCCTCGCCGGCTACGCCTTCCAGGTGCGGCTGCTCTGCGGCAGCTATCCGGCCCCCGCGTCCGGCGGCCGCCTCTACGCCGATCTGCCCCCCGGTCAGGCAAGGTGGGAAGCCGAGGAGGCGGTGCGGCTGCTGCTGGCGGCTTCGGGCGACCGGCTGACCGTTCACTGCGTGCTCGACCGCGGCCGGCTTCTCGATCTCTGGGAGTGGGCGAAGCGGAGCGGCGTCCGCCGGCTGGATGCCATGGTCCTCGAGGACGCGGCGTTCGGCGACGGCACGCCGCGACCCGGCCGCCGGATCGAGCTGCGCAACGACCTGCTCTCGATCTGCGACGAGATGGCCGACGAGCTCGCCGCCCAGCGCCTGCCGGTCGACTTCAAGCCGCTGACCCGCATCGTCGACCGCCTGATGCACAGCGAGCCGCTCGATCAGACCTTCGCCGAGCGCGGCAGCTTCGCCGGCCTGATGCCGGCGGTCGACTATCCGCGCTCCTTCCTCGCCAGCCTCGACCTGCGCTCCCTGCCGGAGTTGCCGGACCCGATGCGTGAGGAGACCGGCGAAGAGCTGCGCGGGGACTTCGAGCTGGGCGAGTCCTCCTGCCAGGGGTGCTGGGCCCGCCACGTGTGCAGCCACAGCCACTACGTCGCCTCGCCCCAGGACGCCGAGGACGGTCGCGCCGCCGCCGCCGACCGCTGCTCGCTCTGGCGTACCGAGGTCGAGGTGGCGCTACGCTTCTACCATCGCCTCGCCCATACGGACCCGATCCAGGTCCGGCAGCTCTTCGACGATTCCCTGCGCGAGCCGGCCCCGGCGCTCGGCCGCCGCGAGGACCTCGGACATCTGAGGATGCCGTTCTGAGCCCCGCTCCGGCGTCTCTCGACCTTTCTCCCCTCGGGTAGAGGCGGCCCTCCGGGGTCGCCTCTGCCCTCTTTTTTGTTACCCTGGCGTTCGATGCCTTCCAACGCCTGGATCCGGTTCCGCTACTCGTTCTGGGCGCCCCACTACGACCGCGTCACCATCTTCCCGCGCGAGCGGCAGCGCTCGCTCGCCCTGCTCGACCTCCAGCCTGGTGAGCGGCTGCTGATCATCGGCTGCGGCACCGGCGCCGACCTCCCCTTCGTCCCCGCCGGGATCGAGGTGCTGGCGATCGATCTCACGCCGGCGATGATCCGCCAGGCCATGGCCCATGCGCGGCCGGGGATCGAATTCCGGGTGATGGACGGCATGGCGCTCGACCTCGCCGACGCTTCGTTCGACGCGGCGATCCTTCACATGGTGCTCGAGGTCATCTCGGACCCCGCCCGCTGCCTGGCCGAGGCCGCGCGGGTACTCCGTCCGGGGGGGCGGCTGGCGGTGTTCGACAAGTTCCTCCCCGAGAGCGCAAGCGTGGGGCCGCTCCGCCGCGCCGGGCTCGCCCTGCTCGACTTCGTCTTCACCAGCACCAACCGGCGGATGGGGGAGATGCTCGCCCGCTCCGGCGCGCCGTTCGAGGTCGAGCGCGACGAGGCGTCCGTGGCCGCCTACCGCCATCTGCTGCTGCGCCGCTTCTAGAGCCGCCAGAGCAGCATGGTGGCGGCGGCGAGCGCCAGCGAGATCAGCGTCACCGGCAGCCCGGTCCGCAGGTGCTCGCGGAAGCCGAAGCGGATGCCCAGCTTCCCCGCCTGCTCGGCGACGATCAGGTTGGCGATGCTCCCCACCAGCACGGCGTTGCCGGCGAAGGTGCCGGCGAGCGCCATGGCGTAGCCCGTCCCCGCCTGCCGCCCCACGAAGGGGAGGAGCAGCATCACCGCCGGCACGTTCCCCACCAGCAGCGAGAGGAGCGACACCGCGATCATCAGCACGGCCGGGTGCGAGAGGTCGGCGCCCGCCGCGGCGAGGGTGCCGCGGGCGGCCTGGGTCCAGCCGGAGACCTCGAAGCCACGTCCGACGACGAACAGGCCGACGAAGAGGGCGAGGAGCGACCAGTCCACCTGCGCCAGCAGGTCGCGCGTCTGCATCCGGCGGCTGCTCAGCACGACTCCGGCGATCCCGAGGGCGGTCAGCGGCGCCGGCACCGGCGAGACGAAGAGGGCGATGGCCGCCACGGTCAGCAGGATCGCCTTCGCCGCCTGCCAGCGCTGGAGCGGGATCCTCTCCTCGGCGGCCGCTTCGGAGTCGCTCTCACCCTGCACGCTGGCCGGTTCGCGGAGCCGTGGCGCCACGATCGCGTAGAGCACGCCAAGCGAGAGGACGACCGGTGCGGCGCAGGCCAGCACGAAGGGGAGGAAGGGGAGGTGGAGCGACTGGGCGATCAGGATGTTCTGCGGGTTGCCGATCGGCGTCAGGGCGCTGCCGAGGTTGGCGGCGCAGGCGAGGGCCAGCAGGTAGGGGAGGGGCGGGCGGCGCGAGGCGAGGAGCGCGCTGGCCAGCAGCGGGGTCAGCGCGAAGCAGACGACGTCGTTGGTGAGCAGGGCCGAGAGGAGGGCGGTGACCACGATCGTGCCGAGGAGCAGCCGGCGGGCGTCCGCCACCCTGGCGAGCCGGCCGCCGATCGCCGAGTAGAGCCCCGACTGCCGGTATTGCGCCGAGAGCAGCATCATCCCGAACAGCACGGCGAGGGTCGGCGCGTCCACCGCGTCCTTGGCCTGCTGGACGGTGAGCGAGCCGGTGGCGAGGAAGGCCACCGCCCCGAGCAGGGCGAACCCCGTGCGGTCGAGCGCCAGCCCGGGAACGCGGCCGAGGGCGAGCCCGGCGTAGGTGAGGGCGAACAGGACCAGGGGGAGGAGCGGGGGCGCGCCCATGAGCCGGCGATCTTCTCATGGAAGAATAGGGATCGCCGGGAGCGGCTTTTGCAGGCTCGACACCTCGGAGGGATACGGCAGACCATGCTGCGTTTCGTCGTCGCTTTGCAGGCTGAGGCCCGGCCTCTGGTCGAACGGTTCGCCATGGCGGCCGCGAGCGAAGCGCCGTTCCCGGTCTATCAGGGTGAGGAGGGGTGGCTGATCGTCTCCGGCCAGGGGAAGGCGGCGTCGGCCGCGGCCACCGCCTATCTGCACCTGCTCGCCGGCGGGGCGCCCGGACGCGCCTGGCTGAACGTCGGGCTCGGCGGGCACGGCCAGCGGACGCTCGGCGAGGGGGTGCTGGCGCACAAGATCTCGGACGCCGCCAGCGGCGCCTCCTGGTACCCGCAGCTGATCAACGACGTCCCCTGCCCGACCGTCCCCATGCTCACCGTCGAGCGGGTCGAGGAGGAGTACTCCGAGCCCTGGGTCTACGAGTCGGAGGCGGCCGGCTTCTTTCCGACCGCCTGCCGCTTCTCCGTCGCCGAGCTGGTGCACTGCTACAAGGTGATCTCCGACAATCCGGACGCCACCTTCTCGCGGCGGATGTCGAGCGTCGCCGTCGAAGAGCTGATCGACGGCAATCTCGGGCGGATCGAGGCGGTCGCCCGCGGGCTCGCGGACCTTGGACGGGAGCTCGCGGTGCTCGCCGCCCTCCCCCTGCGCACGCCGCCGGTCAGGAGCCCGCGCCGATGATCTACGTCGAAGAGGACGTCCTCGGCCATCCGCGGACGCTCCAGATTCAGGGCCGGTTTCCAGACGCCGAGGTGATCTCCTGCGTGCGCTACGGCGAGATCTTCAACCGGCGGGCGCAGAGCTTTCGCCTGCAGAAGCGCCGGCCATCGCTGATCCTGGCGCGCAAGCACCGCAATTTCGTGCAGCCGGCGCCGGAGGGGTTCGGCATCCCGGGGACGCGGAGCTTCGTCTTCTCCCACATGCACAACTGCATCTACGACTGCCGCTACTGCTTCCTCCAGGGGATGTACCGGTCGGCCCATTACGTCGTCTTCATCAACTACGAGGACTTCCAGTGGGCGATCGAGGAGCGTATCCGCGCCGAGCGGGACGAGCCGGTCTGGTTCTACTCCGGCTACGACTGCGACAGCCTGGCGCTCGAGCCGGTCACCCGCTTCGCGGCGAGCTTCGTTCCCTTCTTCACCCGTTTCCCGGGGGCTTTCCTCGAGCTGCGCACCAAGAGCACGCAGATCAAATCGCTGCTCGAGATGGAGGCGCCGCCCAACGTGGTGGCCGCCTTCAGCTTCACGCCGAAAGAGGTGCAGGAGGCGGTCGAGCACCTGACCCCCTCGGTCGACCGGCGCCTGCGGGTGATGGTGAAGCTCCAGGAGCGCGGCTGGCGCCTGGGGCTCCGCTTCGATCCGCTGCTCTACGACCCGGAGTTCCGTGAGCAGTATCGCCGGCTCTACGAAGCGGTATTCGGCGCTCTCCGCGTCGAGAGCCTGCACTCGGTCAGCCTGGGCCCCTTCCGCCTGCCGGGAGAGCTGTTCAGGAACGTCCAGCGGCTCTACCCGGACAGCCCCCTGCTCGCCGCTCCCCTCGAAGAGGAGAACGGCCAGGTGGGCTATCCGCGCGAGTTGGAGGAGGAAATGGTGGGGTTCTGCCGCGAGGAGCTGCTGCGCCACATACCGCGGGAGATCTTCATCCCCGGTCTGAGCGCCCTCCCCGCGGCCCATGCCGCGCATGCTGCCGATGCCGGCGTCTAGGAAGCGCCCTTCAGGTACTTGTCGAGGAACGTCAGCGTCGCCGCATAGGCCTTCTCCTGGGTGTCCTTACGGGAGAAGCCGTGCCCCTCGTTCGGGAAGAGGAGGAACTCGACCGGCACCCCCTTCTTCTTGACGGCGTCGACGATCTCCTCCGACTCCGCCTTCAGCACGCGCGGATCGTTCTCCCCCTGGAGCACGATGAGCGGCCGCTCGATCTGGTCGGCGTGGAAGAGGGGCGAGATCTTCTTCAGGTAGTCGGCGTCGACCCGCGGGTCGCCCAGCTCCTTGTAGAGGGCGTCGCGCTGCGGGCCCCACCAGGCGGGGATGCTCTCCAGCGTGCGCAGCCAGTTGGAGACGCCGTAGAGGTCGACGCCGGCCGTGAACTCCTTCGGCCGGAAGGCGAGCGCGGCGAGCACCATGTAACCGCCGTAGCTGCCGCCGATGATCCCGATCCTGCCCGGATCCACCCAGCCGGTGGAGGCGAACAGCTTCTTGGTCGCCACGCAGTCGTCGAGGTCCCCCTCGCCGTGCTTGCGGTCGTCCATGGCGTAGAAGGCCTTGCCGTAGCCGCTGCTCCCACGGTTGTTGATGGCGAAGACGGCATAGCCATGATTGACCAGATACTGGGTCATGCCGTTGTAGCCGAGCCTCGACTGGCCGCCGGGGCCGCCGTGGACCAGCACCAGGCCGGGCACCTTGGCGTTCGGTGAGGCGGCCCAGGGGCGATAGAGGATGCCGGGGATCTCGGTGCCGTCGAAGGACTTGAAGCGCACCACCCGCGGCGCCACCAGATCCTTGGGATCGATCGCCGGATTGAGCGCGTGGGTGAGCTGGCGGATCTTGCCGGTCTTCAGATCGCTCACATAGAGATCGCGCGGCCCGGCGGCCTCGGCGTAGAAGGCGATCAGCGAGCCGGTCGGCTGGAAGTTGAGGCCGGTGATGTCCGCCTCGATCTTGGGGAGCTTCACCGGCTTCATCCCCGCCGTCCGGAAGACGCGCAACTCCGTCCGGGCGTCGTTGTTGATCGAGACGTTGAACCAGCGGCCGTCGCGGGAGAAGCCGGCGCCCTGCACGTCCCAGTGGGGGCGAGGGCTCAGCACCTCGGCGCGGCTGCCCGTCGCGAGGTCGTAGCGCACCAGGTAGGAGAACTGGGACCCCTTGTCGGTCGTGTAGTAGAGGCTCTTGCCGTCCGGGCTGAAGTCCGCCGCGGCGTTGGCCACCTCGACGCCGGAATCCTCGTGGGCGGCGAGGGTCGTGAATTTGGCCGTCGTGCGGTCGTAGAGAACGATGTCGGTGGCGGCGTTGGTCACCGACTTGCCGAGGGCGATGTAGCGCCGGTCCGGCGAGATGGCGCCAGGGAAATAGGCGCCCTCGTTCTTGAAGAGGAGCTTGCGCTCGTAGCCGTCGACCGCCATCTCGTAGACGTCGAAGGCGGCGGAGTCGCGCTCGTTGGTGATCAGGAAGAAGCTCTTGCCGTCTTTCGCCCAGCCGGCGAAATCCGCCTTCAGGCTGTCCCCCGGAGTGAGGTCGCGGACCTTGCCGTCGGGCGACTGCACGTAGAGATGATCCTTCTCGTTCCCGCCCTGGTCGCTGGTGTAGAGGAAGCGCTCGTCGTGGGGAAAATAGCCGACCACCTGAATGGCGCTCACCTTCGAGTCGGTGAGCTGCACCGGCTTGCCGCCGTCGACGGGGATCGCGAAGGCGTTGAAGACGCCGGTCTGGTTGCTGCCGACCAGGACCTTGCGGCCGTCCGGCGAGAACGAAGCGCCGCCGTAGGAGGTGTTGGCCAGGAACTGATCGATGGTGTACGGTTTCACCTGCCGCGCGGTGGTGGTGGCGGCCGGCTTCGCGCTCGCGGACGCGGCGAGCAGCGCCGCGGCGGCCAGAACGGTCGAAAGACTGCGAAGCGGAGTCTTCATCAGGGCTCTCCCTC
>DATBAW010000233.1:0-3157 GCA_036271335.1 Thermoanaerobaculia bacterium
TCCGCACGCCCTCCCTGGTCGCCAAGGCCGTGATGGAGATGACCGATCACCATCTGCTGGTCGGCAAAGGGGCGCAGGAGTTCGCCCGCGGCCTCGGCTTCAAGATCGAGGACGACCTCAACACCGAGCATTCGCGCCAACTCTGGCTCGAATGGAAGCGCCGGACCGACCCCTCGCACTATCTCGATCCCAAGGACCGCGCCGAGGCGGGCTTCCGCGCCGGCCTGCAGATGGCCCGCGAGGGCTTGATCGATCGCGATCACCTCTACGGCACCATCAACTGCGACGGCATCAACGCCAAGGGCGAGATCTGCGGCGTGACCACCACCAGCGGCCTGGCCTGGAAGATCCCCGGCCGCGTCGGCGACTCGCCCATCCTCGGCGCCGGCCTCTACGTCGACGGCGCGATCGGCGCCGCCGGCTCGACCGGCCGCGGCGAGGCGAACCTCTACAACCTTTCGTCCTTCGCCATCGTCGAGGCGATGCGCCGGGGCGCGCACCCCAAGGACGCCGGCATGGAAGCGCTCCGCCGGGTGGTCGCCAGTACCGTCGAGAAAAGGTTGCTGAACGACCGCCGCCAGCCCAACTTCGGGCTCAACTTCTACGTCCTCAACGCGCGAGGCGAATACGCGGGCGTCTCGATGTACCCGGCGAAATTCGCCGTGTGCACGGAGAGCGGTCCGCAAACCTTGCCGACCGAGGCGCTGTTCGAGGGCGAGCCTTAGTCGCCTGTCAAGGCAAAATTGACACGTTGCTTAGATCCCCTGGGACCGCCGGCGTCCCGCCGGCTCTAACTCCGCTTTTGGTTAGTTTTAGTTAGAGCCGGCGGGACGCCGGCGGTCCCAGGGGAATCTCACCCAAGGATGTGGTGACGAGCCACTAGCCTTTTCGCCCGATTCGCACCGCCACCGCCTGGAACCCCGCCCAGCAGAGGATTCCCACCACGCCGCAGCCCAGCCAGAGCGTGCGCGGCCCCCTCTGCTGATAGACCCAGGTGCCCACCAGCGGCGCCACCACGAAGGAGGCGGCGATCGAGAAGTTCAGCAGCCCCATGTAGGCGCCGCGGGTGGCCTCCGGCGCGCGGTCGGCCACGGCGCTGGTGAGCAGCGGGAAGCTCAGCATCTCCCCCATCGTCCAGATCACCACGGTGAAAAACACGTAGCCGAAGCTGGAGCCGAAGGGGAGCAGCGCCAGTCCGCCGCACAGCAGGAAGGCGCCGAGACCGGCGACCTTCACCGGATCGCGGCGCGCCAGCGAATGGATCAGCACCATCTCGAACAGGATGATGATCACCGTGTTCACCGCCAGCGTGATCCCGATCCACGCCTTGGAGAAACCGTAGAGATCGCGCAGCGACAGCGGGAAGGTGCCGACGACCTGGAACGTGACGACGTTGAGCACGAACATCATCCCCAGGATCGCCATCAGCGGCCGGTCGCGGAAGGGCGAGCCGGCGCGCACCGTCGCCGGCGGATGGACGGCCGGCGGAGCGTCGAGCCGGCCGGGGAAGGCGACGAACAGCAGCCCGGCGGCGAGGATCGAGGTGACGCCGTCCGCCACGAACAGCCAGCCGTAGTCGATGGCCGCCAGGAAGCCCCCCACGGTCGGCCCCACCGACATCCCCGCGTTCACCGCCAGCCGCAGCAGGGCGAAGCTGCGCGCCCGCTCGCCCGGACCGCTCGCCGCCGCCAGCGCCGACAGGTTGGCCGGCCGGAACACCTCCCCCGCCAGACTGAGGACGACGACCATCGCCGAGATCGCCAGCCGCCCCTGGAGATGGCCGAGCGCCAGGAACGTCAGCCCCATCCCTATCAGGCTCCCCTTCATGATCCGGATCGGCCCGAAGCGGTCGCACAGCCGGCCGCCGTACCAGGAGGCGAACATCGCCCCGAGCCCGTAGAGCGCCAGCGTCTGCCCGGCCTGCGCGGTGGTGAAGCCGCGCTTCTCGACCAGGAAGAGGACCAGGAAGGGCATCACCATCGTGCCGGCGCGGTTGATCAGCGAGGTGATCGCCAGCAGCCAGACGGCCCGGCTGAGCCCCGAGAAGGCGTCGCGGTAGGTGGTGGCGAGGGTGCGGATCATGGCGGTTCCGGTTCCGGATCGGGTATCGTAGCCGAGCCGTGGCCGCCATCCCCGCAATCCCCGCAATTCGCGTCCGCGCCGCCAACGCCGAGCCGGCCCGTGACGGCGATTTCGTCCTTTACTGGATGATCTCCGCCCGCCGCCTGGGATGGAATTTCGCCCTGGAGCGCGCCGCGAACGAAGCCCGGCGGCGGAAAAAGCCGCTGGTGATCCTGGAGCCGCTCCGCTGCGGCTACCGCTGGGCCAACGACCGCATCCACCGCTTCCTCCTCGAAGGCATGGCCGATCACGCGGCGCGCCTCGCCGGATCGGACGTCACCTATCTCCCCTACGTCGAGCCCACGCCCGGCGCCGGTAAAGGGTTGCTCGCCGCGCTCGCCGGCCACGCCTGCCTGGTGGTGACGGACGATTTCCCGGCCTTCTTCCTGCCGCGCATGGTGGCCGCCGCCGGTGCCCGGTTGAAGGTGCGGCTGGAGGCGATCGACTCGAACGGTCTGCTCCCCCTGTGCGCCGCGGACAAGGATTTCGTGACCGCGGCCCACTTCCGGCGCTTCCTTCAGAAGGCGCTCCCCGAGCATCTCCAGCAGGCGCCGGCCGAAAATCCTCTCGCCCGGACGCTGCCGGACCGGCTGGAGGCGCTGCCACCCGCGATCGCGAAGCGCTGGGCGGCGGCCGCGCCGGAGCGGCTGGCCGGCGGCTCGCTCGCCGCGCTCCCGATCGATCATTCCGTGCCGCCGGTGGCCGCCCTCCCCGGCGGCGACTCGGCGGCCGAACGGACCCTCCACCGCTTCCTGGACGAACGCCTGGAGCGCTACGGGGAAGGCAGGAACGATCCCGGCGAAGACGTGACGAGCACGCTCTCCCCCTACCTCCACTTCGGAAACGTTTCGATCCATCAAGTGTTCGCCGCCGTCGCCGCCCGCGAGCGTTGGACGCCCGAGCGGCTCGGCGGCCGGCCGACCGGAGCGCGCGAGGGGTGGTGGGGGATGAGCCCGGCGGCCGAGAAATTCCTCGACGAGGCGATCACCTGGCGCGAGGTCGGCTACAACATGGCCGCCCACCGCGAGGATTTCGA
>DATBAW010000234.1:0-7199 GCA_036271335.1 Thermoanaerobaculia bacterium
TGCGCGCCCTGGGCCAGCACCGCAAACGTCATGGCGGCTATTCGCTGCTCTTCCACGACACCCATCACCGCTCGGTGTCGGAGCCGGCGAGCCTGGCCGCCTACGACCTCGACGGCTACGACGGCGTGCTCGCCTTCGGCGCCGCCGTCCGCGAGCGGTACCTCAAGCGGGGGTGGGCGGAGCGGGTCTGGGTCTGGCACGAGGCCGCCGACGTCACCGTCTTCCAGCCGCTGCCAGAGATCGCTCGCGAGAGCGACCTGGTGTGGATCGGCAACTGGGGAGACGGCGAGCGGACCGCCGAGCTGCACGAATTCTTTCTGGAACCGGCGCGGAGCCTGCGGCTCGCCGCCGACGCCTTCGGCGTGCGCTATCCCTCCGAGGCCCTGGCGGACCTGGAGACGGCCGGCGTCCGCTACCGCGGCTGGCTCCCCAACCACCGCGTGCCCGAGGAATTCGCCCGCCACCGCTTCACGATTCACGTGCCGCGCCGGCCCTACGTGGAGGCGCTGCCGGGCATCCCCACCATCCGCGTCTTCGAGGCGCTGGCCTGCGGCATCCCGCTGATCACCGCCCCCTGGCGCGACAGCGAAGGGCTGTTCCAGGCCGGCCGCGACTACCTCGTGGCGCGCGACGGCGGCGAGATGGAGCGCTGGATGCGGGAGCTGACCACCGACGCCGGCCTGGGCGCCGAGCTGGCGGCGCACGGGCTCGCGACGATCCTCGCCCGCCACACCTGCGGCCACCGGGCGGACGAGCTGCTGGCGATCCATGCGGAGCTGACCGAGCCGGTTCTGCGCGAGGTGGCGTCATGATGGACCCGAATATCGGCCAAAAGACGGGCCAGCGGATCGCCTTCTTCGGCTCCAGCCTGGTGTCGTCGTACTGGAACGGCGCCGCCACCTACTACCGGGGGCTGCTGAAGGCCCTGGCCGAGCGCGGCCACGCGATCACCTTCTACGAGCCCGACGCCTTCGAGCGCCAGCAGCACCGCGACATGCCCGATCCTGACTGGGCCCGGGTGGTGGTCTACCCCGCCGAGGAGAGCGCCGCGCTGGCGATGCTCGACCGGGCCCGCGGCGCCGACCTGGTGGTGAAGGCGAGCGGCGTCGGGGTGTTCGACGAGCTGCTGGAGCGCGAGGTGCTCACCCTGCAACGGCCGGCGACCCGCGTCGTCTTCTGGGACGTGGACGCCCCCGCCACCCTGGAGCGGATGGCGGCCGATCCGGCGGACCCCTTCCGCCCGCTCGTGCCGCGGTACGACCTGATCCTCACCTATGGCGGCGGACCGCCCGTGGTGGCGGCGTACCGACGCTTCGGAGCGCGCGACTGCATCCCGGTCTACAACGCCCTCGATCCGTCGACCCATCACATCGTGCCGCCGGACCCCCGCTTCTCCTGCGACCTCGGCTTTCTCGGCAACCGCCTGCCGGACCGCGAGGAGCGGGTCAAGGAATTCCTCTGCCGGCCGGCGGCCGCGCTCCCGCAGCGCACGTTCCTGCTTGGCGGCAGCGGCTGGGAGGCAGGCTCCCTGCCGGCCAACGTACGGCCTCTGGGGCACGTCGGCACCCGCGACCACAACGCCTTCAACTGCACGCCGCGCGCGGTGCTCAACGTCAACCGCGACAGCATGGCCCGCTTCGGCCACTCGCCGGCCACCCGTCTCTTCGAGGCCGCCGGCGCCGCCGCCTGCATCGTCAGCGATGCCTGGGACGGCATCGAGGCGTTCCTCGAACCGGGCGAAGAGGTGCTGCTGGCCCGCGGCGGCGACGAGGTGGCCGCCCTGCTGGAGGCGCTCTCGCCCGAGCGCGCCCACGAGATCGGCCTCGCGGCGCGGCGGCGGGTCCACCGGGAGCACACCTACCGCCATCGCGCCGAGCAGGTGGAGGCGATCCTCGAAGGGAGGGAGATCCCGGCGGAGGTGCGGCTTTGAGCGGCGCCCGGCTGGAGGACCGATTGGGCGACCGGCTGGACTTGGTGATCCTCGGCCTCTCCATCACCTCCTCCTGGGGGAACGGCCACGCCACGACCTATCGCGGCCTGGTCCGCGAGCTGGCGCGGCGAGGCCACCGCGTGCTCTTCCTGGAGCAGGACGTCCCTTGGTACGCCGCCCATCGCGACCTGCCGCGCCCACCCTACGGAACCACGGAGCTCTACCGCGACCTCGCCGACCTCGACCGCCGCTTCCGCGACCGGGTGCGGCAGGCCGACGCGGTGATCCTCGGCTCGTACGTGCAACGGGGGGAGGCGGTGGCCGACTGGATGCTCGGCCACGCCCGCGGCAACACCGCCTTCTACGACATCGACACCCCGGTGACCCTGGCCAAGCTGGCGCGCGGCGACTACGAATATCTCCATCCGCGGCAGATCCCCTGCTTCGACCTCTACCTCTCCTTCACCGGCGGCCCCATCCTCGGCCGCCTGGAGGACGAGCTCGGCGCTCGGCGGGCCCTGCCGCTCTACTGCTCGTGCGATCCGGCGCTCTACTTCCCCGAGGAGCACGCGACGCGCTGGGACCTCGGCTACCTGGGGACCTACAGCGACGACCGCCAGCCGGCCGTCGAGGCGCTGCTGCTGGAGCCGGCCCGGCGCCTGCCCGACCGCTCCTTCGTGGTCGCCGGCCCCGCCTATCCGGAGACGATCGCCTGGCCCGCCAACGTCGACCGCTTCGAGCACCTGCCGCCGGGCGAGCACCGGGCGTTCTACAACCGCCAGCGCTTCACGCTGAACGTCACCCGCGCCGACATGCGCGAGGCGGGCTACTCCCCCAGCATCCGGCTGTTCGAGGCCGCCGCCTGCGGCACGCCGATCGTCTCCGACGACTGGCCCGGCCTCTCCGCCTTCTTCGAGCCGGGACGCGAGATCCTCCTCGCCGCCACCGCCGCGGACGTCGAGCGGATCCTGCGCGACGTCCCGGAGGCCGAGCGGCGGCGCATCGGCCGGCGAGCCCGGCGGCGCGTCCTCGCCCAGCACACCGCCGCTCACCGCGCGGCGACGCTGGAGTCCTATGTGCTCCAGACGGCCTCCACCTTCGAGGCCACAGTCGAGGCCACGGAGGCCGTCGGATGAGCCTGGAGACGCTGGAATCGGCGGGAGCGCCGGGCGACAGCGCCCTCGCCCGGGAGGTGCGCTCGCTCGGCCCCTGGTTCCACAACCTGCACCTGCCGGGTGGATTGCAGACGGCGCCGGACCACCCCCTGGGCGATTTTCCAAGCTTCAAGTGGCGACAGGTGGAGAGCGTGCTCCCCGCGGACCTGGCCGGCTGGAAGGCGCTGGACATCGGCTGCAACGCCGGTTTCTACAGCTTCGAGCTCGCCCGCCGCGGCGCCGACGTGCTGGGCATCGACGCCGACCCGCGCTACCTGCGCCAGGCCGAGTGGGCGCGCCCCCACCTCGACCCCGGGGGCAAGGTCCGCTTCGAGCAGCGCACCGTCTACGACCTGCCGCGCCTGGACGGCCGCTTCGACCTGGTGCTGTTCATGGGCGTGCTCTACCACCTCCGCTATCCCCTGCTGGCGCTGGAGATGGTGGCGGAGAAGGTCGAGCGGCTGCTGATCTTCCAGACCCTCTCGCTCCCCGGCGACGAGGTGCTGGCGACGCCGCCCGATCTCCCCCTGGAGGAGCGCCGCCGGCTGCTCGAGCCGGGCTGGCCGGGCATGGCCTTCGTCGAGGGGAAGATGGCCGGCGATCCCACCAACTGGTGGGTCCCCAACCTCGCCTGCAACGAGGCGCTGCTGCGCTCCGCCGGCCTGCGGGTGACCGCGCGCCCCGGCGACGAGATGTTCTGCTGCGAGCCCGCCCCGGACCGCCCGCCGGCTCCCTATCGCGAGGCGCTGCCGGTGCTGGCCCAGGAGGAGGACGCATGATCCGCCGTGTCCTGATGACCACCGACACCGTGGGCGGCGTCTGGACCTACGCCCTGGAGCTCTGCCGCGCCCTCGGCCGTCACCGGGTGGAGGTGGCCCTCGCCACCATGGGGAGGCCTCTGGACCCCAATCAGGCCGCGGAGGTCGCGGGTCTGCCCGGCCTCCAGATCCATGAGAGCAGCTACCGGCTGGAGTGGATGAGCGAGCCCTGGCACGACGTCGACGCCTCGGGCGCCTGGCTGCTCGACCTCGAACGGCAAATCGGGCCGGACGTCGTGCACCTGAACGGCTACGCCCATGGCAGCCTGCCCTTCGCCGCGCCGGTGGTGGTCGTCGGTCACTCCTGCGTGCTCTCCTGGTGGCGAGCGGTGAAAGGAGTGGCGGCGCCGCTCGACTGGGCTGCCTATTACGAGCGAGTGGCGCGGGGGCTCCGCGCCGCGGATCTGGTGGTGACGCCCACCGCCGCCATGCTGCGCTGGCTGGAGGATCTCTACGCTCCGCTCCAACACACCCGGGTGATCCACAACAGCCGCCGCCGGGAGCTCTTCCCGCCACGCTCCAAGGAGCCCTTCGTGCTCACCGCGGGACGTCTCTGGGACGAAGCCAAGAACGTGGGGGCGCTCGCCCGGGTGGCGCCGCGTCTCCCCTGGCCCGTGCTGGTGGCGGGCGACCGTCAGGCGCCCGAGGGGAAGACGCAGCGCCTGGAGAACCTCCAACCCCTCGGCCGTCTCGCGCCGACCGAGCTGGCCGCGTGGTTCGGCCGGGCCGCCATCTATGCGATGCCGGCGCGCTACGAGCCGTTCGGCCTGTCGATCCTGGAAGCGGCGCTGGCCGGCTGCGCGCTGGTGCTGGGGAATATCGACAGCCTGCGCGAGCTCTGGGAGGGCTGCGCCCTCTTCGTCCCACCCGGCGACGACGACGCGCTGGAGGGAGCGCTGAGCGAGCTGATCCGCGACCCGGCCCGACGCCGCCGGCTGGCGCGCGAGGCTCGGCGGCGGGCGTTGGACTTCACCCCCGAGCGCATGGCCGACGGCTACCTCCAGGCCTATCGCGAGACGGCGCTGCCCCGCCGGTCGCTGGCGAGCTGAGGGGACGGTGCTCGCCTACGGCGACGCCCGGCGGATCGAGGACCCGCGGGAGAAAGCGCTCGCGATCCGCGCCGGCCTGGAGCGTTGGCGTCTGCCGGACCTCCCCATCGAGCGGCACGCCCTGGCCGCGGAGCTGCTGATCGAGGCGGGGGAGCTGGAGCAGGGGCTCCTCGACGCTCGGGCGGCCCCGTTCGGAGAAGAGTCCCCGGGTCCTCTGGAAGTGGCGGCTTCGCGCTTGACCCGCGCCATCGCCGACCTGCTGCTCGCTTCGTTCCGGGACTTGGAGGGTGTGTCGGAAGCGGTTCCGAGGCAGGCTGACGTGGGGGCGAAACGGCGCCGCCGATCCGGAGACGCCCCACGGGGCGTCTCTACAGTGGGGGGAAACGATAGTCCGGTCGAGGCCCCGGCGCCTTGGCGCGATGCTTGGCATCCTGTCTCGAAAAGGGAGACCCCCCCAGGCACCCCTAATTTTGCCCCCCAATGTAGAGACGCCCCGTGGGGCGTCTCCGGATCGGCGGCACCGTTCCGCTCCCACGCCCGCCTGCCTCGGCAGCACCTTCCAGGCGGCACTCTCGCGGGCGATCCTGGCGGCGATCTCCCCGCCGGCGACGAAGGCGCCGCCGTTGAAGGGGCGGCCGACGATCTCCTCTCCCACGAATTTCCCGCGACCGTCGAGGTCTCCATTCCCGAGGGGTATGCCTTCTACGGCCTCTACCCGGAGTCCTACCTCGCCGCCGCCGGGTCGGCCCTCCGTCCGGACGCGCGGGTGATCGGCATCCGCAGCATCGGCACGAGCCTATCGGCGCTCGTCGCGGCGGTGGCCGGCGAGCGTTCGACCGTCTTCAGCGTGCGCCCCGTGGGGCACCCCTTCGACCGCCGCCTCGCCATGAGCGCGCCTCAGAAGACGGCGATCCTTGCCGGTCGGACCGACGTCGCCATGGACTTCGGCATCGTGGACGAGGGGCCGGGGCTCTCCGGCAGCTCCTTCGGCTGCGTCGCGGACTGGCTGGAGGACCATGGCGTAGCGCCCGAGGCGATCGCCTTCTTCCCCAGCCATCGCGGCGATCCCGGACCCTACGCCTCCCCGCGCCACCGGGAGCGCTGGCGACGGGCGCGCCGGCACGTCGCCGAATTCGAGGACCTCTTCCTGTCCCCATCGAGCCGCTGGCCGCTGGCGTCCTGGGTCGCCGATCTCACGGGAGAGGCGGAGGGGCCGCTGGAGGATCTGAGCGCCGGCCGCTGGCGGGAGCGGCTGATCCCCGACCGCTCGCTCTGGCCGGCGGCGGACGTCCAAGGGGAGCGGCGGAAGCTCCTGCTCACGGCGGAGAGCGGGAGCTGGCTCCTCAAATTCGCCGGGCTCGGGCGGTACGGCAGGGAGAAACTCGCCATGGCGCGGGAGCTGGACGGCCTCATCCCACCGGTCGCCGGCCTGCGCCACGGTTTTCTCGTCGGTCCCTGGCTGGAGGACGCGCGCCCCCTGCCGCTCGTCCCTGAGGTCGATCGCGGAGCGCTGCTCGACGCCGTGGCCTCGTATCTCGCCCGCCGGACACGGCTACCGGCCGATCCGCGGCAGCGCGGCGCCGCGCCGGACCGCCTGTTCGAAATGCTTTCTTACAACGCCGGCAAGGCCCTGGGCGCGGACGCCGCCGAGGCCCTGGAGGCCTGGCACGGCCGAATCCCTGAGTTCGCCCGCCGGGAGCGCCCCGTCCTCACCGACAACAAACCGCACGCCTGGGAATGGCTGGTGCTGCCGGACGGCCGCATCCTCAAAGCCGACGCCCTCGACCACACCCAGGGGAACGACCTCGTGGGCCCCCAGGACATCGCCTGGGACGTGGCCGGAACCGCCGTCGAGCTCGATCTCGACGGAGACGAGCGCGGCCGGCTCGCCGATCACCTCGGCGTCGATCCGCTCCAGCTCGATGTCTACACCCTGGCTTATCTCGGCTTCCAGCTCGGCCGTCACACCCTCGCCGCCGAGGCCCTGGCCGCGGGAGCCCCGGAGGAAGCGGCGCGGATGCGCGTGGCGGTGGAGACGTACACCGCGTGCCTCCGAAAGAAGATCCAGGGCTAGGAATCCACACGTCAGAAAATCCGCTGTCCAAAGCCTTTTTATGCTTTTTTGTAGAGACGTTCCCAGCCCGTCCACGACACCCTTTCGCAGGCCACGGGGACGGCGGGACGTCTCCGGCGGAGGGTTGGCCGGCGAAGATGCCAAACGTCTGCTGGGCAGCCCGCAGCTCGAACC
>DATBAW010000235.1:0-9519 GCA_036271335.1 Thermoanaerobaculia bacterium
CGGGTCGAGACCTTCAGCTCGGTCCTCCTGCTGCCCCTCTTCTTCGCCTTCACCGGCCTGCGCACCCAGATCGGCCTGCTCAACGACGGCTGGAGCTGGGCGGTGTGCGCCGGCCTCATCCTGGTCGCCGTCACCGGCAAGTTGGGGGGCACCCTGGCCACTGCGCGCTGGACCGGCATGAGCTGGGGGGATTCGTTCTCGCTCGGCGCGCTGATGAACACCCGTGGCATGGTCGAGTTGATCGTGCTGAACCTCGGCTACGACCTCGGGATCCTCTCGCCACGCATCTTCACCATGCTGGTGATCATGGCGCTGGCCACAACTTTCATGACCGGACCGCTCCTGCAACTGCGGCATCTGGTGGGGAGCCGGGAAACGGTGATGGCGGCCGAGGGGAACGGCGCGAAGGCTTAAGGAGCGCGGGGGGACCTGGTCCCCCCTACGGCTTCCCTTCCAGCTTCCCCTCCAGCTCGGCCCACCGCGCGTACAGCCGCTCCACCTTCACCCGCGCCACCTCCAAAGCGTTGCAACGCGCCTGGAGGGCCGCGGGATCAGTGGCCACCGCGGGGTCCTCGACGGCGGCCTGAGCGGCTTCGAGGTTCCCCTCGGCCTCGAGGATCTTCGCCTCCATCCCCTCCCACTCCTGCTTCTCTTTGTAAGAGAGCCGCTTCTCCTCCTTGGCGGCCTTTGGCGACGCCGGCTTGGAGGCGGTGTTCTTCGCGGCGGCCGGAGCGGACTGGCGGGAGGATTCCCATTGCGCGTAGTCGGCGAAGAACTCGGAATTCCCCTTGCCGTCGAGAGCGAGGACGACCGTCGAGACGCTCTCCAGCAGGAAACGGTCGTGGGTGACCAGCACCAGCGCGCCCGGGAACTCCAGCAGGCTCTCCTCCAGCACCTCCAGCGTCGCGATGTCGAGGTCGTTCGTCGGCTCGTCGAGGATCAGCAGGTCGGCCGGACGGAGCATCAGGCGGGCGATCAGGATGCGCGCCTGCTCGCCGCCGGAGAGGCGCGAGACGGGGGTGTCGAGCTGCTCGGTGTTGAACAGGAAGCGCTTGGCCCAGGCGGCGACGTGGATCGCGCGGTCCTGGTAGATCACCGAATCCCCTTCCGGCGCCAGCGCCCGGCGCAGGGTCGCCCGCTTGTCCAGCGTGTCGCGGCTCTGCTCGAAGCGGACGGTGCGCAGCCAGTCCGCCCGCTGAATGGTGCCGGCGTCGGGCTCCAGGCTGCCGTCGAGCAGCGAGAGCAGGGTGGTCTTGCCGCTGCCGTTCGGCCCCAGCAGGCCGAGCCGCATCCCCGGGGTCAGCTTGACGTCGAGCCCATGGACGATCCGGCGGCCGTCGAACGACTTGCCGAGCCCCTCGGCGACCAGCAGCTTCTTGGTCTTGCGCTCGGTGGCGTTGAAGTCGATCCCGGCGCGGGCGCTGGCGGCGGCGCCGGTGCGCGCCTTCATCTCCTCCAGCTCCGAGATCATCCGGTTCGCCTCCTGGATGCGCCCCTTGGCCTTGGTCGTCCGCGCCTTGGCGCCCCGCTTCAGCCATTCGACCTCGTTGCGCACCTTGTTGGCGAGCGAGGCCTGGTACTCGGCCTGGTTGCGCAGCACCTCCTCGCGCTTCTGGAGGAAGTCGCTATACGCCCCCTGTGCCTGGAAAAGGCCATCGGGATAGCGGCGGTCGAGCTCCAGCACGCGCGAGGTGACGTTCTCCAGGAAGTAGCGGTCGTGGCTGACCACCAGGTAGGCCAGCGGCTCGCTCTGGAGCAGGTCCTCCAGCCAGAGGATCCCCTCGACGTCCAGGTGGTTGGTGGGCTCGTCCATCAGCAGCACGTCGGGCTGCTTGACCAGCTCGCGGGCGATCGCCAGCCGCTTGCGCCAGCCGCCTGACAGGATGTCCACGCGCTGCGCGGGATCGTTGAAGCCCGCTCTTCCCAGGGCGACGCCGACCCGCATGTCCTTCTCGTAGTCCTCGGCATGATCGTCCGCCAGGGCGTCGACGAGGACCTCCTCGACGGAGCCCCCGGCGGGAAACTCGGGGTCCTGCGGCACGTAGCCCATGCGCGTCCCCCGCCGCAGCGAGCGGGTGCCGGAGTCCGGCTCCTCGATGCCGGCGAGGATCTTGAGCAGCGTCGACTTCCCCGAACCGTTCGGCCCTATGAGGCCGACGCGGTCCCCCTCCGAAACGCCGAACGACAGGCTCTCGAACAGGGGCCGGGCGCCGAAGCCCTTGCCGATGGAGTCGCAGCTCAGGAGGAGAGTGGGGGGCATGAATCCTTTGCTTCTAGGAGATCAAATTCCAGCAACAGAGCTTCCTTTTCGTTCTTCCGCAACGCCTTGATGCGGATCTCTTCCCGCAGCGCCAAGCTCCACGAGAACACCTCGCGCCGCCAGACCAGCCGCACCGGCAGCCGCGCTCGAGTGTATCGCGACGCCCGCCCCGCCGAATGCTGCGCGAGGCGCCGCTCGACGTCCTTGGCGATCCCGGTGTAGAGCGAGCCGTCGCCGCAGCGGAGGATGTAGATGAAGGGCATCGAGGGGGTCGTCCCGGCTCTCAGCCTACAGGTACCCCACCGAGTGCAGCTCCTTCTCCATCTCCGACGCCCGGCGCCGGGCGAGGTCGGTGCCCGCCGGGCCCTCGCGGATCTTCATCCAGCGCTGAATGACCCCGAGAAGACGCTGGGCCTCCGCGGGACGCTGGACGGCGAGGTCGGTCTTCTCCCACGGATCGGCGGCGAGGTCGAAGAGCTTCGCGTGGTTCGTGGCCAGATCCAGGCTCAGCTTTTCGCGGCCGTCGGTGACCGTCCGGGTATCCCCCTGGTTGCCGAAGACCAGCTGGTGGACCGGCTTGTCGCCTTCGATCACCGGCCGCAGACTGGTGCCGTCGAAGGCTTGGCCCGTGCTGGGGAAGCGCAGGTAGTCGAGGAGGGTCGGCACGACGTCGAGGTTGCCCACCAGCTCCTTGCGGCGCACCCCCTGGAGCCCCGGGATCTTCATCACGAGAGGGGTCCGCAGGATCGTCTCGTGGGCGAGGCTCCGGCAATGGCCATAGCCGCCGTGCTCGTGCTGCTCTTCGCCATGGTCGGCGGTGAAGACGATCAGGGTGTTGTCGTAGAGGCCGCGCGCCTTGAGCTGGGCGATCAGCTTCAGGAACTCGGCGTCGAAGTAGGCGATCTCCTCGTCGTAGAGATCGTAGAGACGGGCCAAGTCCTGCGGATTAAAGTCCAGATCTCGATTGTCGTCGTAGATCCGTTGCAGCACCGGCCAGGTCTCTCCCCGCCAGGCCCAGGGGTGAATCCCCTGCGGCCGGGGGCTGTCCGGATTCTGCGTGAACCGCCGGGGGACGTCCGGCGGAATGCGGTACGGCGCGTGCGGCTCCATGTAATGGAGATAGAGGAAGAAAGGCTGAGGGAGCTTCTGGAGGAGGTCGTAGGCCTTGCCGTTGACGCAGCGCGCGTGCTTGTCCAGGCACTCCTCGTCGAAGCTCTGGAATCCCTTCCCGAAGCCGCCATGCGTATTGATATACGATGGCGTGGCGCGCGCGATCGGGCTCGCCGAGACGGCGGCGGTGGCATAGCCATGCTGGCGCAGGATCTCGGGGAACGAGGTCACCCCGTCCGGAATGCCCATGGTGCGTTCGGGCCAGAGTAGGAAGACCGAGGGCTCGCGCGACGTGAGGATCGCGTTGGTGGACGGGAAGGTGCAGCCGGCGGAGCTCCGCGAGTCGGTGAACACCACCGCGTCACGAGCGAAGGCGTCGAGGTTGGGGCTGGTCGGCCGCTTGTAGCCATAGAGACTCAGACGGTCGGTTCGCAGCGTGTCCACCACGACGAGCAGCACGTTCAAGGGCTTGGGGGGGGCGCTCGGCTGGCGGCGGCAGGACGCCAGCAGGAGAAAAAACGGCAGGCTCCACGCGAGCGACCGCGCCAGCCGGGGTCTCGAAGCTCTCCACATCATCCGGGGAAAATACCATGGCGAGAACCGGGACAAGGCCAGAGGCGTGGCATCCGCCGCGTCGCCGACCGAAAAGTAAAGAATGCATTAAAGTTATGCAATGAAGGTCCCCGCGATCTTTCCCCTGACCGGCGGCGCTTCGCCAGCGCGGAGCGCGAAGGTCTGGTGGGCGGCCGTGGCGTCTTGGCTCGTCTCCGTCCTCTTCCTGTTCCCCGGCGTCGGCAGCTCGCTGGGCCGTGGCCTCGATCCTTCCTGGGCCTATGCGATCAACGCGCTCCCCCTCACCGATCGCCTGCCCGGCCGCGACGTCGCCTTCACCTATGGTCCCCTGGGATGGCTTTTCGCTCCGGCCGATCTGGGGAGCCACGTCCTCTTCGCCCTCCTCTTCTGGCTCGGCGCGCACGCGCTCTTCGCCCTGGCTCTCGCCCGTGTCCTCCGGCGGACGGACGGTCTCGAGAGTCTGTCGTTCGTCGGTTTCCTCCTGGCGAGCCACATGCTCGGCCTGGGACCCGACGCCTGGCTGGTGCTCATCCTCGGCCTGTTGCTCGCGCCGGAGCTGGCTGCCCTGTCCGGTCCTTTGCCGCCGGCGTCCGGCCATACCCTCTGGGCCCCGGCCCTGGCCGCCGCCCTCACCGTCCTCTGCGGATTGATCAAGCTCAGCCTGGGCCTTTCGGCCGTGGCTTTGCTCGGTTCCTTCGGCCTCCTCGTCTGCGTGCGCCGCCCGCCGGGATACGGCCGCCTGCTCCTCGCGATGGCGGGCGCCCTGGCGGCGGCCCTCGCCGTGACGATCCCTCTCGTCTTCGCGGGGCCCGGGAACGCCTGGTCCTGGCTGAGACTGCAAGGGGAGTTGGCCCGTGGTTTCGCCGCCGGCATGGGACAGCCGGCGGTGCCCATGGAGCTGGCGGCAGGGCTGGTCGCCCTGGCCCTCGTCGCCGGGCTCTTCCTGCATGCCCGCTCGACAGGGACGGCCCTCGCCGGTCTCTGGGGGGTCTTCCTTCTCCCCGTCTGGCTGGCGTTCCAGCACGCCTTCATTCGGGGGGATCTGGCCCACACCCTGGAGCTCTTTCCCTTCGTGCTCGCCGTCGTCGCGCTCGGGTTCCTCTTCACCCACCGGCCGGCGGAGCGATGGGTGACTTACGGTGCCGCGTTCCTCCTGCTGTTCCTCGCCACCGCCAGCGCCCTGCGCTTCGGCGTCCCGGCGGTGAGGGGCCGGTTCGACCTGCTGCTCGGAGCCCGGGGTTGCCGGAACCTCGCCGCCGCCATGGACCCTACGGCCTTGCGGCGCCGTGTCGCTCGCGACCAGGAGCGGGCGCTGGCGCCCTCGCGGCTGCCCGAAGGCTTCGCGGCGGCCGTGCGCACCGCCGGGCTCGGCGTCGACGTGCTCCCCTGGGAGCTCTCCTATCTGCCGGCCAACCACCTGCGCTGGGTGCCGAGCCCCACCCTCCAGCTTTTCTCGACCTGGACCCGGCGGCTCGACCTCCTGGCGGCGCGCCATTTCGCGGGCGACGCCTCCCCCGATCTGCTTCTCGTCGCGGGAGAGGCCCTGGACGGCCGCCACCTGCTCTGGGACACCCCCGAGACGACGAGGGCTCTCCTGGCCTCCTATGAGCTCGACGCGCGGAGACCTGCTCCCGATCTCCTGCTTCTTCGCCGCTCGCCACATCCCCTTGCCTGGCGTCTGGAGCCCCGGGGGGAGATCGTCGCGACGGCCGGCGACTGGATCGAGGTCGCAAAGCCCTCCGCGGAGAGCTGGACTTTCGCCGCCCTGGACGTCCTGCCGAGCTGGCGAGGCCGGCTGGACCGATGGCTCCTCGGGCTGCCCCCCCTCCTCCTGGAGGTCGTCGACGACGGGGGGGTCCAGCGCACGGTCCGCATCCTCCCCGAGACCTCGGCCGGCGGCCTGCTGCTGGCCCCCTCGGTCTCGAACCTGAACGAGCTGGCCGCCCTGTGGGGAGCTCCGGCCGACCTCCCGCGCATCGTCCGCTTCCGCCTCACCGGCCCCGGGCTGCGCGACGTCGCCGCCGTCAGGGTCCGCTGGCTCGCCGGCCGCCGCTGGCGCGAACAACGGCTTTCATTGTCACCTCAGGAATTCGATCGTTGCTGGGGGCGGCGACCATGCTAGCATTGAGAGGCGAGGAGTTGCGCCTCAGGGGAGTTTCGTGCTGTGATTCCGCAACCGTTGGGAAGGTAGGCATGCATGAACGCCATTCCGCTCGAACGCGAGATCGAGTACCCCACCTCCGACGGCCAACCCATGGCCGAGTCCAGCCACCACCAGACGGTGATGTTCGACCTCATCTTCGGTCTGAGATACCACTACGACTCGGTGCCGGACCTCTGGGTGGGGGGCAACCTCTTCCTCTGCTACGAGCAGGGCAATCCGGCGGCCTGCATCGCTCCGGACCTTCTAGTAGCCCAGGGAGTGACCAAGTGGCTCCGGCCCAACTATCTGCTCTGGAACGAGACGATTCCAAGCCTGGTTGCGGAGGTCACCTCCCGCAAGACCCGCCGCGAGGATCAGACCCGGAAAAAGTCGGTCTACGAACGGATCGGTGTCGAAGAATACGTGCTCTTCGACCCCTTGGGTGACTACCTCAGGCCACGGCTTCAGGGCTACCGGCTCGAAGGGAAGCGCTACCGTCCCATCTCTCTGGAAGAGGATGGCTCGCTGCTCTGCCGGTCTCTGAACCTGACGCTCCGGCCCGAGGGATACCGCCTGCGGGCGGTGGACAACCGGATGGGGAAGCCGGTCCTGTGGCCCGACGAGTTTCCTTCGGTGCTGGCCCAGGAGACCGCGGCCCGGCAGGCCTCAGAGGAACGGATTCGGGCCTTGGAAGACGAATTGAGCCGCCTCCGCAAGCGCTGAGGGGTGAGCGTCGGTCACGCGGTCCCCCCCAGTAGTCGTCGACCGTGTAGACCTCATCGAGGTCGCTCATCCTTCCTCCTCACCTGCCGTCCTAAGAACTGCAGCGTAGAGATCGGAACCAATCCGAAAACCAGCTTGGGTCAGCAGATCGTCGAGAACAGGGCGAACTGCTGGTAGAAGGTGCTTCCCCTTTGCCTCGACGAGCACACCAAGAACTCCCACGACGGAAAGGCCGAACGCAAGGCGACCTTGCGAGCACGCCTCTCATCTACAAGCAGGAGGTCGGCCTGGAGCTCGACGGCCAAAGCGATCGCTTCGGCTTCGCCCTGATCCAGCTCAGCATCGAGCGCACGAAGGAGGACCGAATCTCCAACCGGTTGAACCGTGATCCAGTCAGACCCCTGGAGAGCATCGGCACCCGGTAGTGCAGAGCCGTCTGCCGCGACTTCTCGCGCCACGGACTCGGAGACCAAGATGTTTCCGTAGAGTTGGTGAAGGAGGGAGAGCTTGCCTACCGCGGACAGGCCAATGATCGGGGACGCATCGCAGACGACGATCACAGGCGCCCGAGGCCGCGCAGGGTATCCAGATCCTGCTCGAAGTCCTCGACGCCATAGTGAATGAGGAGGCCACGGCTGGCGAGAAGGTGCTGAAACCGAAGGCGGCCCATCTCCGCCAGCCGACTCGCCTGCGCCAGTGTGAGCTTTTCCTTCTCGTAGAGGAGGACGGCGATCTCCAGACGCAGCTCCGGTTCCGACATTCTGGCGGATTCCAGGACTTGATCGGGAATGTTGATCGTCATGATCTAAAGAGTATACCAATCCGCAAAAACCAGAGCTCGAACCGGGGCTTCTCCTCCAGCTCCAACGCCTCCCCCACCGCCCGTGCATAGATCGCCCCTTGCGGCGCATACACCGCCGCCCTCTCGCCGATCTCCTCGGGCGTCTCCACCTCGTCGGTCTTGTAGTCGGCGATGACGATCCGGCCGTCCTCGGGATCGCGATAGAGGAGATCGATCGCGCCGGTGACGGCTCCGACGGGGGCGTGCTCTCCGTCTCCGGGTGGCAGGAGGACGGCGAGCTCGCGGGCGAGGACGTGGTCTTTCAGGGTCCGCAGGCGCTTGAGGAGGGGGCCAGCGGCGAAGGTGTCCAGGAGGGTGGCGGCGAGGGGGAGGGCGCGGTCGAGCTCGTCGCCTTCGACGAGGGCGGCAAGATAGGCGGGGAGACGATCGTGCTGGCGCTTCCGCTCCTTGCGGGGATCGGCGCCGAGGTCCCACTCTTCGAGGGCGCGATGGATGGCCCCACCGGCGGCCATTGCGGCGGCGCGGTCCTTGGCGGGACGGCGGCGGCCGGTCCTTTCGGGAGCTTCGGCTTGGCGCTCGGCCTGCTGCTCGCGCAGGAGGGCATGGGCCTCCTCGGAGGCGGCGGCGCCGAAGGGGCGGCCCATGCGGCGGCCGGCACGCTCGCGCTCGGTTCGGAGGGCGGTGGAGACGAAGGCGATCTCCTCGGGGCCGGGGAGCGACGGCCGCTCGGGCTCGGCGGCGAGGCTGAGGTCGGCCGGCGGCCGCAGGGCTGGGAACTTCCAGAGGGCGCCGGTGGGGTCCGGGAAGGACCAGGAAGACGAGGATTCGCCGCGCGCCTCCTCCCAGAGATCGGGGAGGCTCGCGGGGAGATCGCGGCGGGCGTGCAGGAGCTCCAGGGTGGTGCTCACCTGGTCCCAGGGCCGGGGGTTCACCCGTGCGGGCCAGAGGCCGGTGAGGACCAGACGGTCCTTGGCGCGGGTCATGGCCACATAGAGCAGGCGGACCCGCTCGGCGGCCTCGACGATGCGGCGCTCGGCCTCGAGGCGGTCGAAGCCGGGCGTGGGCGCGCCGAAGATGCGGTACTCGAAGCCTTCACCCCAGCGGCCGGCCTCGGTACGGACGTCGCGGTCGCCCGGCGACGCCTTGTGGAGCTGGACGAGGTAGACGTGCTCGAAGTCGAGCCCCTTGGCGCCGTGGATGGTGAGCACCTGGACGGCGTCCTCGGCCCCCTCCTTGGGGCGCCCCTCCTCGGCCTCGCGCGACTCGGAGACGCTGCGGCGCAGGGCGCGGAGGATGGCGGTGGCGTCGCCGCCGCTCTCCTCGACGGCGGCGAGCACCTGGCGGAAGAAGCGCTCGAGGTTGGCCAGCCGGTAGGGGCCGAGGTAGCGCGCCGCCTCGGTGGCCTCGACCAGCGTCAGCCGGCGGAGGCGCTCGACGAAGACGTCCGCGGGCTGGGTCTCGAAGCAGTGCCGGAGGTCGGCGAGGTTTTCGACGGCGGCCAGCAGGTTGCGGTCCCAGCCGCGCACCCGGTCGATCCCCGGCACGTCCCTCGGCAGCGCGCGCACGGCCCCCTCGATCGCCTTTCTAAGCGCCGCCAGGGCGTCCGGTGCGGGCGCGCGCAGCTCGGTCATCAATTTCGGGAACGACCGGTTCCAGAGTGGGATCAAGGCGGCGTCCGGCACCCCCACCGTCGCCGAGCGGAGGACGGTGAGCAGCGCCAGGTGGTCGCCGGGATCGAGCACCGCGCGCACCAGGGCGGCGGCCTCGATGACCTCGCGGCGACGGTAGTACTGCTTGTCGCGGCCGACCGCGAAGGGGACGCGGGCGCGGCGGAAGGCCTCCAGGTAGAGGTCGAGGTCGCCGATGCCGCGCAGCAGCACGGCGATCTCGCTCCAGGCCACGCGGTGC
>DATBAW010000236.1:0-34539 GCA_036271335.1 Thermoanaerobaculia bacterium
AGCCGGCGGGCGGCCTCGGCCAGGGTGCCCGCCTCGTCGATCGCCTGCAGGAGATCGACCTTGCCGGGTCCGAGGGCGATCTGGTCGCCATGGAAGACCCGGAAGCGCGGGCGGACGGCATCGTTCAGGTGAGCCCCTCCAGCTGCGAGAAGACCTTGTCCAGCTCCGTGCTCGACAGGTCGTCGGCGATCGGGCCGTCGTCGAAGGATAGCGCGTCAAAGCCGGCCGGTGGCGCGTCCGTCTCGCCGCCCCGCGCGGCGTCGAGCCACTTCGCCAGCTCGGCGATCGTCTGGTGCTCGAACA
Source organism: Thermoanaerobaculia bacterium (assembly GCA_036271335.1). Lineage (GTDB taxonomy): Bacteria > Acidobacteriota > Thermoanaerobaculia > Multivoradales > UBA5704 > DATARR01. Next base: position 304 of record DATBAW010000236.1, read on the forward strand.
GCTGCTCGGGCGAGAACGGCAGACCGCGGGCGGTGGAGCGGGCGACGATCTGGATGCCGATGACCGAGTCGCCGCCGAGGTCGAAGAAGTTGTCCTGGATCCCCACCTGCTCGAGGCCGAGGACGGTCTTCCAGATCTCGGCGAGGAGGGTTTCGGTCCCGGTGGCGGCGGGGACGTAGGCGTTGTCGAGGCTGGGGCGCGGGAAGGCGTCGCGGGGAGCGGCCTCGGCGGTCGAGCGCTCCTCGGACCGCCGGCGCATCGCCGCGATCGTGCGGTTGAGGTCGAGCGGCGAGACGGTGATCTGGGCGAACCGGCCGAGGGAAAGGAGGCGGCGGAACGCCTCGACGCCCTCGGCGGGGCGGATCCAGTCGCTGGAGACCACCGCCGCCGGCCGGGGAGCGCTCGCCGCGGCGCGCGGGGCACCGGGCCGGTGGCCGCTCTCCGCCAGCCGGCGCATGACGAAGTCGCCGATCTCGACCAGGACCTCGCCGTCGGGGGCCATCAGGGTCAGGTCGAGGGTGAGCGTCTCGTCCCCCTCGGTGCGGCGGAGAGAGTGGAGATGGGCCAGGAACGCGCTCCGCAGCGGCGCCCGGTAGAGCACGCGGCCGTAGGACGCCGGAAGCATCCGGCCGCCGCTCAGGATGCCGCCACCGAACGCGGTGGCGACGTCGAGCAGGGCGGGGTGGAGGGCGAAGGTCGCGAGGTCGGCGGCGAACGCGGCCGGCAGCTCGAGGTCGATGATCGCCTCGTCGGTCCCCGCCCGCGCCCGGCGGAGGCTCTGCCAGCGGGGGCCCCAGTGGACGACGCTGTTGCCGGAGGTGAACGCCTCCCATCCCGTAGTCTGGTCGGCCACGGTGCAGCGGGCGGCGATCGCCGCGACGTCCTGGCGCGCCGCCGGCCCGGCGAGAGGGCGCAGGCCGCCGCGCGCGTGCTCCTGCCAGCTGTCCCCCCTCTCGCCGCCGACCTGGCTCTCGACGCGGAACGAGGTGGCTCCCGCCGTCTCCTGGAGGACCACCCGCACCTCGCGGCTGCCGGCGGTGACCAGCAGCGGGCTGATGAAGGTGACGTCGGAGATCTCCACCGCCCGCGCCCCCGTCTCCGCGGTGTAGGCGGCGCGCGCGATCTCCAGGTAGCTGGTGCCCGGCAGCGTGGGCGTCCCGGCGATCCGGTGCTCGCCGAGGAGCCAGTCGCGTTCGGGCGACAGCTCGCCGGCGTAGGCGACGCTGCCGTCCGCGAGCGGCACGCGGCGGTCGAGCAGGGGGTGGGCCTCGACGATCGCAGCCGTCGCCGGGGCCGCTGCCGACGCCGCCGCGGCCGGTTTCGCGGCGCCGTGGTCGAGCCCGGGGGTCACGGCGCCGGTCGCCACGTCGACCGCCATGCCGACCTCCTGCCAGCCGCCCCAGCCGATCGCCACCGTCCGCACGCCACGGGCCGAGTGGTGATGGGCGAAGGCATCCAGGAAGCTGTTGGCCGCGCAGTAGTCGACCTGGCCGACGCCGCCGGTGACGCCGAAGATGGACGAGCAGAGGACGAGGACGTCGAGCGGCTCGTCGGCGAGCGCCGCGGCCAGGGCCAGCGTGCCCTGGATCTTGGGCGCCAGGACCTTCTCCGCCACCTCGGCGGTCTTCAGCTGGATCACGCCGCCGCCCGGCACGCCGGCGGCGTGGATGGCGCCCTGGATGGGGCCGAAACGCTCGCGGGCCTGGCGAACCACCGCGCGCATCGCCGTCTCGTCGGCGACGTCGGCGGCGGCGACCAGAACCTCGGCGCCCAGCTCCTCGAGCCGCTGGACGCCGCGGATCCGGCGGCTGGTGGGATCGCTCTCGCTCTGCGCCGCCAGCCACTCCGGCCACTCCGCGCGCGGCGGCAGGCCGCCGCGGCCGGTGAGCACCAGCCGCGCGTGGACGGTCCGCGCCAGCTCCTCGGCGAGCACCAGGCCGAGGCCGCCGAGGCCGCCGGTGATCAGGTAGATGCCGTGCTGCCGCAGTGGCAGGCGGCGCGCGTCGGTCCGGCTCATCGGCACCGGCGCGAAGCGCTCGATCCAGCGCTCGTCGCCGCGCAGGGCGACCACGGGCTCCGCGGCGGCCGCGGCGGTCTCGGCGATCAGCGCCTCGGCCAGCCGGTCGCGCGCGCCGGCGGTGGCCGGGGCCTCGACGTCGACCGCCGCGCAGCCGATCTCGGGGTGCTCCAGAGGGAGGGTGCGCACCAGGCCGAGCAGCGTGCCCGGCGCGGGAGCGGTCACGGACTCGCCGCGGCCCACCGCCTGCAACCCGGCGGTCACCACGCGGAGCTGGACGCGGCCGGGCGCCGGCTCGGCGAGCGGCTGGCGGGCGAGCTCCTGGGCGAGCCAGAGGAGCGGCAGGAAGCCGCCGTCGGCTCCCTGGCTCCCCGCGGCCGCCGGATCGAGGCTCCACAGGTGCACCACGCGTTCCGGCGGGCTCCCCCAGTCGGCGCGCAGGCGCGCGAACAGCTCGGTCCAGCCGCCGCGGTCGCGCGGGTCGAGGGTGAAGCGTCCCGGCGCGGTCTCGGCGAACGCGCCGCCCGGCGTGACGAGTGCGGCGGCGTTGCCGCGTGCGGCGAGCTGCCCGACCATCGCCTCGGCGACGCCGCCGGAGTCGGCGAGCAGCAGCCAGCGGCCGGCGGTTTCCGCCGGCTCTTCCGGCGCCGCCGCGGGGATGAAGGAGGGCGCGTAGAACCAGTCGGAAAGCTCCTTGCGGACCAGGGCGCCGCCCGCCGTCTCGCCTGCCGCCGCCGGGGGGCGCTGGTCGACCCAGTAGCGCTGGCGATCGAAGGGATAGGTGGGGAGCCCCACGCGATGGCGGCGCTCGCCGGCGTGGAACCCCTTCCAGTCGATCCCGGCGCCGGCCAGCCAGAGCTGGCCGGCGGCGGTGAGCAGGAACTCCGCCGCCGTCTGCGTCTCCTTGGGATGCGGCAGCGAGCGCACCACGGTCCGTTCCTTCGCGCGGTCGGCGCCCTGGCGGGCGAAGGAGGCGAGCGTCTGGCCCGGGCCGACCTCGAGGAGCGCGGCGTCGGAATCGGCGGTCAGCGTGTTCAGGCCGTCGGCGAAGCGCACGGCGCCGCGCAGGTGCCGCGCCCAGTAGCCGGGATCGACCGCTTCTTCGGTGGTGATCCAGGTGCCGGTCAGGTTGGAGACGAAGGGGAGGCTCGGCGTGCTCCGGCGAGTCTCTCGCACCCGCTCGGTGAAGCGGTCGAGGATGGCGTCCATCGCCGCCGAGTGGAAGGCGTGCGAGGTGTGCAGGCGGCGGCCCGGGGTGCCGCGGCGCTCCAGCTCCGCTTCCAGCGCCGCGATCTCTGCGTCGGGGCCGGAGACCACGGTGCGCGCGGGGCCGTTGACGGCGGCGAGCGAGAGCGCGGGCGAGAGCAGCGGCACGATCGCCGCTTCCGGCAGCGGCACCGCCAGCATGGCGCCCGGCGGCAGCGCCTGCATCAGGCGGCCGCGCTCGGCGACCAGGGCCAGGGCGTCCTCGACGGAGAAGACGCCCGCCAGGCAGGCCGCCACGTATTCGCCGAGGCTGTGGCCGATCATCGCCCGCGGGCGGATGCCCCAGCTCATCCAGAGGCGCGCCAGCGCGTGCTCGACGACGAACAGGGCCGGCTGGGCGAGGGCGGTCTGCTCCAGGCGGTGCGCCGCCTCGTCCTCCGCGCCGGCGCGCGGAAAGAGGACCTCGCGCAGGTCGAGGCCGAGCAGGGGGAGGAGGATCTCGCAGCCGCGATCGATCTCGTCGCGGAAGGCGGGCTCGGTCTCGTAGAGCTCGCGGCCCATGCCGGGGTACTGCGCGCCCTGGCCCGGAAACAGGAAGTCGACCGCCCGGCCGCGCAGGTCCTGGCCGGCGCTCTCCAGGCGGTCGGACGTCAGGAGCGCCGCGGCGCCGGGGAGATCGCGGGCGACGACGAACGCGCGGTGCTTGCCCGTCCGGCGTCCCACCTGCAAGGTGAAGGCGGCGTCGGCGAGCGGCAGGTCGGGGTGCCGGCTCAGCCAGCCGGCGAGGTCGCTCCGCAGGGTGGCGAGCGCGGTGGCGGTGTTGGCGGAGAACACCAGGAGCTGCCAGGGGCGGGCGGGGCCGGAGGGCTCCGCCGCCGGCGCCTCCTCGAGGATCACGTGGGCGTTGGTGCCGCCGACGCCGAAGGAGTTGACCGCCGCGCGCCGCGGGCCGCCGTCCGCCGGCCAGTCGGCGAGGCGGGTGTTGACGTAGAACGGGCTGGCGGGGAAGTCGATCTGCGGGTTGGGGCGCTCGAAGTGCAGGCTGGCCGGGATCTGGCGGTGCTCGAGGGCGAGCGCCGCCTTGATCAGGGAGGTCACGCCGGCGGCGGAGCGCAGGTGGCCGACGTTGCTCTTCACCGAGGCGATGGCGCAGAACTCGCGCTTCTCCGTGGTGGCACGGAAGGCGCGGGTGAGGGCGGCCACCTCGATCGGATCGCCGATCGCCGTCGCCGTGCCGTGGGCCTCCACGTAGGTGATGGTCGCGGGGTCGACCTCGGCGACGAGCTGGGCGGAGCGGATCACCTGGTACTGCCCTTCGGGACCGGGGGCGCTGTAGCCGATCTTGTTCGAGCCGTCGTTGTTGATCGCCGAGCCCTTGATCACCGCGTGGATCCGGTCGCCGTCCGCCAGCGCGTCGCTGAGCCGCTTGAGCACGACGACGGCGAGGCCGCTGCCGAAGACCGTGCCCTGGGCGGCGGCGTCGAAGGAGCGGCAGTGGCCGTCGGGCGACTGGATGCCCCCCTCGAAGGAGAGGTAGCCGCCCAGCTGCGGCAGCTTCAGCGAGACGCCGCCGGAGAGCGCGAGGTCGCAGTCGCCGGTGAGCAGGGACTGGCAGGCGAGGTGGATGGCCACCAGCGAGGTCGAGCAGGCGCACTGCAGAGTGAAGCTCGGGCCGCGCAGGTTCAGCTTGTAGGAGGCGCGCGTCGCCAGGTAGTCCTTGTCGTTGGCGAGCTCGAACTGGAAGGCGCCGGCGCGCTCGATGACCTCGGGCTGGGAGAACAGGTTGAGGAGGTAGTTGTTCATCTCCAGCCCGGCGTAGACGCCGACCGGACCGTCCTGGTGGTCGCCGTTGTAGCCGGCCCGCTCCAGCGCCTCCCAGGCGATCTCGAGGAACAGCCGCTGCTGCGGGTCCATGAGCTGGGCCTCGTGCGGCGCGATGCTGAACAGCGCGGCGTCGAACTTCTCGATGTCGTCGAGGATCGGGTTCGCCTTGACCAGGGCGGGGAGGGTGAGGCGGGCGGGCGGGATCCCCGCCGCCAGCATCTCCTCGTCGGTGAAGAACGAGATCGACTCGACGCCGTTCTTCAGGTTCTCCCAGAACTGCTCGACGGTCGGCGCTCCTGGGAAACGCCCCGCCATGCCGATGACCGCGACTTCTGAGCCGCTCCACTCGCGCGGAGCTGCGTCGTCTCGGTTCATGAATTTCTCCTTTCCGTCTGCCGCTTCTGCAGCCTCTGCTGGCGCCAGTCCTTCCCTTCGCGGAGCCGGTCGGCGCGCTCCTCGGCCTGCGCTGGCGGCGGCAGTACCGGCGGCCCCGATTTCTCGCCAAGATACTGGGCGAGCCGGTGCACGCTCGGATGGTTGAACAGCTCGATGAGCGAGATCTCGACCCCCAGGGCGGCGTGGATCGCGTTGTGGACGCGCACCACGTGCACCGAGCTGGCGCCGAGATCGAAGAAGTTGTCGTGCAGGCCGACCCGGGGGAGCTCGAGCACCTGGGCCACCGCGGTGGCGACCACCCGCTCGAGGTCGCTCTGCGGCGCCACGAAGGCGCCGCCGGCCGGCTTGTCGAGGCTCCGCAGGGCCTCCGGCTCGGGGAGGGCCTTGCGGTCCACCTTGCCGTTGGCGGAGAGCGGCAGCGATTCGATCCGCAGCAGGTGCGGCGGCACCATGTACGCCGGCAGCTTGCGGCTCAGGAAGTCGCGGATCTCGGCGAGCACGTCGGGCTCCGGCGGAGCGGCCGGCGCCGGCGGCGGAGCTCCGACGCCGTCCTCCAGGGCGTAATACGCGGCCGCCTCGGCCTGGAAGGCCGCGAGGTGGACCTGGCCGGCGGCGATCCGGCCGCCGAGCATCGTGTGCACCAGCTCGTCGTCCGCTCCGAGGCGGAACCGCTCGCGCACGCCGTCGAAGCGGAGGCCTCCCATCTGTGCCAAGCCGATGCGGAGGGCCGGCGCGGCGGTCTCCAGGCTCTGCGCCCGGCGGCCCGCCTCCAGCGCCGCCCGTCGCCGGTCGGCGGCGCGCGTCACGAACAAAAGCGCGAAGCCGGCGGCCTCGAAGACGTCGCGGTTGACCGGTTCGTAGAGCGCGGCGGTGAGCGCGGCTCCGGGGGTCAGCAGATCGAGCCGTCGGGCGGCCGGATCGTAGGCGTAGGCCCCGCCGGGCAGCCCCTCCACACGGCCGGGCTTGGCATAGAGATAGAGCGCGAGGTCGCCGTGCGGCGGCTGGGCCGCGAGCAGCGTCCCGAGCGCGGCGAGCGGCACCGGTCCCGTCTGGAAGCTCCGGTAGCTGCGGCGGGCGACGTAGAGATCCTCGATCCGCTCCGGGCCGAGCGCCGGCTTCGCCAGCGCGATCCGCGGCCATCCCTGGTCCGGCCGCAGGTTGTGGTGAGCCAGCTTGAAGCGGAACCGCGCGAACGGATCGGTGAGCACTGCGGTGGGAGAGGGCGCGCCGCCGTCTTCCGGCGCGAGGCCCGGCTCCGGCCCGGCTTCGGTGGCCTCCCCCGCGGCGGCAAAGCCGCCGAGGAGCGCCTGGACCGGCAGATGGCTCTCGTCGAGCGCGAGAAGGGACCGCAGGGAGCCGGGCGAGCGCGTGGCGGGGGCGAGCGCCAGCCCCCGCTCTGCCGCCGTCGCCGCCAGGAGCTCGGCCATCAGGCCGGCCTCGAGAGCGACGAACCGCCGGCTGAGGTCGCCGTAGAGCGGCTCGATGGCCGCCAGCTGCGCGACCAGGAAGATGGCGAATCCCGCGCCGGCGAAGAACGCCGGATCGACCGCGGCCGTGCCGGCGAGGTCGACCAGGGCGTGCCCCTGGGGGTCGTAGTAATAGGCGCCGCCGGCGAGCCCGGTCACGGCGCCGGGCGCCGCGGCCACGTAGGCCTGCACCGGATAGAGGTTGCCCGCCGAGCCGTAGCGGAGCTTCGGGAAGGGCGAGCCCGGGATCTCGACCCGCAGCAGCGCGGCGAGCACGGCGGCGAGGTCGTCGAGCGCCACCGGCGCCGGCTCGAAGGGGCGGCGCGCCAGGAGATCGGCCGGCGCCGCGCCGGCGGCGAGGTCGGCCCAGGCGCGGCTGGCCTCGCGGCGCAGCAGATCGCTCTCGCCCTCCCCGGGCGCCGCGAGCACGACGTAGGCGGCGAGCTGCTTGGCGCCGCGCAGGTCGCCGTGGGCGGTGGCCACCGCCGCCGCCACCGCGGGGTGCTGGATCAAGGCCGACTCGATCTCGCCCAGCTCGATGCGGTGTCCCTGGATCTTGACCTGGAAATCGTCGCGGCCGAGGAACTCGATGTTGCCGTCGGGGAGCATGCGGCCGAGGTCGCCGGTGCGGTAGAGGCGCTCGCCGGTCCGCGGCTGGGTGACGAACGAAGCGGCGGTCTTCTCCTCGTCGCGCCAGTAGCCTTGCGCGAGGCCGATGCCGCCGATGTAGAGATGCCCCTGGACCCCGACCGGCCGCGGCTCGAGGTCGCGGTCGAGCACGTGGAAGGTCTGGTTCCGCATCGGCCGGCCGTAGGGGATGCTCACCCAGTCCGCGCCGACCTCGCCGATGGGGTAGACGATCGACCAGATCGAGGCCTCGGTGGCGCCGCCCATGCTGATCACCCGCGCGCCGGGGAAGGCGGCGCGGATGCGGTCGGGCAGGCGCGGCGGGATCCAGTCGCCGGACATCATCACCGCCCGTAGCGGGAAGGCGAGCTCGGCCGCGTGGCCGGTGCTGTACTCGACCAGCATCTCGACCAGCGCCGGCACCGAGTCCCAGAGCGTCACCCGCTCGCGGCGGCAGAGCTCCGCCCAGTGGCGCGGATCGCGCTGCGTGCCGCCGTCGGGGATCACCACCGCGCCGCCGGCCGCCAGCAGGCCGAAGATGTCGTAGACCGAGAGGTCGAAGTTGAGCTGCGAGATGGCGAGCACCCGGTCCTCGGGGCCCACGCCGTAGCTCAGGTTGACGTCGACGCAGGTGTTGAGGGCGCCGCGGTGGTCGGTCATCACCCCCTTCGGCTGGCCGGTCGAGCCGGAGGTGAAGATCACGTACGCGAGGTCCTCCGGCTCCTGGATCGCCGGCAGCGGCGCGAGCGTCGCGGCATCGAGGGCGAAATCGGCGTCGTCCACCGCCAGCGGCGCGACGCCGGCAGGCCACTCCAGCGTCGCCGCGAAGCGGCTCTGGGTGAGGGCGACCTCCACCTCGCCGCGCTCCAGCAGGTCGTGCAGGCGCCCGGTCGGGAGGTGGGCGTCGATCGGCAGGTAGGCGCCGCCGGCGCGCAGGATGGCGAGCACGGCCACCACCTGCTCCCAGCCTTTCTCCATCACCACGCCGATCAGCCGGTTCGGCCGCGCGCCCCGGATGCGCAGGCGGTGGGCCAGGGCGAGTGAGGCGCGGTCGAGCTGGGCGTAGGTGATGCGCCGCGACGAGGTGATCACCGCCAGGGCGTCCGGCCGCCGCGCGGCCTGCGCCAGGAAGGGCTCGTGGAGGAGCCCCGCGGGGACCGGCGCGGCGGTGGCGTTGTAGTCGGCGAGCAGGCCGAGCTGGCCGGCGGGGAGCAGGCCGCGCACGGGTTCCCGCCACGCCGCCGCGCCGTCGGCCAGGCGGGCGATCAGCGTCTGGTAGGCCGCGAACAGGTCGTCCAGCAGGCCGGCGGGGAAGAGCTCCTCGACGGCGTCCCAGCTGTAGGTGAGGGCGCCGCCGCTCTCGAACACCTGGTGGTCGAGCCAGACCTGCGGCGTCTGCGAGATGCTGTAGACGGGGCGTCCGGCCTCGGCCGGCGGCTCCTCGGCGGCGGCGCCGCCGTCGTCGGCCTGGTTCAGCGTGCTGGTGAAGACGACCGGCATCGGCGTGCCGCGCCCGCCGCGCTGCCGCGCCAGCTCGCGCAGCACGCGCACGCCGCTGACCAGCCGGTGATCGAGGTCGTCCCAGAGCCGCCCCTGGAGGCGCCGGGCCCGCGTCTCGAAGGTCTCCCCCGGCAGGCGCTCCACGGCGAGCAGGGTGAGCGAGGTGAAGTCGCCCACGATGGCGTCGACCTCGGGGTGGAGCGGCAGGCGGTTGAACAGCGTCAGGTTGATCGTCAGGTCGGGGTTCTCGCTCCAGGCGGCGAGCACCTCGGCGAAGGCGGCGAGGAGCACGCCGGAGGGGGTCAGCGTGGCGGCCGAGGCGTGGGCCTTGAGGCGCGTCCAGGCGTCGCGGTCGAGGCGCGCGGTGCGGCGCACGAAGCGGGGCGCCGTCACCGTCGCCGGATTCTTCGCCAGGGGGAGGGCCGGCGCCGGCGGCAGCGTGGCCAGCCGCTCGCGCCAGTAGCCGAGCGCCCGCTGGTAGGCCTTCGACTCGTGCAGCGCCACCTCGGCCTCGACGTAGTCGCGGAAGGAGAGGGCGAGTGGCGCGAGCTCCAACTCGGGGCTCTCGTAGAAGGCGCCCAGCTCGCGGGCCAGGATGCGGAAGCTCCAGGCGTCGCCGATCAGCAGGTCGAGGCTGACGTGCAGCCGCGCGCGGTCGTCGAGGCGGGTGACCGCGATCTCGAACAGCGGCCAGCGGTCGCTCGGCAGCACCTGGTGCGACATGCGGCCGCGCACCGCCAGCAGCCCGCTCCCGGCGGCGTCCGCGGCGAGGCCCGTCAGGTCGAGCTCGGTCGCGCGATAGGGGGGGACCGCGGGGAGGATCCGCTGCCGGCCGTCGTGCTGCACCACCGCCCGCAGCATGCCGTGGCGGTCGATCAGCCGGCGCAGCGCGTGGTTCAGCCGCGCCACGTCGAGCCGCGGGAAGTCGATCTCGAGGTAGAGATGGGTCGACACCGAGCCCAGCTCCAAGGCGCCGCTGCGGCCGATCCAGTAGGCCTCCTGCACGTCGGTGAGCGGGAACGGCCGGTCGATCCCGGCGGGGTTGGGCTCGACCTGCGGCAGCGCGGTGAAGTCCTCCACCGCCTCGGCCCGGCGCGCCGTCACCAGGGCGGCGAGCCGCGCCACGGTGGGCGCCTCGAACAGCGCCCGCAGCGGCAGCTCCACGCCCAGCGTCTCGCGGATGCGGAACATCAGCCGGGTGGCCAGGATCGAGTGGCCGCCCAACTCGAAGAAGTTGTCCTGCGCGCCGACCGCGTCGACGCCCAGGATGTCGGCCCAGAGGGCCGCCAGAGCCTCCTCGGTGGGAGTGGCGGGGGCGACGTGGGCGGTCCCGCCGTCGAGCCGCGCCGGCGCCGGCAGGGCCTTGCGGTCGACCTTGCCGTTGGGAGTGAGCGGAAAGGCGTCGAGCGCGACCACCGCCGCCGGCACCATGTAGTCCGGCAGGTGCGCGCCGGCGAAGGCCCGCAGCTCCTGAGGATCGAGCTCCGCCGCCGGCACCACATAGGCGATCAGGCGGGCGTCGCCCGCGTCGCCTCCCTGGGCCACCACGACCGCCTGCGCCACTCCGGGGTGGCGTCCGAGGACGGTCTCGATCTCGCCGAGCTCGATGCGGTAGCCGCGAACCTTGACCTGGAAGTCGATGCGGCCGAGGAACTCCAACTCGCCGTCCTCCCGGAAGCGGGCGAGGTCGCCGGTGCGGTAGAGCCGCGCGCCGCCGGTCCGGAAGGGGTCGGGCACGAAGCGCTCGGCGGTGAGGTCCGGCCGGCCGCAATAGCCGCGGGCCACGCCGTCGCCGCCGATCAGCAGCTCGCCGGGCACGCCGGCAGGCGCCGGCTCGCCGGTCGGCTCGAGGACGTAGACCTGGGTGTTGGCGATCGGGGTGCCGAGGTTCGGCCGATGCCCGCGAGGCACCGGCTGGACGGTCGACCAGACCGTGGTCTCGGTGGGTCCGTAGAGGTTCCAGACCTCGCCGGCGCGATCGAGGAGCTGCCCGGCGAGCGCCTCGGGGAGGGCCTCGCCGCCGCACAGCACCTTCAGCCGTCCGTCGCCCTGCCAGCCCGCTTCGACCAGCAGCCGCCAGGTGGCCGGCGTGGCCTGCATCACGGTGGCGCCGGAGCGCGCGAGGAGCCCCTGGAGGCGGGCGCCGTCGGCGGCGTCCTCGCGGCCGGCGATCGCCACCCGCGCGCCGGCGAGCAGCGGGAGGTAGATCTCCAGGCCCGCGATGTCGAACGAGACGGGCGTCACGGCGAGCAGCGCGTCGTCGGCCCGGAGCCCGGGCCGGGCGCGCATCGACAGCAGGAAGTTGGTCAGCGCGCCGTGCGGCACCTGCACGCCCTTCGGCCGTCCGGTCGAGCCCGAGGTGAAGAGGATGTAGGCCAGGTTGGCGCCGTCGACCTCGACGTCGAGGGGCGCTTCCGGGCTTTCCAGCTCGATCGCCGGCGCGTCGGTGTCGAGAGCGACCACCCACGCCTGATGGGGCGGCAGGGTGCCGCGCAGGGAGTCCTGGGTGATCACGACGGGGGCGGCCGAATCCTCCAGCATGACGGCGAGGCGCTCGCGCGGATAGCCGGGGTCGAGCGGGACGTAGGCGCCACCGGCCTTGAGCACGGCGAGCAGCGCCACCGGCAGTTCGACGCTCCGCTCCAGGCAGACGGCGACCGCGACCTCAGGTCCGACGCCGAGGCGGCGGAGGTGATGGGCCAGCCGGTTGGCGCGGGCGTCGAGGACCTCGTAGGTCAGCTCCTCGCCAGCGGCGGTCACGGCCACCGCCTGGGGCGTCGCCGCCGCCTGGGCTCCGATCAGGCGGTGGACGGGCGCCGCCGGGATCTCCACGGCGGTGGCGTTCCAGGCTTCCAGGATCTGGTGCCGCTCCGCCGCGCCGAGCAAGGGGAGATCGTCGATGCCGCGGGCGGGGTCGGCGGCGGCGGCGGTCAGCAGGCTTTCGAGATGGCGCAGCAGGCGCTCGGCGGTGGTCCGCGCGAACAGGTCGGCGTTGTATTCGAGCGAGCCGGTGAGCCCCTCCTTCAGCGTCTCGTTGAGCCACAGGGTCAGCTCGTACTGCGCGGCGCCGCTCGTCAGCGGCAGGGGCGAGAGCGTCAGGCCGGGCATCTCCCGCCCGTCGCCGCCGGACGGCGCGTTCTGGAGCACGATCATGGTCTGGAAGACCGGCGAGCGGGCCAGCAGGCGTGCGGGCCTGAGATCGTCGACCAGCTTTTCGAACGGCAGGTCCTGGAGCGCGTAGGCCTCCAGGGAGACCTCGCGGACGCGCGCCAGGAGCTCGCGGAACGCGGGGGCGCCCGAGAGGTCGCCGCGCAGCGCCAGCGTGTTGATGAAGACGCCGATCAGCGGCTCGATCTCCTCGCGGTTGCGGCCGGCGATCGGCGCGCCCACGACGACCTCGGGCTGGCCGCTGTAGCGGTGGAGCAGGAGCTGATAGGCGGCCAGCAGCACCATGAAGGGGGTCGCCCCCTCGCCGCGGCCGAGGGCGTGCAGGGCGGCGGTCAATCCCGGCGCGGGATGCCACGGAGCCTTGGCGCCGCGGAAGGTCTGCGTCGCGAACCGGGGGTGGTCGGTCGGCAGCTCCAGCGCCGCCGGCGCGCCGGCGAGCCGGGCTCGCCAGCCGGCGAGCAGCCGGTCGAGCACCTCGCCGGTCAGCCAGCTCCGCTGCCAGGCCGCGTAGTCGACGTACTGCACCTCCAGCTCGGGCAGCGGCGACGCCGTGCCCAGCACTGCGGCGGAGTAGAGGGCGGCGATCTCGCCCAGGAGCCTGCCGACCGACCAGTTGTCGGCCACCAGGTGATGGACGACGACGGCCAGCGCGTGCTCGCGCCCGTTCAGCCGCACCAGGGTGGTACGCAGCAGCGGTCCGGTCGCGAGGTCGAACGGCCGGCGGGCCACCACCGTGAGCTGGCGGTCGCGCTCCGCGGTGCGGCGCTCGGCGGGCAGCGCCGACAGATCGATCACCGGAAGCGCGATCCCCCGCGCCGGCTGGAGCGCGAGGGTGGGCGCGCCGTCGCGGGCGGGGAAGACGGTGCGCAGGGCTTCGTGACGGCGGACGATCTCGCCCAGCGCGGCGGCGAGCGCCGGCAGCGCCAGCTCGCCGTTCAGAGTGGCGGCGGCTGAGATGTTGTAGCCGTAGCCGCCGGGCTCCAGGCGGTCGAGGAACCAGAAGCGCTCCTGGGCGAACGAGAGCGGCAGATCCCCCTCGCGCGGCAGGCGGACGATCGGCGGCGGCTCGAAGCCACCGTGGTCCACCCCGGTGGCGAGCGCGGCAGCCAGGCCGCGGATGGTGGGACGCTCGAAGAGCCGGCGGACCGGCGGTGCCTCGCCGAGGGCGGCGCGCAGACGGGAGATCACCTGGGTGGCGAGCAGGGAATGGCCGCCGAGAGCGAAGAAGTCGTCGTCGATGCCGACGCGGTCGAGCCGCAGCACCTCCGCCCAGATCCCGGCGAGCACCTCCTCGACAGGGTTGCGCGGACCGGTCCAGGCGCTGCCGCTCTCGCCGCGCGCCGGCTTGGGGAGCGCCCGGCGGTCCACCTTGCCGTTGGGGGTGAGCGGGAAGGCGTCGAGGGCGATCACGGTGGCGGGCACCATGTAGTCCGGCAGGTGCGCGCTGACGAAGGCGCGCAGCTCCCGGGCGCCGGCCGCCGCGGGCGTGACGTAGGCGACCAGACGGGAGTCGCCGGTGCCGCCGTCCTGCGCCGCCACCACCAACGCCTGGGCCACCTCTGGGTGGCGGCCGAGGACCGCCTCGATCTCGCCGAGCTCGATGCGATGACCGCGGATCTTGACCTGGAAGTCGACGCGGCCCAGGAACTCCAGCTCGCCGCCGGCGAGGAAGCGGGCGAGGTCGCCGGTGCGGTAGAGCCGCCCGCCGCCGCCCTGGAAGGGGTCGGGCACGAAACGCTCGGCGGTCAGGTCCGGCCGGCCGCGATAGCCGCGGGCCACGCCGTCGCCGCCGATCAGCAGCTCGCCCGGCACGCCGATCGGCGCCGCCTCCCCGGCCGGATCGAGCACGTGGACGCGGGTGTTGGCGATCGCCGAGCCGAGGGTCGGCCGCGCTCCTCGAGTCACCCGCTGGGCGGTCGACCAGACGGTGGTTTCGGTGGGTCCGTAGAGGTTCCAGACCTCGCCGGCGCGGTCGAGGAGCTGCCCGGCGAGCGCCTCCGGCAGCGCCTCGCCGCCGCAGAGCACCTTCAGCCGGCCGTCGCCCTGCCAGCCCGCTTCGATCAGCAGCCGCCAAGTGGCCGGCGTCGCCTGCATCACGGTGGCGCCGGAGCCGGCGAGAAGCGCCTGGAGACGCGCGCCGTCCGCCGCGTCCTCGCGGCCGGCGAGGATCACCCGCGCGCCGGCGATCAGTGGCAGGTAGAGCTCCAGGCCCGCGATGTCGAAGGAGACCGGGGTGACCGCGAGAAGCCGGTCGTCGGAGCCCAGCCCCGGCCGCCCGCGCATGGCCAGCAGGAAGTTGACCAGGGCGCCGTGCGACACCTGGACCCCCTTCGGCCTGCCGGTGGAGCCGGAGGTAAAGAGGATGTAGGCCAGGCTCGCGGCGTCCTCTTCGCCGCTCCCGGTGTCAGGGGACTCCGGGCTCTCCAGCGCGATCATCGGCGCGTCCTCGTCGAGCGCGACTCCCCAGGCCTGATGCGACGGCAGGACGTCGCGCAGGGAGCTCTGGGTGACCACCACCGCGGCGGCCGAATCCGCCAGCATGACGGCCAGCCGCTCGCGCGGGTAGCCAGGATCGAGCGGGACGTAGGCGCCGCCGGCCTTGAGCACGGCGAGCAACGCCACCGGCAGATCGACGGAGCGTTCCAGGCAGACGCCCACCGCCACCTCCGGCCCGACGCCGAGACGGCGCAGGTAACGGGCCAGCCGGTTGGCGCGGACGTCGAGCTCCCGGTAGGTCAGCTCGCCCTCCGCGGCCGTGACGGCGACGACGTCGGGGGTCCGCTCCGCCTGCGCGGCGATCAGCCGGTGGACGGGGGCGGCGGTCCATGCCATCGCGGTGTCGTTCCAGGCGGTGAGGAGCTGCCGCCGTTCCGCGTCCGCGAGCATCGGCAGCTCGGAGATCCGGCGCTCCGGCGTGGCGGCGGCCGCCGCCAGCAGGTTGGCCAGATGGCCGGCCCACCGCTCGGCGGTGGCGGCCTCGAAGAGGTCGGTCTTGTATTCCAGGTAGCCGAGCAGGCCGTCGGGCGTCTCGGTCAGCGACAGCGTGAGGTCGAACCGCGAGTTGCCGTGGAAGACGTCGGCCACGGGACGGATCTCGAGGTCCTCGATGCGGATCGTCTCGGACGGCGTGTTCTGCAGGATGAAGAGGACCTGGAAAAGCGGCGAATGGCCGAGGCTCCGTTCCGGCCGCAGCTCCTCGACCAGCTTCTCGAACGGCAGCTCCTGATGGGCGAAGGCGCCGACGGCGCTCTCGCGCACCCGCGCCTGCAGCTCGTCGAAGGTCGGATCGCCCGCCAGGTCGCAGCGCAGCACCAGGGTGTTGATGAACATGCCGATCAGCCCTTCGACCTCGGCGCGGGTACGGCCGGCGACCGGCGTGCCGACGGCCAGGTCGTCCTGGCCGGTATAGCGCTGGAGCAGCGCGTCGAAGGCCGCGAGCACCACCATGAACAGGGTCGCGCTCCGCTCTCGCCCCACGGCGTTGAGCCGGCGGGTGAGCTCCGGATCGAGATGGACCCAGCGGCGGCTGCCGGCGAAGGTCTCGACGGCGGGTCGCGGATGGTCGGTCGGCAGGGCCAGCGCCGGCGTCTCGCCGCCCAGGCGTCCGCGCCAGTAATCGAGGTGGCGGGCGAGCACCGGTCCGGTGAGGAAGCGCCGTTGCCAGGCGGCGAAGTCGGCGTACTGGATCGCCAGCGGCGGCAGCGGCGAAGGGTTCCCGGCGGCGAAGGCGCCGTAGAGCGCCGCGACCTCGTGAACCAGGACGCCGAGGGACCAGCCGTCGGCGATCACGTGGTGCAGGTTGATGAGCAGCTGCCGGTCCCGCTCGCCGAGGTCGATCAACGCCGTCCGCAGCAGCGGGCCGGCCGCCAGATCGAACGGCCGGCGGGCCTCCTCTTGCGCCAGGCTCCGGGCCTCGGCCTCGCGCCGGTCCGCCGGCAGCGCGGTCAGATCCACCCGCGGCAGGCGCCAGCGCGCAGGGCCGGCGATGCGCTGCGCCGGCGGGCCTTCGAGGGCGATGAACGTGGTGCGCAACGACTCGTGGCGGCCGACGAGGGTGGCGAGGGCCCGCTCCAGCGCGGCCGCGTCGAGGCGCCCGGCGAGACGGAGCGCGGCCGGGATGTTGTAGGCGGCGCTACCGGGCTGGAGCTGGTCGAGGAACCAGATGCGCTCCTGGGCGAAGGAGAGCGGGAGTTCGCCGTCGCGCGCTACCCGCGTCAGGGGCACCGCGAGCTCCTCCGGCCGGTGCAGGGCGACCCGTTCCGCCAGCCCGGCCACGGTGGGGAGGTCGAACAGGACGGAGATCGGCAGCTCGACGCCCATCTCGTCGCGCAGGCGCGACAGCAGCCGGACGCCGAGCAGCGAATGGCCGCCCAGCTCGAAGAAGCTGTCGTGCACGCCCAGGTCCGAGATCCCGAGCAGCTTCCCCATGAGACCCGCGATCCTCGCCTCCCCTTCATCGCGCGGCGCCATCGGGGCGTGCCGCAGGCGCGTCGGTCGGGTGTGGGAAGGGGGTGGAGCGTCCGGACGGAGCGGCGGCGGGGGTGGCGCCACGACGATCTCGGTCTCGCCGAGGGCGGCGGTCCGTCGGAGAGCCTCGGCGGCGTCGCCGGCCGTCGGCAGGTCGCCCGCGAAGGTCACGGTTCGCCAGGAGAGGGGATCGGATTCCTGGCCCTCGCGCAGCGCGAAGAGCCGTGCGTAGGCCGCCGCGGCCTCCGGTTCCGGGCCGCCCGCGTCGCCGGCGAGCACGAGGCAGAAGCCGGCCCCTCGCCGCGCCATCTCGCGCGTGGCGAGCAGGCGCCGCGCGGCACCCGCCACGGTCTCGGCGGCGCCACCAACGACGACGATCACGCCGAGGGGAGCGGGCGCGTCCGCCGGCAGCTCCTCCGGCAGGGCGGGCTCCTCGATTCGCCGGATGGCGACGCCGGCGCCGGCCAGCCAGCTCTCGGCCACAGCCGCGAGAGCGTCCTGGCCGTCGCCGGCCAGCAGGAAACAGAAGCCGCCGGCCGGGAGGTCCAGCCCCGGGCCGTCAGCGTGTACCGGCTCCAGAGTGCGCACCCAGCGCCCTCCGCGTGGCGCGTAGGAGACGCTCTCCTCCATGCCGCGCGCGATCTCGGCGGTGAGGAGGTCTGCCCAGCGGTCCAGCGAATCGAAGGCCGGCGGCAGGTCGATCGTGCGGCAGGGGAGCCTCGCCTCGCGGGCGCTCCGGCGGCCGGCGGCGGCCTCGGCCGCTTGCTCCGGCATCAGCTCTCCTCCGGACAGCTCGTGGAGCCCGTGCGAGAGGATGACGATCTCGCCGGCGCCGGAGATCGGGCCGAGGATGCCGCGGGCCTGGAGCTTCCGGCCGAGCTCGTCGACGGGGCCGTCGCCGGCCGCGACCAGCAGCCCGGGCGGTCGCGCGTCGCCGCGCGTCGCGGGCCCGGCCGGAAGGGGTACGCGCCGCCAGGAGGGCGCCTGGAGCCAGGATTCCGGCCGCGTGCCGTCGACGGCGCCGATCCCCTGGACCGCCCGGTTCCGTTCGATCCAGAAGCGGCTGCGCTCGAAGGGGTAGGTCGGCAGCGGCAGACGGCGGCGCCGCTCGCCGGCGTGGAGGCCGCCGCTCCAGTCGATCTCGACGCCGGCGAGCCAGAGGCGCCCGAGCGCGTCGGCGAGGAACACGGCGTCCGGCCTCCCCTCGTGAGCGTGGGGGAGAGAAGGGATCGCCGTCCGCCCCGCCGCGGCGGCCGGGTGCTGGAGCGCCAGCGCGGAGAGCCCCTGGCCCGGTCCCACCTCGAGCAGCACCCGGGAGGGCTGCTTCCAGAGCTCGTCGAGCGCCTCCGAGAAGCGGACCGTGCCGCACAGATGGCGCGCCCAGTAGCCGGGATCGGTGGCCTCCTCGGGCCGCAGCCAGGTGCCGGTCACGTTCGAGAGACAGGGGATGCGCGGCGCGGCGAGACGGAGCGTCCCCGCCAGCGCGGTCAGCCGGTCGGCCAGCGGAGCCATCATCGTCGAGTGGAAGGCGTGCGTCGTCGGCAGGCGCCGGCAGGCGACCCCCTCGGCGGCGAGCCGTTCGGCGAAGGGACCGATCTGGTCGGGTGGGCCGGAGACCACGGTGAGCTGCGGGCCGTTGGTCGCCGCCAGGCAGAGGTCGCCGGCCAGCCGCGGGCGCACCTCGGCGTCGGGGAGCGAGACCGCCAGCATCTCGCCGGCCGGCAGCTCGTCGATCCAGCGCGCCCGTTCGACCACCAGCGTCAGGGCGTCCTCCAGGGAGAAGACGCCGGCCAGGCAGGCCGCCGTGTACTCGCCCAGGCTGTAGCCGAGCAGGGCGTCGGGGCGCACGCTCCAGGACTCCCAGAGGCGGGCCAGGGCGTACTCGACGGCGAACACGGCCGGCTGCGCGAAGCGGGTCTGGTTCAGGCGGGCGGTGGCTCCGTCATCACCCGCGCCGCCGCGGCCGAGCAGGCGGCGGAGATCGAGCCCCTCGCCCGCCGCGCGGCCGCCGGCGAAGATCACCTCGCGCAGGTCCTCGCCGAGCTTTTCCTGGAGGATGTCGAGGCAGCGGTCGAGCTCGGCGCGGAACACCGGCTCCTCCTCGTAGAGGCCGCGCGCCATGCCCGGATAGTGGTCGCCCACACCGGGGAGGAGGAAGGCGACCGGCGACCGTCCGCCGCTCTCGGTCCAGGCCGTGCGCAGGGCGCGCGGCTCACGCCCGGCGAGAGCCTTCCCGGCTTCCTTGGAGTCGCGGCAGACCACCGTGCGCCGCCAGGCGAACGCCTGACGCCCCACCTGCAGAGTATGGGCGACGTCGGCGAGGTCCGCCTGCGGATGCTCCGCGAACCAGGCGGCCAGGTTGTCGGTGGCGGTCTCCAGCGCGCTCTCGGTGCGCGCCGAGAGGACGAGGAGCTGCCAGGGGCGCCCCGGATCGGTGGGCTGGAGGGCGGGAGCCTCCTCGAGCACGGCGTGGGCGTTGGTGCCGCCGAGACCGAAGGAGCTGACGCCGGCGCGCCGGGGACCGCGGTCCGCCGGCCAGTCGGCGAGACGGGTGTTGACGAAGAACGGGCTCGCCGCGAAGTCGATCCGCGGGTTCGGGGTCTCGAAGTGGAGGCTGGCGGGGATCTGTCCGTGCTCCAGCGCGAGGACCGTCTTGATCAGACCGGCGACGCCCGCGGCGGCGCCGAGGTGGCCGATGCTCGACTTGATCGATCCGATCGGGCAGACGCCGCGCCCGGGGCTGGCGAAGGCGCGGGTGAGCGCCGCCACCTCGATCGGATCGCCCAGCGCCGTGCCGCTGCCGTGGCATTCGACGTAGCCGATCGACTCGGGCTCGATGCCGGCGGCGGCGTGCGCCTGGGCGATCGCGCGGCTCTGCCCCTCGATGCTGGGAGCGGTGAAGCCGACTTTGGCCGAGCCGTCGTTGTTGATCGCCGAACCGAGGATCACCGCGTGCACCGTATCGCCGTCGGCCAGGGCATCCTCCAACCGCTTGAGGACGACGACCCCTGCGCCGCTGCCGTAGACCGAGCCGTCCGCCCGCGCGTCGAAGGAGCGGCAGTGGCCGTCCGAGGAGTCGAGCCCGCCCTCCTGGTAGAGGTAGCCGGAGACCTGCGGGAACTTGATCGACACCCCGCCGGCCAGCGCCATGTCGCATTCGCCCGCGAGCAGCGACAGACAGGCCAGATGGGTGGCCACCAGCGAGGTCGAGCAGGCGGTCTGCACCGTCAGGCTTGGGCCCCGCAGGTTGAGCTTGTAGGAGACCTGGGTGGTCAGGAAGTCGCGGTCGGTGGCGATCGCCGTCTGGTAGGTTCCCGCCTCCTGGATCACGTGCGGATTCGAGAGCAGGTTCTGCAGGAGATAGGTCGACACCGTCACGCCGCCGTAGACGCCGATCTGTCCGGGGAAGCGCGCGGGATCGTAGCCGGCGTTCTCCAGCGCCTCCCAGGCGCACTCGAGGAAGTGACGGAGCTGGGGGTCCATCAGCTCGGCCTGGCGGGGCGAAATGTCGAAGAAGTCGGCGTCGAACATCGCCTCGTCGGCGAGCACGCCCCGCGCTCTGACGAGCCGGGGGTGGAAGGCCATCTCCGGAGGTATGCCGGTCGATGCCAGGACCTCCTCGGGGGAGAAGAAGGAGATTGCTTCCACCCCCGCGCTCAGATTGCGCCAGAGCTCCTCGGCGTCCTTCGCCGCAGGGAAGCGGCCGGCGAGGCCGACGATGGCGATCCCGCCGCCACCGGAGCCTTCATCCGTCTCCACCGGCTCCGGCCGCCGCGGCGCCGGCTGGAGGGCCTGAGCGCGCGCGCCCAGGTGGTCGGCCTGCGAGCGGATGTTCGGATGGTTGAACAGTTCCATCAGGGAGATCTCGCGGCCGAGCTCCTCCTGGAGCCGGCTGTGCAGGCGGACCAGCAGCAGAGAATGGCCGCCGACGTCGAAGAAGTTGTCGGTGACGCCGACCTTCTCGATCCCCAGGACCTCGCGCCAGACGGCGGCGATCGTCTCTTCCACCGCGCTCTCCGGCGTCGCGAAGTCGCGCGCCCCGGCGGCCTCCTCGACCGGCGGGGGGAGCGCCCGGCGGTCGATCTTGCCGTTGGGAGTGATCGGCAGCCGGTCGAGCAGGACGAAGGCCGACGGCACCATGTAGGCGGGCAGGCGGTCGCGCAGGGCCTGGCGCAGGAGGGTGGCCGAGGTCCCCGCTCCTTCGGCGACGACATAGGCCACCAGCCGCTTCTCGCCGCGGTCCTCGCGCGCCACCACCACCGCCTCGCGGACGCCGGGGAGCGCGGCCAGGCGCGCCTCGATCTCCGCCGGCTCGATGCGGAAGCCGCGGATCTTCACCTGCAGGTCGGCGCGGCCGGCGAAGGTCACCTCGCCGTCCGGCAGGTAGCGGCCGAGATCGCCGGTACGGTAGATACGGTCGCCGGCGGCTCCAGTGAAAGGGTTGAGCCGGAACTTCTCGGCGGTCAGCGCCGCGTCGCCCAGGTAGCCCTGCGCGAGATGGGGGCTGCGGACGGCGATCTCTCCCACCTCGCCGATGCCGGCGAGCCGCCCGGCACGGTTGATCACCAGCAGCTGCACGTCTCGCATGCCGGCGCCGAGGGGGAGCACCTGCCTGGCGTCCTCGCCGGTCTCCTCGACGACGTGGTAGGCCACGGCGCGCTGGGTTTCGGTCGAGCCGTAGAGGTTGACGCAGGTCACCCGCGGCGCCAGGCGGCGGATGCGCGCCACGTCGAGGCGGGTGAGCGCGTCGCCCACCAGCAGGACGAAGCGGAGGTCCGGCGCCTGCACGGCGGCGCCGTGAGAGGGCCGCTCGGTGAGGACCTGCGCCATCGCCGGCGTCAGATGGGCCACCGTCACCCGCTCGCGCGCCAGCCACTCGGCGAGGCGGCCGGAGACCCCGATGTCCTCGGGGTTGGGGACGACGATGGTGGCGCCCAGGTAGAGGGGCGTGAACAGGTCGCGCTGCAACGGGTCGTGAGCGAGCCCGGAGAGCTGGCTGAAGCGGTCCTCGGCAGAGAAGCCGAAGCGCTCGCACTGCCAGGGGAGGAAGTGGGTCAGCGGGCCGTGACGGCCGGCGATCCCCTTCGGCGTCCCGGTCGAGCCGGAGGTGAAGCCGATCACCGCCACGTCGTCGGGTCCGACGGCGACCGCCGGCGGCTCGTCGGCGAATCCGGCGAGCCGGTCCAGCACCGCCGCGGCGCCGCCGCGCGGCAGGTCGACCTGCCGGCAGCCGGCCTCGAGGAGCCAGGCCTCTACGATGTCCGGCAGCGGTCCCGCCGCTTCCAGCCGGACGAGGGCGCGCGGGGTCGCCACGCGCAGGATCTCGACCAGCCGCGCCGGCGGGTAGGCCGGATCGAGCATGGTGAACGCGGCGCCGGCTTTGAGGGCGCCGAGCACCGCCGTCGCCACCGGCGCGCTACGGTGGACCCAGATCGCCACCCGCTCGCCCTTCCCCGCCCCCTCTGCGAGGAGCCTGTGGGCGAGACGGTTGCTCGCCTTCTCGAGCTCGCCGTAGCTCCACGTTCCCTCGCGATCGGCGATTGCCGTCCGCGCCGGCGCCACGCGAGCCCGCGCCGAGAAGAGGTCGTGGATCGCTCCCACCCAGCCGGCGTCGAGCGTCGCCGCCGGATCGGGGAGCACGGCCCGCGCCGCCCGGGTGACCAGGGAGAGCGTCTCGATCGGCGTTTCGGGCGCCATCGCGACCTGCTCGAGGAGCGAGGCGAGCTGGTCGAGCATCTCCACCATCCTCGCCTCGGCGAAGAGGTCCGCGTTGTAGAGGAGATGAAAGTAGATGCCTTCGTCCTTGGCGTCGGTGACGTAGAAGGTGACGTCGAACTTCGACGGGAGCTCGGGGACGGAGAACGGCTCGATGGTCAGCCCGGGGAGCGGGATCGGGTGGTAGTCGGGCATGTTCAGCATGTTGAACATGACCTGGAACAGCGGCGTCCGCGAGGGATCCCGGTGCTGCGGCAGGCGGGCCAGCAGCGCCTCGAAGGGGACGTCCTGGTGCGTGTAGGCGCCCAGGGTGACCGTGCGGATCCGCTCCAGCAGCTCGCGGAACGACGGGTTGCCGGAGAGATCCGTGCGCAGGACCAGCGTGTTGAGGAACATGCCGATCAACCCTTCGGTCTCGATCCTGCCGCGACCGGCGATCGGCGCGCCGACGAGGATGTCGTCCTGGCCGCTCTGGCGATGGAGCAGCACCTTGGCGGCGGCGAGGAGGGTCATGAACAGGGTCGCGCCCTCGCGGTGTGAGAGCTGGGTGAGCCGCGCGCCGAGCTCCGGTGGCAGGATCAGCGTCCGGCTGGCGCCGCGATAGCTCTGCACGGCGGGCCGCGGCCGGTCGATCGGCAGCTCGAGCGGCGCGATCTCGCCGCTCAGCCGCTCCAGCCAGTAGCCGACCTCGCGCTCCAGAGTCTCGGCCATCGCCCGCCGCTGCCAGAGCGCGAAATCGGGGTACTGGATCGGCAGCTCCGGCAGCGGCGACGGGCGCCCTGTCAGGAAGCTGGGATAGAGGACGGAGATCTCCTGAAGGAAGCGGCTGATCGACCAGCCATCGGAGGCGATGTGGTGGAACACCGCCGCGCAGTGGTGGAGGGCCGGCTCGATCCGCAGCAGGCCGACCACGAGCAGCGGACCCCGGGTCAGGTCGAAGGTCCAATCGGCGTACTGCTGGCCGACCCGGGTCGCCTCGCGGTCGCGGGCCGGTTGCGGCAGGTCCGCGAGATCGATCAGCGGCACGACCTCCGCGGCGAAGGGGAGCACCCGCTGCCGGGGGGCCCCTTCGACGGTGACGAAGGCGGTCCGCAGCGCCTCGTGCCGGCGCAGGATCTCGTTGAAGGTAGCGACGAGCGCCGCGACGCGCAGGTCGCCGACCATCCGCACCGTGACCGCGATGTTGTAGGCGGCGTTGCCGGGATCGATCCGGTCGAGGAACCAGAGCCGCTCCTGGGAGAAGGAGAGCGGCAGGTCGCGGGCGTCGGGTGGGCGGCGGGTCACCCCGGCGGCGGGCCCGGTGACCGTCGCGGCCCGCGCCGCTTCCACAGCCGCCGCGAGCGCCTCGAGAGTGGAGGACTCGAACATCTGGCGCACGGAGAGGCTGGCGCCGAGATCCTGGCGCACCCGGGAGGCGACGCGGGCCGTGAGGAGCGAGTGGCCGCCGAGCTCGAAGAAGTCGTCGTGGAGGCCAACCCTGCCGATGCCGAGCACCTCCTGCCAGATGGCGGCGAGCGCCACTTCCGTCGGCGTGCGCGGAGCGGCGAAGCCCTCCCGCCGTACCCGCCCGGGCGCCTCGAGCGCGGACCCTGTACGGCGGCCGGCCGGCCCGGCGGGGCCGAGGAGATCGATGCCGTGGTCCGGACGGAAGCGCGCCAGGTCTCCGGTCCGGAAGAGGCGGCCACCGGTGGCGAACGGGTCCGGCACGAACCTCCCGGCAGCCCGCTCCGGCCGGCCGTCAGCGGCGCTCGCGAGGTTTCCACCGCCGAGATAGACCTCGCCCGGCACCCCGGCGGGGACCGGCCGCATCGCCGGATCGAGAATGTAGAGCCGGCAGCCGGCGAAGGGGGCGCTCGCGGGGTCGGCCGCCACGCCGCCGTCGAGCGCCGCCCAGGCGGCGAAGACGCTGTCGGCCGGCGGTTCGGCGGCGCTCAGCTCGTCGAGGACCTGCCGGCTCTCGGCGGCGGACATCAGCGGCAGCTCGGAGAGGGGGGTCTCGGGCGCCGCCAGGGCGGCGGCCAGCAGGTTCTCCAGATGGCTCGCGAGTCGCCTCACCGTCGGCTCGTCGAACAGATCGGTGGCGTACTCCACCGAGCCGCCGAGCCGGCCGTCGACCTCCTCCAGGAAGAGGCTGAGGTCGAACTTGGCGGTGACGACGCCGATCTGCAGGCCCTCGACGGTGAGGCCGGGGAGCGCGAGCGACGGGAGGTCGTTGGTCTGCAGCGTCAGGGCGACCTGGAACAGCGGCGAGTGGGCGAGGCTCCGCTCCGGCTGCAGCTCCTCGACGATCCGCTCGAAGGGGAGGTCCTGGTGATCGTAGGCGCCGAGCGTCACGTCGCGCACCTGCGCCAGCAGCTCGCGGAAGGTGAGAGCCCCCTCGAGGCGCGCGCGCAGGACGAGGGTGTTGACGAAGAAGCCGACCAGCCCCTCGTTCTCACTGCGGTTGCGGTTCGCGATCACCGAGCCGACCGCGAGGTCCTCCTGTCGGCTGTAGCGGGCGAGCAGGGCGTCGAAGCCGGCCAGCAGGGCCATGAACCGCGTCGTGCGGGTGTTGCGGGTGACCGTGTTGAGATCGCGCGCCACCGCTTCGTCGAAGCGGAAGGGGTGCAGGCTGCCACGGTAACTCCGCACCGGCGGCCGCGGCCGGTCGGTGGGGAGCGCCAGCACCTCCGGCAGGCCGGCGAGCGCCCGCCGCCAGTAGGCGAGCAGAGTCTCCAGCGTCTCGCCCTGGAGCCAGCCGCGCTGCCAGTGCGCGAAGTCGAAGTACTGCCGGTCGGGCTCGGGAAACGGCGAGGGGTGGCCGGCGAGCGCCGCCTGGTAGAGGGCGAGCAGCTCGTGGATGAGGATGCCCATCGACCAGCCGTCGGTGGCGATGTGATGAATGGTGAGAATCATCACGTGATCGTCGGGGGCGAGCCGGAGCAGGAGGGCACGGACGAGCGGGCCCCGCTGGAGATCGAACGGCAGCAGCACCTCGCCGGTGGTCACCCGTGTGGACTCCGCCTCGCGCGGCGCCTCCGGCAGCGCCGAGAGGTCCACCAGAGGGAAGGGGACGTCGGTCTGCGGCGCGACCCATTGGACCGCCTGGCCGTCCTGTTCGCCGAAGGTGACGCGCAGGACCTGGTGGCGGCGCGCGATCTCCCGCAACGCTCCGGCGAGCGCGCCGTGGCTGATGGCGCCGCGCAGGCGCACGGGGGCGGGAACGTTGTAGGCGGAGGTGCCGGGCTGGAGCTGATCGAGGAACCAGAGGCGCTCCTGGGCGAACGATAGCGCCAGCGCGCCGCTTCTCTCCACGCTTTCGATCACGGGGGCCGCCGACTGCGCAGCTCCCTCGCCCTCAATCCATGCCGCGAGCGCCGCGACTGTGGGGGCCTCGAACAGGACCCGCAACGGCACCTCCGCCGCCAGCTCCCGGCGCACCCGCGACAGCACCCGCGTCGCCAGCAGCGAATGGCCGCCGAGATGGAAGAAGGAATCCGTCCGCCCCACCTCCACGATCCCCAGCACCTCGCGGAAGATGTTCGCCAGGGCTTCCTCGAGCGGGGTGCGAGCCGGCTCGCGCGGCTCGGCCGCCGCCGCCCGTTCGAGCACCGGCTCCGGCAGCGACCGGCGGTCCACCTTGCCGCTGGGGCTCAGCGGCAGCTCGGCCAGAAGGACGAAAGCCGCCGGCACGAGCGCCGCCGGCAGACGCCCGCGCAGGTAATCCCGCAGGCCGGCCCGCAGATCGGCCTGCCGCTCGGCGGAATCAGCGGCGGCGCCGGCGACGACGTAGGCCACCAGTCCCGTCCCACCCGGCAGGTCCCGCGCCACCACCACCGCCTCCCGCACGTCCGGGTGCTGGCGCAGAACGGCCTCGATCTCCCCCGGCTCGATGCGGAAGCCGCGGATCTTCACCTGGTCGTCGACACGGCCGAGGAACTCCACCGTGCCGTCCGGCCGCCAGCGCACCAGATCGCCCGACCGGTAGAGGCGGCTCCCTGGCTCGCCGCCGAAGCGGTCCGGCACGAACCTCTCCGCCGTCAGCTCCGGCCGCCCGAGATAGCCGCGGGCCACCCCGGGGCCTCCCACCCGGAGCTCTCCCGGCACGCCCACCGGCACCTCGCCCCCCCAGCGGTCCACCACGTAGACCGCATTCTCCGCCGAGGGCCGGCCGATCGGCGTCCGCTCGCCCCCTCGCAGGTCGCCCGGCCGGCCGATCTCGAACAGCAGGCTGTTGACCGTCACCTCGGTCGGACCGTAGCCATTGTAGAGCGTGCAGCCATCGCCGACCGCCGCCGCCAGCCGCGCCACCAGGGAGCGCGTCAACGCCTCGCCCCCGAGATGGACGACCCGCAGCGCCTCCAGCCGCACGCCCGTCTCCGCCACCGCCCGGAAGAACGACGGCGTCGCGTGCACGGTGTCGATCCCCTCCGCCACCGCCCGCCGCGCGAAGGCCTCCGGGTCGCCGGTCTCCGCCACCGGCGGCATGTGCAGCGCCGCTCCGGAGACGACTGTCGACAGGATCTCCCAGAGGCCGAAGTCGAAGGCGTAGGAGAGGCTCTGAAGCACCCGCCGCCCCGCCCTCAGATCGAAGGTGGCGCGGCTCCAGAGCAGCATGGGGACGATGTTGGCGTGGGAGACTCCCACTCCCTTGGGACGGCCGGTCGAGCCGGAGGTGTAGATCACGTACGCCAGCGCCGCCGCCGGAACCTCGACTTCGGACCCGTTCCACTCGTCATTCTCCACGCTCTCGAGGCGGAGCACGGGAGGACCGTCGGCCGGCAACTTGGCCGCCAGCCCTTCCTGCGCCACCACCGCCGCGAGGCCGGAGTCCGCGAGCAGCAGGGCCAGCCGCTCCGCCGGATGCGCCGGGTCGAGCGGCACCAGCGTCGCGCCGGCGCGCAGAATGCCCAGGATGCCCACCACCAGCTCGGGCGAACGCTCGGCGCTCAAGCCCACCCGCACCTCCGGGCCGGCGCCCAGCCGCCGCAGCGACCTCGCCAGCGCGCCCGAGCGGCGAGCCAGCTCGCCGTAGGTCATCCGTCGCTCACCGGCCACCAGGGCCACGGCCTCTGGACGCAGGCGGGCCTGCTCCATGAACAGGCCCTGGACCGTGCCGCCTCCGGCCCCGGTGCCCGCCCAGACACCGGGCGAACGGTGCCAACCCAGCAGCTCTCCGGCTTCCGCCGCCCCCAGCAGCGACAGGGCGGAGATCCGCTCGCCGGCCTCCCTCGCCACCGCCGCCAGTAGCGTCAGCAGGTGGCTTGCCATTCGTTGCACCGTCGCCGGCGCGAACAGGTCGCGGCGGTATTCGATCCAGCCCTCCAGGCCGTCCTCCCGGGGCGTCAGCTCCAGGCGGAGGTCGAGCTCCGCCGGCCGATCTTCCGCCTCTGCCGTCTCCCGTAGTGCCAGCAACGCCTGGAACAGCGGGTAGCGATCGCGGCCCTGCTCCGGCGCCAGCGCCGTGGCCAGGCGTTCGAACGGCAGCTCCTGGCGCTCGGAGGCCGCCTGGATCTCCTCGCGCGCCCGGTCCAGCAGCTCGCGGAACGGGGGATCGTCGGCCAGGCTCAGACGCAGCGGCCGGAGGTCGGCGAACGGCCAGCCCACCAGCACCTCCGGCTGGTCGGCGTAGCGGGAGAGCAGCAGGGCGAACGCCGCCAGCAGCGCCGCGTCCTCCTCGCCGCCGAGGGATGCCAGCGCTCGCCGCAGCTCGCCCGGGACCTTCAGCGGCTCGCGGCCGCTACGACCCCCGGCCCCCGCCGGTCGCGGGTAATCGGTCGGCAGCTCGAGCACCGTGGGCGCGCCGGACAGGTGCTCCCGCCACCAGGCGAGCTCCTCGGCGCCGGCACCCGGCCGGGCGCCGCGCGCCTCCTCGACGGCGGCGGCGAGCGCGGCGAGGGTCGGCCGCTCGAACACCACGGTCAACGAGAGGTCGGCGCTCAGCGTCTCCCGCAGGCGCGAGAGGACCCGGGTGGCGAGCAGCGAGTGGCCCCCAAGATCGAAGAAGTTGTCGTGGCGGCCGATCGGCTCGCGGTCGAGCAGATCGCTCCAGATCGCCGCGATCTGCCGTTCGACCGCGGTCCGTGGCTCGACATAGGTGGTGGCGGGGCCGTCGCCGGCCGGCGCTTCCAGGCGCGACAGGGCGCGGCGGTCCACCTTGCCGCTGGTGGTGAGGGGGAGCGCTTCCAGCTCGACGAACGCGGAGGGCACCATGTAGGCCGGCAGCGTGACCGCCAAGTGCGCCTTGAGCGTGGCCGGCGTCACCGGCGCGGCGGTGACGTAGCAGGCGACCAGGCGCCGCTCGCCCGACTCCTCACGGCGGACGACCACCGCGCACTCGGCGAGCGCCGGGTGCTCCGCGAGCACCGCCTCCACCTCGCCCGGCTCGATGCGATAGCCACGGATCTTGACCTGGCTGTCGATGCGGCCGAGGAACTCGATATCGCCGTCCGGCCGCCAGCGGGAGAGGTCGCCGGTGCGATAGAGGCGGCCGCCGGCGGCATCGGTCTCGCCGGCGAACGGGCTGGGCACGAAGCGCTCGGCGGTCAGCTCCGGCCGGCCGCGATAGCCGCGGGCGAGGCCGTCGCCGCCGGTGAACAGCTCGCCGGGAACGCCCACCGCCACCGGCCGCAGCTCGCGGTCGAGGATGTAGACCGTGGTGTTGGCCACCGGCCGGCCGATCGGCACGTAGGCGCCCGGCGGCGCCGACGGATCGACCCGGTAGCAGGTGGTGAAACAGGAGTTCTCCGTCGGGCCGTAGCCGTCGATGATCTCGACGCCGGGGAGGGCCGTGAGAGCGCGCCGGATGTGCGCCGCCGACAGCACGTCGCCGCCGGAGAGGAGCTGGCGCACGCCGCGGAGGTCATCGAGCCCCTCCTCGATCATCTGGTGGAAGAGCCCCGAGGTCAGCCAGAGGGTGGTCACGCCGTGGCGGCGGATGACCTGGCCGAGCTCGGCCAGCGAGAAGGGACCCGCCGGCGCCACCGCCAGCCGGCCGCCGTTCGCCAGCGCGCCGAAGATCTCCAGCGTCGAGGGATCGAAGGAGAGCGGCGCGAACTGGAAGAAGGTCTCGCCGGCGTCGAGGCGCGCGTAGGCGGCGCCCCGCACCAGCCGCACCAGGCCGCGATGGGGCACCGCCACCGCCTTCGGTCGTCCGGTCGAGCCCGAGGTGTAGAGGACGTAGACGAGGTTGTCGGCGGTGACGCCGCTACGCGGATCGTCCGCCGGCTCAGACGCCAGAGTCGCGCGGTCGCGGTCGAGACAGAGGGCGCGCTCGCCGAAGTCGGGGAGGGCGTAGAGATGAGCCTCGAGGGTCACCAGCGCGGCGGGCCGCGACTCCTCGATCAGAAAGGCCAGGCGCTCCCGCGGCAGCGTGGGGTCGAGCGGCAGGTAGGCGCCGCCGGCCTTGAGGATGCCGACCATTCCCTCGATCATCTCGAGCGAGCGGGGGATCGACAGCACCACCAGCGACTCCGGGCCGACGCCCAGGCGGCGCAGGCGGTGGGCGAGCCGGTTGGCCCGCGCGTTCAGCTCGCCGTAGGTGAGGCGGGTGTCGCCGAACTCGACGGCCACGGCGCCGGGGTCGCGCGCCACCTCCGCCTCGAACAGCTCGTGGATCGGCGTCTCGCGCGGGTAGTCGGACGCGGTGCGGTTCCAGTCGATCAGCGTCTGCCGGCGCTCGGCGGCGTCGAGTAGAGGGAGCTCCCAGAGGGAGCGATCGGGGTTTGCCACCGCGCCGCCGAGCAGGACGTCGAAGTGGCGCGCCAGCCGCTCGGCGGTGGCGGCGTCGAACAGGGCGGAGCTGTATTCGAGGCTCCCCAGCAGCCGGCCGGCGTGCTCGGTCCAGGCGAGGGTCAGATCGACTTTCGCCGTGTCGTTCTCCACCTCCAGCGCCGAGAGCACGAGGTCGCCCATGGCGAGCTCCGGCCGCGGCTGGTTCTGCAGCGTGGCGATCACCTGGAAGAGCGGGTTGCGCGCCGGCTCGCGCTCCGGCTGCAGCTCCTCCACCAGCTTGTCGAACGGCATGTCCTCGTGCGCGAAGGCGGCGAGCGTGGTCTCCCGGACCCGCTTCAGCAGGGCGCGGAAGGTGAGGCCGTCGGCGAGACTGGAGCGCAGGGCGAGGGTGTTGACGAAGAGGCCGATCAGCCCTTCGGTCTCGCTGCGGCCGCGGTTGGCGACCGGCGCGCCGATAGCGAAGTCGGTCTGGCCGCTGTAGCGCAGGAGCAGGGTCTCGAAGGCCGCCAGCAGGGCCATGTAGAGGGTCCCCTCGGTGGCCCGGTAGAGGGCGTTGAGGGGGGAGAGGAGGCCGGGGTCGAGCTCGACCGGCCGGCGGCCGCCGGCGAAGCTCGCCTGCGCCGGCCGCGGCCGGTCCGTGGGCAGCTCCAGCGGCGGAGTGCCGGCCAGCCGCTCACGCCAGAAGGCGAGCTCGCGCTCCAGGCCTTCGCCGCGCAGCCGCTGGCGCTGCCAGACCGCGTAGTCGACATACTGGATGGCGAGCTCGGGCAGCGGCGACGGCCGGCCGGCGATGAATGCACCGTAGAGCGCCGCCATCTCGCGGATCAGCACGCCGGTCGACCAGCCGTCGGAGACGATGTGGTGGAGGGTCACGGTGAGCACGTGATCCGTGGGGCCGAGCCGGAAGAGGAGGGTGCGGAACAGGGGGCCGCGCGCGAGGTCGAACGGCCGGCCCGCTTCGGCGGTGGCGAGCCGGAGAGTCTCCCGCTCGCGGGCGGCCGCCGGCAGCCCGGAGAGGTCGGCCAGGGGGAGCGGTACGCCGGAGTCCGCCGCGATCACCTGGAACGGCACGCCGTCGGTCTCGCCGAAGGTGGTGCGCAGCACCTCGTGACGGCGCACCACCTCGGCGAAAGTCCGCTGCAGAGCCGGCGCGTCGAGGCCGCCGGCGAGGCGCACGGCCGCCGGCACGTTGTAGGCCGCGGTGTTCGCTCCCAGGCGGTCGAGGAACCAGAGGCGCTCCTGCGAGAAGGAAAGCGGCGGTGGAGCGCCGTCGCGAGGGGCCCGGCCGATGCGCTCAATGCCCGGCTGCCCCTTCTTCAGGCGCTCCATCAGACGGCGGAGCTCGTCCGCGGACAGCGATTTGACCAGCTTCGAACGATCGTCCATTGCAACTCTCCTAACCGCAGCCGCGCTCAGTCATTCCCGCCGTCACCAGCGTCGCCGTCCGCGGTGGTGAACAGCTCCGCGAGGAGGTCGTCGCCGGCGCCGGCGGCCATCTCCCCGGCGATTCGTTCCGCCAGGTCGCCGAGGGTGCTGGCCTGAAAAAGGGTCCGCACCGGCAGCTTCACCCCGAAGAGGTCGCGGACCCGCGAGACCAGCTGCACCCCGAGGAGCGAGTGGCCACCGAGGGCGAAGAAATCGTCGTGGACCCCCACCCGCGCGACTCCCAGCACTTCCTCCCAGAGCGGCGCCAGCAGCTCCTCGATCGGATTGCGGGGCGCCACGTAGCCGCCACCGTCCCCACCATCCTGGTCAGCGCGGCGTTTCTCGGGCCCGAGCCGGGCCAGCGCCTTGCGGTCGACCTTGCCGTTGGGGGTGAGCGGCAGCGCCGGCAGCAGGAGGAAGCCGGCGGGGACCATGTAGGCCGGCAGGCGCGCCGCGAGATGGCGGCGCAGCTCCTCGATGAGACCGTCGCCGGCGTGCTTCGGTTCATCGTCATCGCCCGCGGCCGGCACCACGCAGGCGAGCAGGGTGCGGGTGGCCCCCTCCTCGCGGGCGATCACGGCCGCCTCGCGGACCGCGGGATGATGGTCGAGCGCCGCCTCGATCTCTCCCAGCTCGACGCGGAAACCGCGGATCTTGACCTGGTGGTCGAGGCGGCCGAGATACTCCAGCTCGCCGTCGGGGAGGTAGCGCGCGAGGTCGCCAACCCGGTAGAGGCGGGACCCCGGAGCCGCCGCGAAGGGGTCGGGGCGGAAGCGGTCCGCCGTCAGCTCCGGGCGGTGAAGATAGCCGCGGGCGAGCCCCTCGCCGGCGATCCAGACCTCCCCCGGCACGCCCACCGGCACCGGCCGCAGGCGGTGGTCGAGGACGTAGAGTCGGCCATTGGCGATCGGCCGGCCGATCGTCGGCTCGCGCTCCTCGCCGCGCCGGGGATTCGCCACCGTGGAGAACGTCGTGTCCTCCGACGGGCCGTAGAGGTTGTAGACCGCCGCGACGTGCGGCAGCTCGTAGACCCTGGAGACCAGGTCGCGCCGCAGCGGCTCGCCGGCGAGATTGACGATGGTCACCGACGGGGGGACGGCGCCGGCCCGCAGCAGCTCGGCCATCGCCGAGGGGACGGTGTCGATCAGCCGCACCTCGCCCGCTGCCGGCAGCTCGGCGAGCGCCAGGGCGTCGTCGGCGAGGATCACGGTGCCGCCGCAGGCGAGCGGGGCGAAGATCTCGAAGATCGAGATGTCGAAGCAGATGGAGGTCGAGGCGAGCATGCCGGCCATCGCCTCGGCCGGGTACGCCGCCAGCGCCCACGCGATCATCGCCACCGCGCTCGAATGGCGGATCAGGATCGCCTTCGGCAGCCCGGTCGATCCCGAGGTGTAGATCGTGTACGCCGTCTGATCGGGATCGATCAATTCGCCGTCGATGGCGCCCTTCTCGTCCCCTGTCTCCTCTCCCAACAGCAACACCTTCCCTGCATAGGGAGGCAGCGTTCCCGTCAAGGCGCTCTCGGTGATCAGCACCGGCGCCGCCGTGTCGGCGAGCAGCAGCGCGACACGCTCGGCCGGGTAGGCGGGGTCGAGCGGCACGTAGGCGCCGCCGGCCCGCATCACGGCGATCATGGCGGCGACCATGTCGGGGGTGCGGCGGGTGAAGATCCCCACCAGGACCTCGGGGCCGACGCCGAGGCGGCGCAGCCGGTGGGCCAGCCGGCCGGCGCGGGCGTCGAGCTCGCGGTAGGTCAGCCGTTCGTGCCCCCAGACCAGGGCGATGGCGTCCGGCGTCCGCGCCGCCTGCGCCGCGAACAGCTCGTGTACCCCGCGGCCACGGGGGAAGGGCGCCGCGGTCGCGTTCCAGTCGACCAGCACCTGGCGTTCCTCGTCGGGTCCCAGCAAGGGGAGGTCGGCGATCTCGCGGCCGGCATTCGCCACGGCGCCGGCGAGCAGGGTGGCCAGGTGCCCGGCCATCCGGCTCGCGGTGGCTGTGTCGAAGAGGTCGGCGTTGTATTCGAGCCCGCCGGTGAGCCCGTCGCCGTCGCCGGCGAGAGCCAGGGTGAGCTCGAACTTGGCGGTGCCGGTGTGCACCGGCACCGGCGTGGTCTCCAGGCCGGGGAGCCGCGGGCGGGCCCCCGGGCCGTCCTCCAGCGCCAGCACCACCTGGAAGAGCGGATGGCGCGAGAGATCGCGGTCGGGCGCCAGGGCGTCGACCAGCCGTTCGAACGGGACGTCCTGATGGGCGTAGGCGCCGAGCGCCCGTCCGCGCGTCCGGGCGAGGAGATCGCCGAAGACGCGTTCCGCCGCCGGCTGGGTCAGCAGCGGCAGGATGTTGACGAAGAAACCGATCGTCCCCTCGACCTCGGGGCGACGGTTCGCCACCGGCGTGCCGATCGCGATCGCCTCGGCCCCCGACCAGCGGTGGAGCACCGCCGACCAGGCGGCCAGCAGGGTCATGAAGGTGGTGGCGCCGTGCCGGCGGGCGAGGACGCGGACGCCGCGCACCAGCGCCGTCGGCAACGCGACCGCCACCGCGCCGCCACGGAAGGTCTGTGCCGCCGGTCGCGGCCGGTCGGTGGGGAGGTCGAGCGGCGCTGGCGGCGGCGTCAGCTCCGCGCGCCAGAAGGCGAGCTGGGCGTCGAGGACCTCGCCCTGGAGCCAGCCGCGCTGCCAGACGGCGTAATCCGGGTACTGGACCGCCGCCGGC
>DATBAW010000237.1:0-1741 GCA_036271335.1 Thermoanaerobaculia bacterium
TCCCACAGCGCGAAGTAGTAGGCCCGGGTGAGCTGAGGCAGGGCGAGCGGCATCGTCCGCAGCGCCATCGGCAGCAGCAGGCGCGCAAAGGCCGCGTCGCTCCTCAAGCCGGCGCGTCGGGCCGCGAGCGCCTCCCGCTCCGCCACCCCGAGCGGGAACCGGGCCAGATCGAGCGATGCGATCACGGACGGGACGCTAGAGGACCGCGCCACATCCCGCCGAACACCAGAGGGTGAGCCCGAACCGCCTCGAGGCGTTCTCCGACGGCGTCTTCGCGATCGCGATCACGCTGCTCGTCCTCGACATCCACGTGCCGGAGCCCGGGCACGGGTCGTCGCTCGGCCACGAGTTGCTGGCCCAATGGCCCAGTTACGCCGCCTACGTCATCTCCTTCATCACCATCGGGATCATCTGGATGAACCACCACGCCGCCTTCAGCCGGCTGCGCGCGGTCGACCACTCGATCCTGATCTTGAACCTCTTGCTGCTGCTCAGCGTCGGGATCCTCCCCTTCACCACCTCGCTGATGGCGACCTACCTGAAGGAGGGGAGCGGCGAGGGCCTCGCGGCGGCGATCTACGGCGCCTCCTTCCTGCTGATGGGCGCGATTTTCGTGATGACCAATCGGCAGATCCTCTTCCGGCGACCGCGGTTGCTGCGCACGCCGATCTCGCCGGAGATGGCGCGTCGCACGCTCCACTTCGGGGCGCTCGGCCAGATCCCGTACCTGCTGGCGGTCGTCCTCGCTTTCGTCTCCCCCTACGTCACGCTGGGGATCTGCGCCGCCTGCGCGGTCTACTACGCGCTGCCGGTGGCCTCGCGGGCGGGGGACGAAGACCAGTCGGACGCCGGCATCGCGTAGAGGAGCGAGTCCGAAGGCCGCCACTGGGCCATGAGCATCTGGCCCCTCGCCCGTTGACGATGTTGATGGGCCGAAAACTCCAGATATAGAGGAGTTTTCGGCCCATCAACCGCGGAGGACGGCGCGGATCGCGACGTTCGCCTCCGCCGGCGGCTCGCCCGTGGCGACGTCCCAGCCGAGGGTCACGCCGCGGCGAGCCGCTCGTCCAGCCACCCCTCGATGTCCTCCCAGGCGGCGCCGGCCATCGCGGTGGGGAACCCGAGGAAGCCGTGCGGGGACTCGGGATAGACCCGCAGGTCGACCTCTCCCCCGGCCGCGGAAAGCCGCATCGCCATCAGCAAGCTGTCCTCGAGCACGTCGTCGAGGGCGCCGATGGTGAGGAGCATCGGCGGCAGGTCGTGGAGGTCGGCGAGGAGCGGTGAGATGTCCGGGTCCGACCGGTCCGGGCCCTCGCCCAGGTAGGCCTCGAGGAAGTACTCGTCGGAGAACTTCTGGCTGACCGGGGTCCGTGCGCTCAGGTCGAAGGCCCCGTATTTGATCGCGGCGCCGACGAACGGCTCGAGCAGGCCCTTCGTGCGGAGGCGCAGCATCGTCGTCATCGCCAGGTTGCCCCCGGCCGAGTCGCCGCCGATCGCGAGGCGCGAGGTCCCGAACCGGGCCTCCGCCTGGTCGAGGAGCCAGAGGGCAGCGGTCTCGCAGTCGTCGGGAGCGGCGGGCCACGGATGCTCCGGGGCGAGCCGGTAGTCGACGCTGACGACCGCGATCCCGACCGCGTCGGCGAGCAGCCGATTGCGGTAGTCGCTCCGTTCCGCCCGGCTCATGTAGAAGCCGCCGCCGTGGATCTCCAGGAAGACGCCGCGCGGCGGGCCGCCCTGCGGG
>DATBAW010000238.1:0-9180 GCA_036271335.1 Thermoanaerobaculia bacterium
GAGCTGCAGCGCTTCGCAGCAGTGACCAATGGCGCGCGATCCTGGATCGACAGTGGCTTAAGAGGTGCCGCACGGGTGAGTGATCTAGGCTGAGTTCGCCTGATATTCGCGATGCTCCGGCATGCGATCCGGAGAGGGTGCGTGCGCGTAGGACATCCAGCGGGCAACGATCAGGAGACCCGCGATCAAATAGGGCAGTGAGCCCGGAACCCACATCACCAGACCGCCGAGTTGCTGATCCTCCAGTGCCGAGAGCCCGAACAGGAGAGAGCCACCGACGGTGTACCACGATGTCTGGGAGAAAGTGAGCAAGGCACCCAGCGCGCTCGTGTGAAGCATGGTCGTGAAGAGAGACGCGATGGAGCTGCCCCCCGGACGGCGGGCTCGTCCGCCGAACACGCTCCACCAGTAGGCGATCGCGGAAAAGAAGAAGCAGCTGTGCTGCAGGATGTGCAGCAACGGGTCATGGAGCGCAGCCCGGAACAGAATGGGCAGATGCCAGAGCCAGAGAGCGAGCGCATGAACGACCCAGGCCACGGACGACATCGTCATGACGCGGCCGACTGTGTGCACGATCGAGACTTTCATCGTCTTCGCGAGTACGCGTTGTGCGCTGCGTGACAGCGCCCAGGTCCAGGCTTCGAGAGGCCGGCCGAGAACGATCAGCGGCGCGGCGACAACCATCAGCAGTTCGTGCTGGACCATGTGCAGGGCAAAGGACCGGTGGGTCCATTCGTCGACGGGAGACAGCAGGCTGGACGCGAGGCTGGCCCAACCGAGGATGAAGTGCATGACCTCGGCGCGCCGGATGCCGCGCCCTGCACCGGCCTTTCTCCACAACCTGGCAAGGCCCTTGACGTAGAGAAGTGCCCCGAGGACAAGCGCGATGCTTATCAGGATCGACAGCGTCTTCTCGATGCCGCCCTCGACGCCGTGACCACCCATGTGCGCAAGTGCCGGTATCGGCACGAGCAGAAGTCCGAGGGTCGGTAACCCTAGGCGATGCACGGTGAGATCAGCCAGACGGGAATCCACATCGCCGCGATCGCTATCGTCGCCAGCGAGCCGACCGCCGTCGACAGGCCGGCGAGAAAGTGGAATTGTCGAATTGCGTCGCTCCGGCTCGCCGCGCCGCGCCTGGTGTTGCGCCAATATACGGCGCTTACGGCCGCGGTTGCCGCCGCGAGCGCCAGGAAGAGCGCATGCGAAGCATGCAGGACCGTCACGCTTTGGCGGGAACACGCCCAGCTCACCAATGATGACGCGACCAGCTGATCGGTGAGCGCCAGCAGAGGCGCCGCGATGAGGGCAAGCCAGATCCGCATGACAGGCTCGAATCGATTCAGCAGCCGAGCCTGGCCATCACAGTCGAGCCCCGAAGTAGACCACCGCGTAGATCGGCACCCAGGAAAGGACGACGAAATACCAGTAGCCGCAATTTTCGGCAATATCGACAAAGCGCTTGCCTTCGAGAGGCTTCACGTAGGTGACGGCGGTCAGGACGAATGTGTCGACGACGTCGGTGACCAGATTGAAGCTGTGAAAGCCAAGCAGGACCCATACAACCGATCCGTAGGCACCGTCGTCCCAGCGCACGTTGAGTGCCATGAATTCGAACCAGCGGACGCCGCAAAGGGCGATGCCGAATGCCGAGCAGATGTAGAGCCAGAACCGTACCCGCCGCGTGGCGCGCTCGCCCGCCGCGCGTTGGGCCAGGTAGGTGGGCACCGCACTGGCGAGGGCGATCGAAAGATTGACGCTGCCGAACAGGAGATCCGGCGGGCTTCCGGCATCGGGCCAGGTGCTGGCAAGGCTGCGCAGATAGAAATAAATGATGATCATGAAGCCGAAGGCGACGCCTTCGATGGTCATCATTCCAGCATTGCCCCACCACATCAGGCTTCGGCTCGAAAAGCCATAGCTCGGCAGGCCAGCTACGTCGAGCGCGTGCCCACGACGTACCGCGGGCACACTCGCCGGCGTGTCCTCGCGCCGGCTCATGGCTCGGCCTCCCACGACATCTCCTCGATCGACTCCTTCTTGTTGGGCCAGTACCAGGCGATGAAGGCCAGAGCGGGCGGGATCAGGCCCCAGGCGAAGCCGGGCACCGACCAGATCGACCAGACGAGCCACGCCGTCACCGCGAGTGCGGCGACGAACGGCCAGATCTCGGGCGCGGGGTAAGCATAGCGTGTGTCCGGAAGGGCATCCACGACCGTCGTCACCAAGCCCTCGCGGATTTCTGCAGACAGCCCGCTCACGTGCGTCACCTCCGTGGCTGGCACCCAGAGCGGCTCGCGCGACGCGACGACAGGCAGGGCGAAGAAGTTGCACGCGGGCGGCGGCGAACTCGTCGACCACTCGAGCGTGCCAGCCCCCCACGGATCGGCCGTCGAGCGTTCGCCCTTGAGGAGGCTGCGCGCGATGTTGAAGAGGAACAGGAACATGCTGAGGTCATTGATCACCTGACCGACGGCCGACAAGAAACTCAGCGTGGCCCAGCCTGTTTCCGGACCATAGGTGTAGATGCGCCGGGGCATCCCTTCGAGACCGAGGATGTGCATCGGGAAGAACGTCAGGTTGACGCCGATGAAGAACATCCAGAACTGCCATTTGCCGAGTCGGTCGCTCAGCATCCTGCCCGTGACCTTCGGAAACCAGTAGTAGATGGCGGCGAAGAGCGGGAACACCGCACCGCCGATGAGCACGTAATGCAGATGCGCCACGACGAAGTAGGTGTCGTGGACCTGCAGATCGAGCGGTACCGAACCGAGCATGATTCCGGTCAGGCCGCCGATCAGCAGAATGAAGAAGAAGCCGAGCACGAACAGAAACGGGGTGCGCATGACCAGTCGCCCGCCGGCGATCGTCGCAATCCAGCAGAAGATCTGCAGCGCCGTCGGGATCGCGATCATGAAGCTCATCGCCGTGAAGAAGCTCTTGCTGAGCTCCGGCACGTTCGTCGCGAACATGTGATGGACCCACAGCCCGAACGACAGGAACCCGGTGGCGATCAGCGACAGCACGATCGCGTCGTGACCGAAGAGTGGACGGCGGGCGAAGGTCGGGATGATGGCGGAGATGAATCCGAGCGCTGGAATGAAGATGAAGTAGACCTCGGGGTGGCCGAAGAACCAGAACAGGTGCTGCCAGAGCAGCGCGTCCCCCCCTTGCGCCGGGTTGAAGAAGTGGGTGTCCACCAGCCGGTCGAGGGCGAGCATCAGGCTCGACAGCATGACGGCCGGCATCGCGAAGACCACCATGAACGAGGTCACCAGCATCGCCCAGACGTAGACCGGGACGCGGTTGAGCGACATCCCCGGCGCCCGCTGCTTGAAGATGGTGGTGATCAGGTTGACCGCCACCGCCAGCGACGAGATCTCGGTGAAGGTGATCATCTGCGCCCAGACGTCCACCCGCTTCCCCGGGCTGAACTGCGGGCCGGAGAGCGGCACGTAGGCGAACCAGCCGGCGTCCGGGCCGGTGTTGAGGAAGAAGGCCGCGTAGAGGAAGAGGCCGCCGATCAGGTAGACGTAGTAGGAGAAGGCGTTCAGCCGCGGGAAGGCGAGGTTGCGGGTGCCCACCATCAGCGGCACCAGGTAGGTGGCCAGCCCGAGCAGGATCGGCACGGCGAAGAGGAACATCATCGTCGAGCCGTGGGTGGTGAACACCTGGTTGTAGAGGTCGGGGCCGAGGAAACCGTTCTCCGGCCGCGCCAGCTGGACGCGCATCGCCAGCGCCTCGAGGCCGCCGACGAGGAAGAAGACCAGCGCGGTGACGATGTAGCGCACGCCGATCCGCGTGTGATCCACCTCGGCGAACCACCCCCGGAGGCCCGAGGCGTAGGCCCAGGTGCGCTCGAGGAGCCGGCGGTCCTCGGTGCTGGCGATCTCCGCCGCGTGCTCTGCGGCAGCGGCGGCGGCGGCCGGATCCGCCGCGGCCGGCGCCGGAGCCGCCTTCGTCCGCAGCCACCCGCGGAGCCACCTCACCGGAGGCTCTCCAGGTAGTCCAGCACGGCCTGCAAGTCTCCGGCGGCGAGGTCGTTGGCCGGCATCTGGCAGCCGGGCTTGAGCGTCTGGGGGTCGACGATCCAGCCGCCGAGGTTGCCGCGGGTATTGGGCAGGGCCGCGGCGGCGAGCGTGCGGCGGCTGGCGAGATGCGTCAGGTCGGGCCCGAGGCGTCCGGAGGCCTGCGTTCCCTGGATGTTGTGGCAGAGGGCGCAGGGAGCCGACTCGACGACCTGCCGTCCGCGCTGCTCGAGCGGGGTCGCCGGCGGCGGCGGGGTCTGGAGCTGGGCGGCGTACCAGGCGGCATAGAGGTCCGGCGGGTCGGCGATCACCAGCAGACCCATGTGGGCGTGCTGATGGCCGCAGAACTCGGCGCAGAAGCCGCGGTAGGTGCCAGGACGGTCCGCCTCGATCCAGAGCTGTGCGTCGTGACCCGGGATCAGGTCCCGCTTGCCGTGCAGGCTCGGGACCCAGAAGCTGTGGATGACGTCGGCGGACGCCAGCTGGAGCAGCACCGGCCGGCCGGCCGGGATGTGGATCTCGTTGGCGGTGGTCACCCTCTGGCTGGGATTGGGGTCCTGGTACTCCACCGCCCACCACCACTGGTGGCCGGTCACCTTGACGACCGTCGCTCCGGGAGCGCCCAGCGAGGCGATGGCGCGGCCGGTCGAGACGCTGGCGAACAGCAGGACGAAGAGGGTCAGGATGGTCACCCCGACCGCGCCGGCCACCACCCGGGTCGTCCGGCGGCGCGACTGGGGAGAGAGGGGGCCGGGAGGGCCGCCGGGGAGGCTCGGCCGGGTGATGGCGACGCCCGTCGCCACCACCACCAGCACGAAGACCGCCGAGCAGACCCAGAACATCAGCCACCAGAGGTGGCCGATACGGGCGGCCTCGATGCCGTGCGCGTGGAGGGCGGAGTGGCGGCCGATCCAGTCCATCTTCATCCCGTCGTTCGATCCCGTCATCCGGTCATCCCGGGTGGCTCGCTTCCTGCGTCTTCGGCGTCTGGCGCGGCATCGCCTGCTCGGAGGGGTGCGGGAAGAGCTCGTCGTTGCGGGTGGGGCGCTCGGGCTTCGGCACCTGGCCGGAGAGCGTGCGCACATAG
This sequence comes from Thermoanaerobaculia bacterium, assembly GCA_036271335.1. Lineage (GTDB taxonomy): Bacteria > Acidobacteriota > Thermoanaerobaculia > Multivoradales > UBA5704 > DATARR01. The sequence continues at coordinate 5,116 of DATBAW010000238.1, forward strand.
GCGGTGATCATCCAGACCTGGTCGTCCGGGATGTGGCCGCCGTACGAGGGCATACCGTTCGGGCGCCCCTGCACGATGGTGTCGTGGATGTTCTGGCCGCTGCCGCCGTAGATCCACTGCGCGTCCATCAGCGGCGGCCCGATCCCGCCGCCGCCGTGGAAGTGGCAGCCCACGCAGTTGTACTGCTCGTAGAGCCGCTCCCCCTGGCTGATCGCCCAGGCGTTGCCTTCGTAGGGACCGCCGCCCGCCTGCTTGGGCAGCGGCGCGCCGGGCTGCAGGGAGACCAGCCGCACCGGCTCCGGACGGGCGTTCGCCGCCGGCAGCGAGCGGAAGTTCCGCCCCTCCCGCGGGCAGCCGGCGAGCGCCAGGCTCAAGGGGAGCAGGAGGAAAACGGAGACGAGAGGGTTTCGCGTCATGATGTCCGCCCCGGCCCCCCCACCCGCGGCACGCCGTAGCGGTCCAGCAGGGCATCGATCTCCGGCTGCCGCCGCTCGAGGAAGGCGTCGAGCTCGTCGCGCAGCTTGACGTCCCCCCGCCGCACCGCCATCGAGACGTCGAAGACGAAGGGGAGGTACGGCCGGTCGATCTGCGGCGACACCGGCACCAGCGCCAGCGGCACGCCCTGGCGCGGCGCGAAGTAGCCGGCGAGCGGCCCCCAGACCACGGCGAGGTCGACGTCCCCCCGGGCCACCGCCTCGACGATGCGGGCCGGCGGGTTGGGCTGGGCATAGTCGCCGTAGACCGAGTAACCGACGACGTTGCGGATCATCCCGCGGTTGGCGAGGGCGTGCGCCGGCGGCGAGTTGGTGCCGTCGTCGCCGATCATCTGCACGCCGACCCGCAGCTGGCGCAGGGCCGGATCGTCGAGCGAGCGCACCGCGATCCCGCGGCCATCCCGGCGGGACACGAAGACGTACGTCGAGCGGTAGTAGGGGCGGGTGGTGAGCGCCAGCTCGACGCTGCTCGGCAGTCCCATCAGCACGTCGCACGTCCCCACCTTCAGCGTGTTGCGGATGAAGCCGCGGTGCTGGGGCCACCAAGTGTAGCGCACGGTGGCGTGGAGGTCGCGGGCGACCATCTCGGCCAGGCGGTTCTCGAACCCTTCCAGCCGCCGGTTCGAATACGGCAGGTTGTTCGGGTCGGCGCAGACCCGCAGCTCGCGGGGAGCCGGGGCGGGAGCGGCGGCGCGCTTGCCGGCGCAAGCCGCGAGGAGGGCAAGAGCCAGGAGGAGGCCGAGGCTCGCCCCGGAGACGCCCCACGGGGCGTCTCTACAATCCCAAAGCCGACGTCCGGTGGCTGCGCGCCCCCTCTGTAGAGACGCCCCGTGGGGCGTCTCCGGCCACCTCACCCCCTTACGGCAGCGCGAACACATACAGAGTGCCTCCCGGGGTGGTGTGCTGGGGCAGGTCGCCCATGGCGCCGGTGAAGCCGAGGGCGCCGGTCGCATCGCGTGGATCGAGCTTGCCGGCCACCACGGCGCCGGCCCAGCCGCCGACGCCGGAGAGGACGGCGACGTACTGCTTGCCATCCGGCCCCTTGTAGGTGACCGGCTGGCCGATGATCCCGGAGCCGGTCTTGAACTTCCAGAGCTCGCGGCCGGTGGCGGCGTCGACCGCCTTGAACCACCCTTCCATGGTGCCGTAGAAGACGACGTCGCCGGCGGTCACCAGGGCGCCGCTCCAGGCGGGGAACGATTCTTTGATCTCCCAGCGCGCCTTGCCGGCCACCGGGTCCCAGGCCGAGAAGGCGCCGCGGTTGCCGCCGGGACCGGCGTACATCTTCACGTTGGCGCCCACGAACGGCGTGCCGGCGATGTAGTTGGCTTCCATCCCCTGGAAGTCCATGCACAGGTTGTTGTGGGGAAGGTAGAGCAGCCGCGTGCGGGGCGAGAAGGCGGAGGGCTGCCAGTCCTTGGCTCCGGGCGAGGCCGGGCAGATCTCGCTGACGGTCTCCCCCTGCTTCGTCTTCTTCGCCTCCACCTCGCGGATCAGGCCGGTCTTGAGATCGACCCCGGTGTTGCTGTTGACGAAAGCGAACGCGTCGGCCGCGAGGAGCTCGCCGGTGGCGCGGTCGAGCATGTAGAGGAGGCCGTTGCGGTCCGGATGCAGGAGGACCTTGCGCGGCTTCCCCTGGACGTCGAGGTCGAGCAGCACGTTCTCATTGACCCCGTCGTAATCGTGGAGGTCGTGCGGGTTCATCTGGTAGAACCAGCGCGCCTGGCCGCTGTCGGCGTCGCGGGCGAAGATGCCGCACGTCCACTGGTTGGCGCCCGGCCGCTGCTCCGCGTTCCACGGACCGGGGTTGCCGGTGCCGTAATAGATCAGGTTGAGCTCGGGGTCGTAGGAGATCCACCCCCAGACGGTGCCGCCGCCGGTCCGCCAGGCCTCGGGCGGCCAGGTGGCGACCCCAAGGTCCTTCCCCCGGTCCTTGGCATAGAACGGCTTGAAGCCGGGGCCGATCAGCACGTCGCGGTCGGGGCCGGTGCTGAAGGCCTTCCAGGCGATCTTGCCGGTCGCGGCGTCGAGCGCCGTCAGCCAGCCACGGACGCCGAACTCGCCGCCGCTGTTGCCGACCAGGACCTTGTCCTTGACCACCAGCGGCGCCATGGTCATCGACTCGCCCTTGTTGATGTCGCCGAGCGCGGTGCGCCAGACCTCCTTGCCGGTCGCCGCGTCCACGGCGATCGACTGGCCGTCGAGCGTGTTGTAAAAAATCTTACCGCCGGAGTAAGCGGCGCCACGATTCACCTGGTCGCAACAGGCGACGCCCTGGGCCGCGGCATCCACCGGCGGCTTGTAGACCCATTTCAGCGCTCCCGAATTCGCCAGGTCGAGGGCGTAGAGGTAGTTCGGGAACGGCGTGACCACGTACATCGTGCCGCCGACGACGAGCGGCGCCGCCTCCTCCCCCCGCGTGACGCCGGTCGAGAAGGTCCAGGCGACCTTGAGGTTGGAGACGTTGCGGCCGTCGATCTGGGCGAGCCCGCTGTAGCGGGTGCTGGCGTAGTCCTTCGCCGGCATCAGCCACTGGCCGTCGTCCGGGCCCGCGGCCTGCGCCGACACCCGCGCGCCGGCCATTCCCGCGGCGCGGGCGGATTCCGGCTTCGGCGTCGTCTCTTTCCATGCCTCGGTCCGGGTCCGGCAGCCCGCGGCCGCCAAGCCGAGGCAGAGGACCGCCGGAACGATCAGCCATCGTTTCATCGCACCCCTCGTCGCTTCATCGTCGTGTCTTCCGATAACTTCCCTGGACGGTGCGGGAAGAAAGCAAGACGCGGGCCAAGGAAACGGCGGCTAGCGGGAAAAACGCACCCCCAGCCGGAAGGTCCGGGGATCTCCGGGAGAGAGGAAACGCGGATCGGTCACTCCGTCGCCCAGCACGTCGCCAGGGTCCCCCAAAAGGCCGTAGTTGGCGTACTCCCGGTCCAGCAGGTTGTCCACCTCGACGAAGCCGGTGAGGCGATGGCCCAGCGGCCGGCTGGCGTCGAGGTCCACCCGGGAGAAGCCGCCGAGCGGCCGCAGCAGGTTGGCCTCGTCCCCCTGGAGGTAGCGGGCGGATTCGTAGAGGAAGCTCAAGCCCAGCCGCGCCACTCCCAGCGGCAGCTCGGCGCTGGCCTTGAAGGTCTGCCGCGGCAGGAGCGGCAGGTAGTCGCCGGCCGCGACCGCGATCTCCCCCTCCGCCGCGTCCGGATGGTCGGGGGCCGGCGCCGAGAAGGGGGTCCGGAAGGTGGCTTCCAGATAGCTGTAGGCCACCGTCCAGCCGCCGCCGCGCGGCAGCACCCCCTGGAGGAAGAGCTCCGCCCCCTGCCGTCGCGTGCGGCCGACGTTGGCGAAGTGGCCGCTGCCGGTGAGCACGCCGCTGCTGATGAACAGGATGTCGTCCCGGCTGTCGGCGCGGAACAGGGCCGCGGCGAGGTGCACGCTCCGCCAGCTCCCCCGCGTGCCGAATTCCAGGGTGCGGGCGACGACCTGCTTCAGGGGGGGATCGGAGACGAAGGCGTTGGGGAGCCGGCAAGGGTCGTCCGGATTGGCGCAGGTCAGCTCGACCGGCGTCGGCACCCGCGAGGAG
>DATBAW010000239.1:0-9595 GCA_036271335.1 Thermoanaerobaculia bacterium
CGTCGTCCATCGTGAAGCCCTTCACGAGGTATTCACTCAGGCGAGCCGTCGCCCACCGCCGGAACTGGACGCCCCGAGGGGAGCGGACCCGATAGCCCACGGCCAGGATCGCGTCCAGGTTGTAGTGGTCGATGAGCCGGGCGACCTCCCTCGTGCCTTCCCGGCGAACTATCCGGAATTTCCGGATAGTTGCCTCCGGACCGAGCTCTCCATCCTCGAAGAGGTTCTGGAGGTGCTCGTTAACGGTGCGGATGTCCTTCTGGTACAGCTCCGCCATCAGGGCTTGAGAGAGCCAGACCGTCTCGCCGGCGAAGCGGCATTCGACGCGCGCGCGGCCATCCTCTGTCGAATAGAGGATGATCTCGCCGGTCGGGGATCGAGGTTCCTGGGGCACGCGAGGCTTCACTCCTGTAAGAGAGTCTATATCCCCGCGCAACCCACGGCATAACCGCTTGGGGATGGTCCGCAGTTGAGCAGCTACGGGGCGTAGCGGCTCAAGGATGGTCCGCAGTTGGGCAGCTACGCGGCATAATTGCTCGAGGATGCTCCGTAGTTGGGTAACTACGTCGCGTAGCCGCTTGATTATGGCCCGTCGTTGAGCCGCTACGGGGCATAACTGCGTGAGGATGGTCCGCGATTGGGCAGCTACGCGGCGTAGCTGCTCAAGGATGGTCCGTAGCTGGGTGGCTACCCGACATCCTCGCGTGGCTGTCCCACGTCTAGTTGCCGGCGGCGGCGGCGCTCCAGAGGCTGAGGTCCCCGGATTCGAAGCTGTCCTTGATCAGCTCGTTCGCCATCGCGAAATCGATCGACGGCGGGTCGGCCGGGGTGAACAGACCGAGCGTGTGGACGATCGAGCTCGCCGGCGGCTGGTCGGCGTCGAACCAGAAGTTGAACAGCGTGGCCCAGCGCAGCGCGTGGGCGTTCGGGTTCGTCGCGAAGGTATCGGTGGACCAGGTGAGGCTGTTGGGCGTCGAGGCCGACACCCAGGGGTCGGTCGCGTACGGCTCGCCGGAGTGGTGCGCGATCCCCTCGAAACCGACGTTGGTGAAGGCGGTCGAATTCGGAAACTCGACGGTGAAGGCGCGGGCGGCGCGGTCCGAGTTGAGGTTGTGGACGGCGTACTCGTAGTGCCAGACGCCGCCCCCCAGATCGGTGACCTTGCGCGCCACGTCGTACCGCTCGGCGATCGTGCCGTCCTTGACGTCGACCGCGACCTGGAGCACCGTCGGATCCGCCGCCGCCCAGGCGTTGATCGCCGGCTGCTGCTGGAAGAAGGCGCCGGTCATCGTCAGCGGGAAAGGAGGGGAAGCGGATCCGGAGCCGACGGTGACCCGCCGGTACGAAGCGTTGTTGAGCCCGTTGCCGGCGGCCGCGTCGTCGGCGGCGACGTACTGGCCCTCGGCGTAATAGGTGGCGCCGGCGTTCTGCGCCGGATCGACGTCCGCCGTGGCCACCTTGATCCGCTCGTCGTACACCGTGTAAGGACCCGGCGGCACCGACCCCGGATAGGGGAAGACGCCGGTGGTGGCGTTGACCTCCGAGCGGCGGTGAAGCGGCTGGCCGCCGTTGAGCATCGCCTGGTAGGGGTCGGTGCAGCCGACGCCGAGCTGAGCATGGCCGGCCGGCGGCGTCTGACAGGTCTGACCCGTCGAGCCGGTGCAGGCGGAGGAGACCGAGTTGGTCGAATAAAAGCCGTGCTTCAGCCAGCTCATGCCGATCTGGTCGAAGCGGCCGTTCTTGAGCCGGTAGAGGTTCTGGGCGATGGCCGGGTGGTCCGCCGTCGTGGCGCCGGGCGCACAGCCGCCATTGGTATTGCACCAGTTGACCGGCGCGTCGCCGCGATTGCAGGAAACGGTGCCGACCGCATAGCCGACGAAGCCGTCGGCGGAGCCGTAGCTCTGGACGTCGGTGAAGGAGAACACCGTCACGTCCGGTCCCGCCGCCCCGGCCTGACCGGTGACGTCGAAGGCGACCAGGAGCGCTGTCAGGGCGGCGATACAACCCGCGGCCACCAGGGCGCGGCGTTTCGAGACCAGGTGAAGTCCGATCATCATCGCTGTCGAGCCTCCCGCTGAGAAGCCTCTATTCTAGCCGATCGTGCGGCTCGGGCGGCGGCGAGGTTCTCGGCCGCGGCGCGATGGCCGGGCGCCAGGGCGAGGGCGCGCTCGAAACCGGCGATGGCGCCGTCGAGGTCGCCGGCGAGTGCGCGGGCAAGGCCGGCGTTGTACCAGAGGTCCGCCGAGTCGGGCTGGCGCGCCAGACCGCGGTCAAAGGCGGCGCGAGAGGCGGCGAGATCCCCGATCCGGGCGGCGAGGACGCCCAGCCCCAGATAGCCTTCGGGCGCGTCGGGAGCGGCGGCGATCGCCTGCTCGTAGGCCGCCGCGGCGGCCGCCGCGTCGCCCCGCCGCCAGGCGTCCCGCGCCACCAGTTGGTGGACCTCCGCCGGCGCCTCGCCCCGCGCGAGAGCCAGCGCGGCGTAGCGCTCGAAGTCGCCGCGGTCGCCGCGACCGTCGAGGAAAGCGGCGAGCCAGGCGAGACGCAGGGCCTGCCAGGGGCCCGGCGCCAGACCCCAGCGCTCGGCGATCTCCAGATGGCCGCGGGCGGCGAGCAGGCGGCTCCGCTCGGCGGCGGTCATGGTCGCCGTCTCGGCCGCCGGATCGAGGAACGCCGCGCGCAGGCCGTCGGCGACGGCGAAATCGCGTTCGCCCAAGGCCGCGTGGGCGTGGACGAACGCGCTGTGCGCCCAGAACAGACCGACGGCGGCGAGCGCCGCGAGGAATCCCCGTCCCGCCGGAAGCAGCCGCCCTCCCCGCTTCAGCCCGATTCGCCGCAGGGTCACGTTCGGATGCACCGCCAGGCGGGCGGCGACCAGGACGGCATAGGCGAGCACCCCGGCCAGCCCCAGCGACAGGAGGAAGGGGATCAGCCCGTAGAGGCCGCGGAAGGTGAGGAACGCCGCGGCGAAAGCGATCGCCAGCGTCCCTTCCTCCCAGCCGGCGAGAGGGAACCGGCGGGGCTCCGGCCCGGGCACGCGCGGCTTGGCGAAAAGGGCGATCGGCCCCGGGCCATAGTAGAGAGCGTCGCTCGGGCAGACCGACACGCAGTCGCCGCACTTCATGCAGCCGGGGTCGATGACCATGCCGTAGTCGTGCACCTCCTGGTGGACCAGGACGTTGGAGGTGCACACCGCCGTGCAGTGGCCGCACCCCGAGCAGGCGTCGGTGACGCGGATCCGCATCGGCGCCACCCGGTCCGCGGCGGCGAACAGGGCGCCGTAGGGGCAGGCGTAGGTGCAGAACCCCTTGGCCCCCAGGAAGTAGACGGCCGCGAATCCGCAGACGAGGAAGGTCAGGCCGCCGACGGCCCAGCCCGGAAAGGTCGCCCAGAACTGCGGGGTCGTCCACTGGGTCTCGACCCGCCGGATGGGATCGCCGTGCCAGAGCCGCCAGGCCGCCGGCCAGAGGAACATGTAGATGAAGGCGGCGACCGGCACCCAAGCGAGGAGGCGCGAGCGCAAGGGGCGTGGACGGATGCGGACCTTCGCGAGGAGCCAGCCGCAGAGATCCTGCAGCGCCACGATGTGGCATCCCCAGCCGCAGAACCAGCGGCCGAAGAGGGCTGTCGCCAGGGCCGCGGCGGCGAAGAAGACCAGCCCGGCGTTGATCACGCCGGCGCGGGCCAACGCCATCGCTTCCGAAGGTTCGACCGGCGTCATGGTGCGGCCGGCGAACCACCAGTGGGCCACGTGGGCGGCGACGGCGAGGTGGACCGCGATCAGTACCCCGGCCCGCCACCGGGCCGCCCGCGAACGCCGGATCGCGGGCGGGCGCTCCTGGATCACGGTGAGGGGCATGCTACGAATCGATCCTCAAAGCGTGAACACCAGGCGTCGGTCTCCCGTATCCCGCGACCACCCGGCCTCCACCTCCGTCAGGGGGAGGGTCTCCATCTCGATCCGCAGTTTCGCCGGCGCCACCGCCTTCAGCACCTCGCCGATGGCGGCGACGAGGTCTTCATAGGAGCAGCTGCCCAGCCCGCTGCCGAGCAGCTCCAGCCCGGAGCTGCGCAAAACCGCGCCGGGCAGGGAGATCGCGTGGCCGCTGATCGAGCCGATCTGAACGAAACGAAGCCGGGCTTCGCCGCCCGGCACCGCGGCGAGGATCTGCTCGGCGGATCTCCCCCAGAGATAATCCAGGACGACGTTCACGCCCTCGCCGAGCTCCTGCCGGAATCGTCGAGCCAGCTCCGCCTCGGGCTGTTCGAGGGAGATCACGACGTCCGCTCCCAACGCCGGCAGGGCGTCGAGACGGGCCTGATTGCGGCCGGTGGCGATCACTTTTTTCGCTCCCAGGTGCTTCGCGATCTGAACCGCCAGCCGGCCCGCGGCGCCGGTCGCGCCGTTGACGAGGACGGTCTCGCCGGGGACGAATTTCGCCCGTGCCGTGAGCGCGGCCCAGGAGGACATCCCCGGATTCGCGATCGCCGCCGCGACGGCGTCGTCGAGGCCGTCCGGCACGGGCACCGTGAACGTTGTCCGGACCGCCACCCGCTCGGCCATCGCGCCGTAGGGGCGCTTGGGAAACGCGAAATACACGCGCGCTCCGTCGGGAAGCGTGCCGACTCCATCCACTCCCGGAACGAAGGGAAATACGGCCTCGCTGCTGTAGTGCTTGCCGGCGGTCTGGCTCTTCACCAGCGGGCTGAGCGCGGCGGCGCGGACGCTCACCAGCACCTCGTCCGGACCGGGGACCGGATCGGCGAAGGTGCCGTAGCTCGGCGGGCTCTCGAAACTCTGGACGATGGCGGCGTTCATGGGGTGAAGCCTATGCCAGCAGACCCGTGAGCCGAAATCCGCGCCGTTTCCGTTCTCCTGATTGCGGCCGATGGCGAACGCCGGCCGCGAACATAAACCGCGCATCACGCAAGCAAGGAGACGACAATGTCCATCGGAATTCAGCGCCAGAGAGCCACCTTCGCGCCGCACACCGGCGGCCCGCAAAGCATGGATCTTTCCTTCACCTTCGGCAGTATCATCGCGAGCGCCTTCCCAGCGCTCGGCGGCTTCGACATCGGCTTCTCCGACGACGACCATCACCTGCTGAGAACGCAGGTCGATACGACCCTGATCTCGCTCAACGGGCCCACGGCCGTCGTGAGGGTGACCTTCTCGATCCGGGACAACAGCGGCAATTTCGACGATCCCTTCAGCGGCTTCGTGGACGTCGTGATGATCGCGGACCTCGCGTAGCGGGCCGCGGCGAGACGCCGGGAGACGGCTGGGGGGGCCGCAATGTGCCGCAGCGCGCTCCAGTCGAGCCCGAAGGCCGTCATCAGGTTCGAGCTGCGATGGAGGAAGGAGACCGCCAGGCGACCGTCGCGGGCGAAAGCGAAGGATTCCGGGATCTGGTCCGGCGAGCCTTCGAGCAGCGTGCGGACCGGCCCGACGAGGCCGCGGCGGGGATCGAAGCTCTCGGCGAGCAGGCCGACGTACCCCTTGGCGGTCAGGCCGGTGAACGCGACCTCGCGGCCGTCCGGCAGCCAGCGGGCCCGGCCGAGGTCGACGCCACGATCGGCGGGCACTCCGGCGGCGTTCAGGCGGGCGCCTTCCGGCAGCATCGCGCCGCTCGCCACGGCGACCGCCCTGAGCTCTGTCGTGCCGTTGATGGCGTGGTCCGTGACCACGACGTAGCGCCCATCCGGCGAGACCTCCGGGTGGCCGCGGGCGGCGGCGGTGAGCAGGAGATCCTCCTTGCCGTCGAGGCGAACGCGCCGGATCCCGGCGCCCGTGGCGCGATCGGCGCTGTAGATCACCCATTTTCCGTCCGCGGTGACCGTGGGGTTTTCCGCCGCCCGGTTGCCGGCCGTCAATTGCCGCGGATTGCGGCCGTCCGCCTCGGCGACGAAGATCTCGAACGTGCCGTTGCGGTTGGAGCTCCAGACCAGCAGCCGCCCGTCGGGGCTGAAGGCGGGATCCCAGTCGTCGGCCGGATCCTCGGTCAGCCGCCGGAGCGCGCCGGACGCTCGCGAAACCCGCCAGAGGTCGACGTTGCCCCCGCGGTTGGAGGAGAAGACCAGCGTCGAGCCGTCGGGCGAATAGCAGGGCTGGCGGTCGACGCTGGCGGTCCGGGTGAGCCACCGCTGCGGCTCAGGGCCGCCGGCGAGAGCGAGCTCGCCGAGGCTCTGGCTGGTGTCGACGGCATCGAAGATCAGGCGATCGGCGCCGAGACCCTGGAGACCGTCGACGGCGTTCGGCACCCAGAACAGCGTCCGGTAGCGGCCGCTGTCCGGCGCGAACGTCAACACGCGGCTCGACGGGAGGTAGCCCGTCACCGAGGCGGTCTGGGCGAAGAGGAGGCTTCGCCCGGCCTCTCCCCAGACCGGCTGCGAGACCTGGCCGCCGGGCGCCGGGGCGGCGAAGGCCATCCGGCGCCCGCTCGGCACGTCGACCTGGAGGAGGTCGTCGCCGGCGCCCACCGCCGAGCGCCGCCGCACCGCCCAGACCGAGCGGCCATCCGGCGACCAGAACAGATGGGAGAGCGGGATCGCCTCCGGCGCGAACAGCCGCTCGTGACTGCCGTCGACGGCGACCACGCCGATCGACCAGCCGTAACCGGGCCCCCGCTGCTCGCGGACGAACGCGACGCATCGCCCCTCGGGCGACCAGGCGCCCAGGCGGCCCGGCGCCACGATGGGCTGCGGCTCGCCGCCGAGCAGTCCGACGCGGAAGAGGCCGGGGCCGGAGGTGCCCTCGCGGGTGAAGAGCAGCATCTGGCCGTCCGGAGAGAAACCGGGCTCCGCGTCGGTGCCGCCGGTCAGCGGCCGTTCCTCGCCGGTGGTGATCTGCTTTAGCCAGATCCGCGCCCGGCCGTCCCGCGCGGAGACGAACGCGACGGTCCGGCCGTCGGGAGCCGCGGCCGGTCCGCCGTCGCTCGAGTTGAAGGTGAGAAAGTCGATCCGGGGCGGCGCGGGAGGGTCCGCCGGACGCCTCGCCAGCACGCCGAGGCCGGCCCCGGCGGCGCCGATCGCGACGGCGAGAGGCACGGTCAGCCACCGCCGGCGGCCGAGGCCGCCGCGCGGCCGCTCCCCCACCGGGCCGCCGGCTCGGCGAGGGTCTCCAGACAGAAGGCCAGGTCGCTCGCCGACTGGAAGCGGCGGGCCGGGTCTTTTTCGAGGCAGCGATCGACGAGCCGCACGAGCCGGGGGCCGGCCTCCGGGCGCGATCCCGCCAGCGGCTCCGGCTCCCGCTCGACCCTGGCGAGGAGCGCGACGAGCGGAGACTCGCCAGGGAAGGCCGGGCTCCCCGTGAGCATCTCGTAGAGCACGGCTCCCAGCGAGAAGAGGTCCGAGCGCGGGTCGCAGCTCTCGCCACGGGCCTGCTCGGGCGACATGTAGCCGGCGGTGCCGATCACGGCGTTCTCGGCGGTCAGACGCGACGTCCCCGAACCGGCGACGTCCCGCGGCGGAGCGAAGGCCGCGATGCCGAAATCGAGGATCTTCACCGGCCCGCGGGCCATGATGAAAAGGTTTTCGGGCTTGAGGTCGCGATGGACGATCCCCTCGGCGTGGGCGGCCGCGAGGCCACGCGCGACCTGCGCGGCGACGTCGACGTCGACGGCGACCGCGAGCGGCAGCCTGCCGCTCTCCAGCCGGTGGCGCAGCGTCGCGCCGGTCAGCAGCTCCGTGACGGCGAAGGCCATGTCGCCGTGTCGCGCGGCATCGAAGATCGTCACGATGTTGGGATGGGACAGCCTGGCGAGCGCCTGGGTCTCGCGCTCGAACCGCGTCAGGGCGGCGGCGTTCCGACTCAGGCGCGCGGGCAGCACCTTGATCGCCACCCGGCGCTTCAGCCGGCCGTCGAACGCCTGATAGACCTCGCCCATGCCCCCTTCGGCGAGCTTCGTCTCGATCCGGTAGGGCCCCAGAACGTCGCCGGTGGTGATGGCCGGGCCGTGGGATCGTGGCTCGTCGTCCAGAAAGCCATCCCTGCCGGCGGCGGCGAGCAGGGCCTCCAGCTCGAGCCGTACGGCCGGATCGTGGCCGCACCGGAGATCGAGCCAGGCGGCTCGCCGTTCGGCCGGCTGCTCCAGGGCCTCGGCGAGCAGGGCCCTGATCTCCCGCCACTCCTCAGGCGTCAATCCGCGAGCCCCCAATCGCTCAGCCGCCGGTACAGCCAGGCCCGGGCCGTGGCCCACTCGCGCTTGATCGTGGCGGCCGAAAGACGCAAGGCCGCCGCCGTCTCCTCGATGCCGAGGCCGGCGAAGAAGCGCAGCTCGACGATCTTCGCCTGGCGCTCGTCGAGGCGGCTCAGCTCCTCGAGGGCGGTGTCCAGGTCCGCGAAATCGACGTCCCGCGAAGGCTGGCTGGCGATCCCCTCGTCGAGCGTCACCCGCACGGCAATCCCGCCCCGCTTGGCGGCGTGGCTTGCCCGGGCATGATCGACCAGCAGCTTGCGCATCACCGTCGCCGCCAGGGCGAAGAAACCGGCGCGGTCCGCGAATGCGAGCCCCTTCTGCCCGGCGAGCTTCAAGTAGGCCTCGTTGGCCAGCGCCGTCGGCTGGAGAGTATGCCCCTGCGGCTGGCGTAACATGCAGGCCGCCGCCAGCCGGCGGAGCTCGTCGTAGAGCAGGGGCAGCAGGTCCCCCATCGCCTGGGCGTCCCCCGCGCCCCAACGCTGGAGCAAACGCGTCACCTCCTCCGCGGATCTCATGATCGCCGGCGCCTCGCCCCGCCACGCATCAGTGGTTCACCAGTCGCGCAAGTATATCGCGAACGGCCTCCGGCGAGGGTCGGCGTTGCTCAAGGATCGTCCGCGTATAAATCGGCTTCCAGATCGCTCCCCCGGAGCTCCCGCGCGAGCTCGGCGAAGTTGGTGATCGTCTCGCTGAGCGGAAACGGGTTCAGCTTGCGGGTGTTCCCCGTCAGCAGCTCGGGGCGCTCGGCGACGTCCAGGAAACGGAGCATGCACCGGCGTTCCTCCTCCTCCCCCAACCGTTCGTAGACCAGGGAGAGGTGAGGCCGCCGACCGGCCCCCAGCTCTTCCTCCAGGCCCGCGTAGTACCGCTCGTTGCGGTCCACTCCAGCCCGCAGCGCCGCGGCGTCCACGTCCAGCCGGCGGGGCTCGACGCGGGATTCCGCGCCACTCTTCCCGTAGCTCTCCCACTGGCCGGTGCGCTCGGCGATCCGCTCGGAGACGTAGGTGCGGATGCGGTTGCGGCGGCGCAGCAGGATCGTGCGCACCTCCGGATCCGCCAGCACCCGGCGGAACACCCGCTCGTCCTGATCCCGGTTGAGCTTGAAGCCCACGGCGCGATGGCCAAGGCTCTGCTGCCAGACCCGCTCCAGCACGAGCTCGGGCGATTGGTCCCGTTCGGCCACGGTGCCGAGGTCGAAGCCACCGTCGCGCAGGCGCAGCGAATAGTGCAGCCCCGCGGGATTGAAGATCTCGTGATGGCAGAGGACCTCGGGGTGGGAGTCGAGCAGCGTGCACAGCCAGTTGCTGCCGGTGCGCGGCGCCGCCAGCACCACGAAACGGACGCTCGCCCGGGGCTCGGCATCGGCGGACATGGAGAGGGACGCTAGCACAGGCGACGGC
>DATBAW010000240.1:0-4549 GCA_036271335.1 Thermoanaerobaculia bacterium
CTGGATGGCGCGGAGGAAATCATGGATCTTGCGGTGGAACAGCGGCTCGCCGCCCCCCGACAGGCGGATCGCCCGCGTGCCCATTTCCTTCAGCTCGCCGAGCATTTCCTCAAGACGGAGGAGCGGGATCTCGTCCTTGCCGCGGAGCGACGCGGTGGAGCAGAAAAAACAATCAATGTTGCAGCGGTCCTGCGGATGAAACTCGACGTGATACGGGCCGCCGTAGGCGACGCCGTCCTCGATCCCCTTGAGGATCGCCGCTTTGTCCTCGGGCGTAAGATGATCCCATCCCAGTTGGCTCAAAATCTTTCCCTCCCGGATTCGAACGATCTGATCCGTTATACGGATCAGCTCGCCGAACCGTCACGCATCTGATCGAAAAAACATTGATCGAACACGCGGGAAGAAAATATCGGGAGGGTGCGATCGAAAGATCGGAGGATGCGAGTCGACACTCCATACAGGAGTGTACGGATCAGCCGGATCAACTGTCACAGGGGACCCGGTCAGAGCGGCGCGATCAGCGCCGCTTCGTCGCCCATCGGCTGGAACAGGGAGATGGAGACCCCCCCTGGGCCGACGTGGGTGCCGACGACGGGGCCGACCTCGGCCTGGATCAGCTCGCTGACCGCGAAGGTCTCGCGCACCCGCTTCTCCAGGCGGTCCGCCCAGGCCGGGGCGTTGCCGTGGCTGATCCCCACGATCACCGGCCGGCCGGGATCGACCCGCTTCTTCAGGATCTCCAGGATCTTCGGGTGGGCCGCGCGGCCGCCGCGGACGCGGTCGACCGGCGCTACCTCGCCCTCGACGACTCCCAGGATCGGCTTGATCCCGAGCAGGCCGCCGAGCAACGCCCGGGCCCGGCCAATGCGGCCGCCGCGCGCCAGGTATTCGAGGGTGTCGACCACGAACAGGGTGTGGACGCGTGGCGCCAGACTGAGCAGGCGCCGCCGGATCTCCGGGGCGGTCTCGTTGCGCGCCGCCATGCGAGCGGCGAACAGGGCGAGCAGGCCGAGGCCGAGGCTCACCTGCCCGGAATCGACCACCACGACGGAAGGGGGGCTCTCCCCGTTCGCGCCGTTGCCGGCCGGCCCGGCCATCACGGCCAGTGCCGCGGCCGCGCCGGTGCCGGCGTTCTCGAAGGTCTTCGACAGCCGCGCCGAGAGATGGACCGACACCACGTCGTGTCCGCGTCCCAGCCACTCGCCATAGCGGCCGGCGAAGTCGTCCCCGCTCGGCGGGCTCGACGCCGGATGGACCTTCTTCGTCTGGAGCAGGCCGTAGAACTGCCCGGGTTGGAGGTCGACGCGGTCGCGGAAGGATTCGGCGCCGAACGTCACGGTCAGCGGCACGACGTCGATGCCGTGGGCGCCGGCGAGATCGGCGGGCAGGTCGGCGGTCGAATCGGTGACGATCTGCACCGCTGGCTCCCGCCGCACCAGGAACCCCCGCTCCTCGAGGCGCAGAACCTCCTGCACGATCTCGCCGTCGCGGTCCGGCAGGCCATCGAGGACCTGGCGCAGGGTGGCGCCGCGCTGGGTGGAGCCCAGGATGCGCTGTTGGAGCGGGGCGAAGGAGGAGGCGAAGAAGCTGGGGCCGATCTCCACTTCCAGGCGGACCCGCGGGTCGGGGAACTCGCCGAGGGAGTCCTCGATGGCGGCGAGCACCAGGGCGTCGAGATCCTCCTCGATCTCCCGCCGCGCCGGCAGCTCGCCCGGTACGAAGCGGAACGGTCCCTCGTGCAGGCGGCCGAGGCGGCAGAACGCCTTGAGCCCGTGCGCCGGGCCGGCCGCGGCGGCGATCACCTGGCCGCGCTGGAGCAGCACCGAGCCGCCGCGCAGATCGATCCGGCCACTCACCGCCGCCGCGTCGAAGCCGCGCAGCAGCTCGATCAGCGGCGTCTGCCCGAGGTCCCCTACCAGCGCCGCGAGATCGGCGTCGGGCACCGCGCCCAACTCGTGGCCCAGCAGCACCAGCAGCAGCCGGCGGGCGACCTCCGCCGCCTCCAGACCGCCCACGGCCAGGAACGAGATCTCCGTGGGGAGCGCCTCCTCCTCCGCGGCGCTCTCGCCGAGCACCACCACGGTGCGCGCCGCCGGCAGAGGCGCGTCGCCATCGCCGCCGAGCCGGGACAGCGCCGCCGGGGTGGTGACGATCACGGCGCCGTCCAGCCCATCGGCGAAGCGGCGGGCGCGGGCGGGGTCGGCGATCGGCACCACCTCGTACCCTTCGGCGGCGAGGCGGTTGCCGAGCTCCCGCAGGCGCTCGGCTTCAGGATCGATCAGCAGGACGGTGGGGCGAGTGGGCACGATGAAAGGGTTCTCTCTCAGCGTCCGTCCGGATGAAGGAGGCGGAGCAGGCCGAGCAGGCTCTGGGGCTCGTGCGGGGTGCTCCGCCAGCGGGACGCACCCCGCAACAGGAGGCCGGTCTCGCGGCTGGCCGGCTCGGCGCCCGCGAGCAGCATGCCCGCCGCGCCGCGCGGCCCGCTGCTCTCCAGCCGCTGCACCACGGCGCGCACGCCCTCCAGCGCCTCGGTGCCGTGAATCCAGATCAGGATGCCGGCACAGCCGGGGACGATGGCGTTGATCTGCGGCTGCGCCGCGCCGGCGAGGATCTGGACGTGGAGCGACAGCTTGCCACGTCGGCAGGGGAAGGTGGCGCTGCCGGCGCGGCGGAGCTCCACCTGCTCGACCAGCCGGCGGAGCCCCTCGTTCTGGCGAAATCCCGGCGACTGCTCGAGCAGCCGCCGGAGATCGGGCCAGACCGCGGGCTCGACGAGCAGAAGGTAGGGGAGAGCCGTGGACGTGAACCCCGCCTTGGCCGCCGACTCGAGCAGATCCTCGATCGCCAGCTCGAACAGGATGCCGCTGGAGATCTCGCGGGTGTTCTGGAGCTCCGCGTTCGTCTCGGCGGACTGTGGCGCGACCACGCCGTGCTCGACCAGCAGGGCGATGGCGAGCCGGGTCGAGATCGGCGCCTCCGTCTCGTCGGCGATGAGGTCGAACAACCGTACCCCGGGCCGCTGGAGCACCCGCTCGAACACCCGCCGCAAAGGGAGGGAGTGGAAGCTCCCCTCGATCTGCGGCAGGGTGGGGGAGAGCGCCTGGAGGGGCTGGCCGGTGGGGGGGAGGTGGTGGCGGCGCTTGCCGATCTCGTCCTTGAGCCAGGCCGAGTCCATCAGCAGCTCCTGGAGGGGGAGCCCGGCGCCGCCCGCCGTCTGCAACCCAGTGGGCATGGGATCGAAGCGGAACCCCCCTTCTTCGAGCGACAGCAGGGCGAGCAGCGCCTCGCGCCCTCGCAGCTCGCCCTCCCAGCGCGCCTCCGTGGGCTCGCCGTCGTGCATCTCGATCGTCCCGGCGCCGCTCTCCGCCTTGACGCGCAGGACACCGCTCTTGCGCACCTGTCCGAGATATTGGAGCAGGGCCCAGAGGGGGTGGTTGGCGAGGTCTCCCTGGAGCACCTGGAGGGCGGCCGTGCGGTTGGCGAGCAGGCGGTCGAGGCGGAGCAGCAGCTCCTCGAGGTCGCAGGGGCGGGCGAGGTAGTCGTCGACGCCGGCGCGCAGGGCAGCCACGCGGTCGGCGGGGGCGCTCTGGTTGGAGATCATCAGGACCGGCACCGACCGCGTCGCCGGCTGCCCGCGCAGCGTCTCGACCACCGGCAGCCCCGAGTTGGACGCGTCCCCCAGCACCACCAAGTCGACCGCCTGCTCCTGGGCGGTGGCGGCGGCGCGCCCGCCGTCGCTCAGCCGGCGCACCTCGTGGCCGGCCACGTGCAGCCGGTCCGCCAGCACGGCGGCGAACACGGAATCGCTTTCGACGACGAGAACCTTGGCCAAGGCACCTCTCCCGGACGGAAACCCGAACCGCTGACTGAAGCGGGATCGGGAATCATTCTATGCCGGGAGGGGACGGCCCGTGCGGTCTCCTCGTAAGATCCACCGGATGCCGACTCTGGATCCAGCGATCTCGTCCCGCGCCGTCGCCGAATGCACCTCCGCCGAGGTGGCGGCGATCTTCACCCGCTCGTTCGAGGCGTACGTCGTTCCCCTCCGCTTCACGCCTCAGGCCTATGAGCGCCGGTTCCGCGGCGAGAACCTCGATCCCTACGCCAGCCGCGTCTACGAGCGGGAGGGCGCTCCCGCCGGCCTCGTGCTGATCGCGCGCCGGGGGTGGACCTGCCGCGTCGCCGCCATGGGGATCGCGCCCGAGCTGCGCGGCCAGGGCGTGGGGCGCCAGACGCTGGAGACCGCTATCGCGGAGGCCCGGGCGAGGGCCGATCGGACCATGATCCTCGAGGTCATCGAAGGGAATGCGCCCGCGACGGCGCTCTATGCGGGGCTCGGCTTCCGTTCCCGCCGCCGACTCGTCGGCTATCGATGCAGGACGCCGCATTCGGAGACGGCGGAGCCGCTCGAAGAAATGGACCCGTTAAATTTCGCGCGTATCGTCGCGCGGGAAGGAGAGCCGGGCCTTCCCTGGTCGCTGACGGCGGAGACCCTCTCCGCGACGACCCTGCCGACCCGCGCGTACCGGCTCCAGGATCGCGCCTA
>DATBAW010000241.1:0-3329 GCA_036271335.1 Thermoanaerobaculia bacterium
CGGGATCGTGACCTGAAAGTCGGAGAGCACCTCCAGCAAAAAGGCTTCGAAACCGTCGTCGGCGCGATCGATCTCGTCGATCAGCAGCACCGCCGGCCCCTCGGCCCGCGTGATCGCGCGCAGCAGCGGCCGTTCCAGAAGATATTGGCGGCCGAAGATCAGGTCCTCGATCTCTCCCGCGGTTTTCTTCCCATCAGGGCCCTCATCCTCGGCCATCCGCAGCCGCAGCATCTGGCGCTGATAATTCCATTCGTAGAGGGCGGTCGAGACGTCGAGCCCCTCGTAGCACTGGAGGCGGATCAGCTCGGTGTCGAGCAGCCGCGCCAGCACCTTGGCGATCTCGGTCTTCCCCACGCCGGCGTCGCCTTCGATCAGCAACGGCCGGCGCATCTCGCGGGCGAGGAAGAGAGCGGTGGCGATCGCCGGATCGGCGATGTACCCCTGCCGCTCCATCGCCTCCTGGAGCGCCGCGATCTCCGGTCTCACGCCGCGCCCTCCTGGGGGAGGTAGCGGTCCGGCGCGGCGAGGAAGCGCTCGCGGCAGCCGCCGCAGCAGAAATACCAGGTCTGTCCCGCGTGCTCCGCGGTGTGCCGGGCGCCGGCGACGGCGACCGACATGCCGCAGATCGGATCGGTCGCCTCGGCGACGGTCTCGGCGGCCTCCGGTTCGTCCTGATCCGCCGCCTCCGCCCGCCGCATCGCGACGATCTCGGCCAGGATCGAGACGGCGATCTCCTCCGGCGTCGTGGCGCCGATGTTCACGCCCGCCGGGTTGCGGATGGCGTCGAGCGCGGCGGCCTTCGCGCCGCCGGCCAGCAGGGTCTCGCGGATCTGAGCGAAGCGGCGGCGGCTCGCCACCACGCCGAGATAGGAGGGCGCCAGGGCGAGCGCGTCGCGGATCGCCTCCTCGTCGCGCTCGCCGAGAGTGGCGACGACGGCGAAGCGCGGCCCCTTGGACGGCGCGTAGAGGCGCGGCGCGCGGCCGAGGTCGGTGACCACCTGGTCGGCGCCGGGGAAGAGGTCGGGCTCGGCCGCGGGATCGACGGCGACCACCGAGTAGCCCATGGCCTTGCCGAGGCGGGCCAGCGCGCGGGCGGTGGGAGAGACGCCGAACACCACCAGGCGGGGCGCCGGCAGGACGGGCTCGAGGTAGATCTCCACGGTCCCTCCGCTGTTGCAGGTCATCGGGAAGACGGTGAGGCCCGGCCGCCGCTCCAGCTCGGGATCGGGCGCCAGCACGACCAGCCGGGGCTCCCGCGCGGCAAGCGCCAGCCGCGCCTCGCGCACCACGGTCGGCTGCGTGCAGCTGCCGCCCAGCCAGCCGTGGAAGACGCCGCCGGCGGTGATCACGGCCATGTCACCGGTCTGCGACGAGCTGGCCGGCTGCCGGCGCACCACCACGGCCAGCACGAAGGGCTCCTCGCGCTGTGCCAGGTCCGCCGCCATCCGCAGGAGCTCGGCACGCATGATGCGTCAACGATACGCCCGGATGGGAGCGGGTACAAGGGCGGAATTTGTTATCTTTTCCCGTGTATATCGAGCCGTTTGTAAATCCGTGCCACCAAAAAATCCTCCGCATGGACCGCGGGTAGCTCCGCATGTCCCACGGAAGGCGCCGCTTGGCCCATGAGATTCGCGGCGCAAACCTTGGGTGGATCCGCATATCTGATGATTTTCGCGGAGCTAGCTCCGCGTAGTGCCACCAAATTCTCGGTTAGCAGGACCGCTTGGAGGCAATTCACCGCGTAATTCACGGAGTTCGGCTGGATCATACCTGCCTTTGGATGCTTTATGCGGCATAGTGCCGCGAAAATATCGGAATAAGCGGAGCCATTCCTCGAATACGCGGCGCCAGCGGTGGTCCATGCGGAGGAATCAGGCCGCCCCCCTCCCCCTCCATCGTCCGCGGCTCGGCGAAGAAGCTCTCGCCCAGCGGATGGCGGGGGCAGGGGTGGTCGTCTTATCGGCTTCCCTGCTGCCGGACGCTACTTCGCCTCGAGGAAGAGGAAGCTGTGGTCGGTCACCGTCTTTTTGTTGGCGGCCGTGGCGTTGGCATGACAGGCCAGGCATCCGGTGTAGACAGTCTTTCCCGTGGCGGGGGACGAGACCTTCTGCACGTAGGTCTCGATGACGATGTCCGCCACGCCCGGCGGTGTTCCCTGCGGCGCGCCGCCGGTCTGCCACTGGGTGCTGATGAGCCGGTAGTTCGCGAAGACGGAGCCGGCCAGCAAGCTCTGGTAGTAGGCGTTCAGCGAGGGCGTGGCGGGGATCTTGGTCACCCGCTGGATCTGCACCGGCAAGTTGTGCGCCGTGCCGTTCGGGTTCAGCTCGACAAACGGCTCCTTCGCCGTCTGGGTGTTGACCGCCGTATTGCTGGCGGGGTTGAAGAAGACCTTGTCGTTGTCCACCTGCTCGAAGGTCGACCAGAAGAAGCCGGATTGCTGCGGAGTCTTGTGGATGATGTGCAGCCCGACGAGGCCGAGCGTCACGGGATTCTTGCCGGGGCTGGGCTTCCTGTCCGGCCCTTCGTCCGGCGTGTTGTAGACGGTGGCCACGGTCGTGTAGTAGCGGCCGCCGGCGATCTCCTGGGGCGTGAGGATCTTCCACGCCGACTTCAGCTCGATCGAGCCGGTGGGGAGGGTGATCGCGGGGAGCTTGTCGAGCACGGCGAGGCGGTACCACTGGCTCGGAACGACCCGGTTGTACTCCGTCTGGTTCATCAGCCGCTCGAAGCGCAGCCAGCGGCCGCTCTGGTCGGTGACCACGCCACCGACGGCTTTGACGCCGGTCGGCTCGGCGATCTCGGCGAACGGCGCGCCGAGGAGGTGAGCGGCGGCGGTCGCTTTGGCGGTATGGAGGAAGGTACGGGGCTGGTTGCTCAGCAGCGCCGCCAAGGCGGGGCCCTTGCACCACGCCGCCGGCGTCTTGCCCGGCGCCACAAACACGTCGTCGGCGGACATCTGCGTCTGCCAGACCACCGGACCCTGCGCGCCGCTCTTCACGCTGAGAATCGACTTGGCCGGGTTGGCGGCGCAGTTGGAGCTCGCCGGCCAGTTGAAGGCGATGAACTCGTTCCAGGAGAAGACGTCCACGCCTCCCTGCGATTCGCCGTGCGCGGGGCAGGCCGCGGCGGGAACCGTCGAGGAGGCGGCGGTGATCGACTGCTGGCAGGTCGAGCCAGCGCACCCCCCTCCCTGGCTGCAGTCCGGCGGCTGCGGGCTGGCGGGGCTGCTGTGAACGGCGGCGAAGGTGAGCAACGGCGTGAGCAACAGGAGCACTACGAGGGCACGAGGCTTGTTCACGATCGTCTTCCTCCTTACCTCAAAATGT
>DATBAW010000242.1:0-5457 GCA_036271335.1 Thermoanaerobaculia bacterium
GCCTCTCCAGGCTGGGGCCGATGCCCCTGGACCGTGGCCCCGCTCTTGTTGCTGATGCCGCTCAGCGGCACGTTGGTGGCGAATCCCACCGCCTGCACGCCCGGCTGGCGGCCGATCTCCGCGGTGAGCCTCTCGGTGACCGCGATCAGGCTTTGCTGGCCCGAATAGCTCTTCACCGGCAGCACCAGCTGCCCGCTCAAAACGTTGCCCGACCGGAATCCGGGAGAGACGGTCATCACCTTCTGCAGGCTCAAGCCCAGCAGTCCCGCCCCTGCGAGCAGCACGAAAGCCAGGGCGATCTGGGCGACGATAAAGGCGTGGCGCAGCCGTTGCGCGGCCCGGCCGGTCGTGGTGCTGCGGGACTCGGCCTGCAGCCCGGGAGTCGAGGCGTTGCGCAGGCTGAGCCAGGCCACCGGCACGCCGAGCGCGATCCCTACGAGGAGCGAGCCCGCCAGGGCGATCAGCGCCAGAGAGCCGTCGAAGGACACATGCGATCCCAGAGGCAGGCGGTCGACGCCCAGCAGGCCTAGGAGGCGAATGCCTCCCGCTCCGGCGGCCAGCCCGAGAAGGCCTCCGGCCAGCGCCAGCAGCGTGCTCTCCACCAGGGCACCGATCACGAGGTGCCGCCGGCTCGCTCCGAGCGCCTGCCGGACCGCCAGCTCCTTCACCCGGCCACTGGCGCGGATGAGCAGCAGGTTCACCAGATTGACGCCGCCGATGAGGAGCAGAAAGAGAGCCCCCGCCTGCACCAGCAGCAGCGTGGGGCGGACCGCGGCGACGTGGTCCGCCCGCAGCGACACCACGAGCGAGCGGAAGCCCGCGTCGGCCATCATTCTCGCCTCCGGACCGGGCACCTCCGCGGCGGCGTTGCGAGCGTCGATCTGCGCCTGGGCTTCCGCCAGAGTGGCTCCCGGCCGGAGCCGAGCGATCATGCGGGCCGTCCCGGAATGCCGCCGCTGAGGCGCGCGCTCGTCCGGGCTCGACGCGAGCGGCATGTAGATCCGCGCCTGCGAGGAGAGGAAGCTGAAGCGTGGCGGCAGGACTCCGACCACGGTCCTGGCGATGCCGTTGACGCGGACCACGCGGCCGAGCACGCCTGGGTCGGCGCCCATCTGCTGTCGCCAATAGCTGTCCGTGAGAATGGCCGCGTCGTTTTTCCCTTCCGCGGTCTCCGCCTCCGTGAAGGCGCGGCCCTTCACCGGGCCAAGCCCGAGAGTAGAGAAGAAGTCCGGGGAGACCCGCGAGACCGGGATCTGCTCCGTCATGCCCGTATCGCCCACGACCGCCGTGGCGTCGCGATAGATCGCCAGCCCCGAGAAGGCCGGGATCTGCCCACGGCGTTCGTAATAATTCGCCAGCGAGCAGCCGTCGTTGGGCACGGCGGCCTTCGGATACGTGTTGTAGACGCTCACCAGCCGGTCGCCGGCGGGGAAGGGGAGGGGCCGCAGGAGGACCGAATCGACGACGGCGAAGATCGTCAGATTGGCTCCCAGGCAGAGCGCCAGCGTCAGCAAGGCGGTCGCCGTGAAGCCCGGGGTCTTGCGCATCAGACGGACGGCATAGCGCGCGTCCTGACGGATCTCGTCGAACAGGCGCAGGCCGCTCGCCTCGCGGCAGTCCTCCTTGAGGTTGTCGAGAGGGCCGAACTCCCGTCGCGCGCGGCGCGCCGCTTCTTCGGCGGGCACGCCGGAGCGCACGAGATCCTCGGTATATTGATCGATATGGAAGCGCATCTCGTCGGCCATGCCATCCTCGAACTGGCGCCGGCGGAGGAGCGTCTGGAAGGCGGAGAAGAGATGGATCACCACGTCACACCTCCTCCGGCGTGGTGCTCAACGCCGCCGCGATCGCGGCCGCCAGGCGGTTCCAGTCGGCGGTCTCCTCGCGCAGCCGCCGGCGCCCGGCGGTGGTGAGGGTGTAGAACTTGGCCTTGCGGTTGTTCTCGCTCTGACCCCACTCGGCGGCGATCAGCTCCTGGTGCTCCAGCCGGTAGAGCGCCGGATAGAGCGAGCCTTGCGGGATCTCCAGCGCCTCGCCCGAGATCTGGCGGATGCGCAGCAACACGCCGTACCCATGCAGCGGCGCCAGGGATACGGCCTTGAGGATCAACATATCGAGGGTGCCCGGAAGCAGGTCTGCGGTCTTGGTCATGGCGTCTCTTTCCTCCCCTAGCTGGACTAGGAGTGTGGCATCGCTCTCCTAGTCTGTCAAGGGGAGAGGGGAAGGACCTGAGATCTCGCCGCCCGGGATTGAAATCCCGGGCGGCGCGCTCTTCATGCCGAGGCGGTGCAGATCAGACAGACGGTATTCGCGCAGAGGGTGTTGGTGGCGCAACCGGGTTTCGTGGTGTTGCAGACGGCGCCCGACGCGCCTCCCACGATTCCGGCGAGCGCCGGAGCCTCCAGAGCGCAGAGAGTTTCGCGGTGCAGCTTCAGACGTTTCGACAGACGGGCCTGTTTCTTCATCGATTCCTCCTGAGGATTGCGGTCTGAGGTTTTCCGGCAAGGGCGAAGCGAGACGCCCCCGCCGGGGCGGTCCTCCAGATTACATCCGATCTTCCGGGCCGGCCAGATGCCGCTCCGCCAGCTCCTTGAGCACAGGAAGGCCTTTTGTCACAAGGTTGATATAGCTTGCAAGATTAAATTGAAATACAATGCCATCCGCCCGGGCTCCGACTTCCGCGGCGGCCTCCCCAGGAGGCCGCAGAACGATCGACTTGCGTTGCGACGGCGTTGCGATGCCAACGCGAAGGAGAGCTCGTCATGAAAGCCAAAATCCTGGTGCAGTCGATGCTTTGGACGGTCCTCGGTCTGAGTCTGGCGGGTCCGATGTATGCCCAGAGCTGCTGGACGGTCGCGGGCACGACCGGAACGGTGGATGAGGAGAACCTGGGCCAGGTCTCCATGGCCAATGGCAATCTGCAGGTGCTCAGCACGGCCCCGCTGCCCGCCGGTGTGACCTCCCGGTTCTCCGTGACCGGGCTGCCGCAGGACACCGGTGCCGTGAAGCACTACTGGACGCTTTCGGCGCGCTACAAGGACAATGGGAACCCGGATGCCCGCGTTCAGCTCCTCTTCCACAGCCAGAATCTTTTCACTTCGGCCTTCACGAACCTGGCGCTTCTCGACAGCGACGTCGGCACTCAGTCCAGCGGCCTGCAGACGCTCGTCGCCACGAGCTCCTGTGTCCTGGGAGGAGGTTTCGACTTCTTCGACAACACCTACTTCATCGAGGCGGCCCTGACCAAGAACACCGCCGCCGGCAGTCCGATTCTCCAGGTGCTCCAGGTCTGCGTATTCGACTGCTGAGAGCGGCCTCCGGTCATCGCCGAAATCCCGGAATGCCGTCCGCCGGGGCCGGCGAGCCTCAAAAAAATCCCGGCGGAGAGCTCGCCGGCCTTTTTTGTCGATCCGCCGGAGCCGGCGAAGTGTCCGCCGGGCCCGGCGAGAGGCTCGCCGGCAATTCAATCTCATCCGCCGGCTCCGGCGAGGTCTCTGCCGGGCATTTCAGTTGACTTGCCGGGCCCGGCGAGGCGTCCGCCGGTCATTTCAAGAGACTCGCCGGTCCCGGCGAAGCGCCCGCCGGTCATTTCAAGAAACCCGCCGGCACCGGCGAAGCGCTCGCCGGGCTTCAGGCGCCGTTCTGGAAGCGCGCCAGATAGGGCGCCGTGCGGCTCGCGGCGGACTTCGCCACCTCGGCGGGAGGTCCCGACGCCACCACGCGTCCGCCCTCCTCGCCAGCGCCGGGACCGATGTCGATCACCCAGTCGCTGCCGGCCACCACGCTCATATCGTGCTCAACGACGATGACGGTGTTGCCGGCCGCGACCAGCCCGTCGAGCTGCGTCATCAATCTTTCGACGTCGGTGGGGTGCAGCCCGGTCGTCGGCTCGTCGAGAATATAAAGGGTATTGCCCCGGCCCACCCGTTGCAGCTCGGTCGCCAGTTTGATCCTCTGCGCCTCGCCGCCGGAGAGCTCGGTGGCCGGCTGGCCGAGCCGCAGGTAGCCAAGGCCGACCTCGCGCAGCACCTTGAGCGAGCGGCACACCTGCGGCTCGTCCGGAAAGAACTCCCAGGCGCCGTCCACCGTCATGCCCAGCACGTCGGCGATGTTCTTGTCCTGATATTGTATCTCCAGCGTCTTCTCGTTGTACCGCGCGCCATGACAGGTGGGGCAGGGCGCGTAGACGCTGGGCAGGAAGAGCAGCTCGACCATCACGAACCCCTCCCCCTCGCAGGTGGCGCAGCGCCCTTTGCGGACGTTGAACGAGAAGCGTCCGGCATCGTAATGGCGAGCCCGCGCCGCGCGAGTGCTGGCGAACAGCTTGCGCACGTGATCGAACAGGCCCGTGTAGGTCGCCAGGTTCGAGCGCGGCGTGCGGCCGATCGGTTTCTGATCGACCTGCACCAGGCGCTTGATCGATTCCATGCCGCTCGCGATCCGGCCACCGGTAGTGACGACGGCGGTGCGCTCCAGCTCTTCGCCCTCCTCTTGCTCGACCTCGACGGGATGGCCGAGTTGCTCGCCGGCCAGCTCCACGAGGACCTGGCTGACGAGGCTCGATTTTCCCGAGCCCGAAACGCCGGTGACGGTGGTGAACACGCCGAGGGGAAACGCGACGTCGAGCCGGTCGAGGTTGTTGCGGGTCACTCCGGTCAGGCGCAGCCACCCCGTGGGCGTTCGCGGCGTGCGAGGGGGAAGCGCCTGCGATCCGAAGAGATGCCTTCGGGTCTGTGAGGCTTCCACCTGTTCGAGCCCGGCGGGCGGACCGCTGTAGAGCACGTGGCCGCCCTTTTCGCCGGCCGCCGGCCCGACGTCGACGATCCAGTCCGCGTGCCGGATCACGTCGAGCTCGTGCTCGACGACGAACAGCGAATTTCCCGACGCCTTCAAACCCGCGAGCGCCTTCAGCAGGGCCTCGGTATCGACCGGATGGAGCCCCGCGGAAGGCTCGTCGAGCACGTATACGACGCCGAACAGATTCGATCGCACCTGCGTGGCCAGCCGCAGGCGCTGAAGCTCTCCCGGCGAGAGCGTGGGCGTGCTTCTTTCCAAAGACAGATAGCCGAGCCCGAGATCGAGCAGCACGGCGAGACGCGCCGCGAGATCCTCGGCGATGCGTTGGATCACCACCGCCTTTTCCGGATGATCGACGGCGGCCTTCGCCTTGGCGGACCCCTCCGCGTAGGGGCGCACCACGCCGGCCAGCCGGACGAGCGGCAGGCTGGAGATCTCGGCGATGTCGAAGCCGGCGAATTTCACCGCCAGGGATTCGCGGCGGAGCCGCTTGCCCTGGCAGAGCGGGCATTCGCTGCTCAGCATGTAGCGCGCGGCCCGTTTCTTCATCAGCGGGCTGTTGGTGTTGGCGAACGTGTGCAGAACGTGGCGCTGGGCGCTGGTGAAGGTCCCCTGATAGCTGGGCTCCTCCTTGCGCTTGAGCGCGCGCCGCGTTTCCTC
>DATBAW010000243.1:0-15616 GCA_036271335.1 Thermoanaerobaculia bacterium
TATTTTTCCTGGATGCGCCGTTTCTTGCTTCCCGGACGGCTCAGGCCCTTGGATGGCCGCTTTTTCAGCATCCCGGGCGTCCATCTCTCCAGGATTTCCGTTTTTCTGGCGTCCCGAACGCCCATCCTGCTTCCCGAGCCGCCATCCTGGAGTTTCAAGCCGCATCCTTCCTTCCGGGCGGCCCATCCTGGAGTTTTCGGCGCCATCCGAGCTCCGGAGCGAGGATCCTGGCCTCAGACGCGCTCGGGAAGCTTCCGGAACGCGCCGGAAGCTCCCCGAGCCGCATCGCCGCGAATCGACCGGCCCATCCTGCTCTGCATTCAGTTTTCAAAGAACCCGACATCTTGCGAGTGGGGCCCAGAGTTCGCGCCCCCGCTCGACAGCGCCATCCGCAGCTCCCTGGGATGAGGCTTGACATCAAGGTGAACGACTGTCATTCTATGCGCAACGTCGGCGCTTGTCCAGAGGTCCCTGTGAGGGAGCGCCCTGGAAGCGGCGGATGGGCCACGGGCCCGAGCTCTTTGACAATCGATGCAGAGCCTGAGGGGCGGTGGCGGGCCGCCCCTCACTTTCAGACACCCTCTTACCGGGGCCGCACCACTCGGAAGGGATAGCCCGCGACGGCAAAACCCCTGCCATCGCTCTTGACTCCCTCGATCGTCAACCGATAGACGGCCGGAGGCAGCATGCGGGAAGGCAGGAGGAGGACCAGCGAGTCCCGGCCGTCCGGATGCAGATCGCCGGCCTGCCAGATCTCGTTGCCGCTCCCATCGCGCAAGGAGGCGCGGTAGGAGGGGTACTCGATCGCGGCGAGCTCCAGGGTGAAGATCGCCGACGGGGTGGCGGCGGCGAGCGGCACGCGGTTTACCGGCTCGCGTCCGGCCTCCTCGTCGCCGCGCACCGCGGCGAGGGTGAAAAGGGGGAGGTTCACCTGCGGTCCCGCGGGTATCTCCTTCCTGGCGGCGGCGGTCTGTCGCTCCTTGGCCAGCTCCTCCTCGAGGCGCCGGCGCTCTCCGGCATCGGACTCGCGGAGGGCGCGGAGCTGGGCCTCCAGGCTGGAGATCCTCGGATCGTTGGCGGCCGTCGCGGCAGATTCCCGCAACCGTTGCTCAAGCTCGCGGTTGGCGACCAGCAACGCGAGCGGCAGCGCCAGAAGCAGCAGCAGCAGGCCCACCAGGGCCAGCCGTCGTCCACGGGAGAGCAGGGCGAGCCCGGCGAGCAGGCCGGCCTGAGCCCGGACCGTGACGGCGCGGGCGGTGTCCTCCGCCGCGACCTGGAGCATCCCCTCACGAAAGTCGCTCGCCGTCTCCAACTGCTCCATGCACGCCGGGCAGGCGAAGTAGTGCGCCTCGAACGCCTCCCGCTCGCTCTCGCCCAGCCGGTCCTTGAGATAGGCCTCGGCCAGGGCGTGCTCTTCCGCGTAGGCATGGTCCATGACAGTCATCCGTTCACCCCCGGTCCCTGCCGCTTTTCAAACAGCTCCCGGTACCGCTGCCGGGCGCGGAACAGCACTCGGTTGAAGTGGAGGTCCGAGAGGTCGAGGTCGCGGCAGATCTCCTCCTTGTCCTGATCCACGATGTAGTACCGCGAAAGGATCTCGCGATCGCGGTCGTTCTTCAGCTCGGCCAGCACCCGGCGCACGATGGTGGCCCGCTCCTGGGCCAGGAGACGCGAGAGCTGGCCGGGAGCCGGGTCGGGCGCGGCTTCGGCGGCTTCCGCATCGCCTTGCCACTTCTGACGTCTGCCGCCGCGGCGAACCGAGCCGAGGAACAGGTTCCGTGCCATGGCGCTCACGAATCCCGGGAGCCGTTCCGCCTCGCGCAGCTCGCCGGCTCTCACCTTCTCGATCACGAGCCGGAAGGTCTCCTGGTACAGATCCTCGACCACGGTTTCCTCCCGGGCCAGCCTCCGCAGCAGGAACGACACCGCGCGGCTGAAGCGCTGCACCAGCTCGGCCTCGGCTGACGGGTTCCCCGCGACGATGCGGCGGACCAGGTCCGCCATCGCCTCGGACTCCGGCGGCGGCGCGGCGAGATCGCTCATCGCGGCCTACGCCTGTCCTGCAAGTGCCGCGAGAGCCCGGGAGATCTCAGGCAGAGACACAGAAGCGTTCCCGCGTGGCCGTCCATACTCCGCTTTCGAAGAGGGTGGCATGATACACGCGCCCCGCTCGGATCAGCCCTGCCCATCGGCAGGCGGCGGCACCGCCTGAGCCACGAAGGTGCCGGTGTTGCCGGTGATCTTCCCTCCGGAGCTCGCGGTCAGGACGACGGTCAACTCCTGCGTGTCCTCATTGAACTCGGGTTCCGCGCTCTCACAGAGGATGTTGTCCCCCGCGAAATGCGCCGGAGCCCCGGGAACGACCGGGTAGTGCACGCAGCACGGCATATGCTCCTGGTTGGGCCAGAAGAGGTTGACCCCCTTTCCGGCCCTCACGATGATCAGATCACCGTCCGTGACAAAACCGTTGTCCGGGAATCTCGGGGCTGTGGGGTCGTCGACGTTCGTCGACCATCGCCGGATTTTCCAAAAGCCCGGGGTGAGGGGATGATCCGATCGATCCATTGGGTCGTTCCTTTCTCGAAGAGCGGAAGGGTTGCCGCCGTCACTTTCCATCGCCCTGGAGCACGAAGCCGCTCCAGTAGTAGGGGGACCGCCAGCGCTTGTCGTCCCGGATGGCGAGCTGCGCCAGGCGCAGGGCCGCGGCCGGCGTCCGGTTTTCGGAGAGGAGAGCGCGATAGAAGCGGGACATCAGCTCTGCCGTCGCCTGATCCTCGACTCTCCAGAGGCTCGCGACGACTTGGCCGGCGCCAGCATAGAGGAAGCCCTGGGTCAGTCCCACCAGACCCTCGCCTCGCACCTCCCGGCCCAGCGCGGTCTCACAGCCGGAGAGGACGACCAGATCGGCGCCGAGCCGCAGGTTGTAGATGTCGCCGAGACTGAGGAACCCTTCGACCGGCTCGCCGCGTTCCCCCACGCGCGAGAGCATCAGGCCGGACAGGGCCGGGGTCTGGGAATCGATGAGACCGTGGGTCGCCAGGTGGAGGATGCGGTAGCGGGAGATCTCCGGCGACAAAACGGTCTGCCGGCTGGCCCGGACGTCGAGAGCCAGGAGCGACCGGCCGGAAGGAGCGGCCGCGACGATCGCCTGCGCCTCGCGCCGGGTCCAGGGGAGACGCAGGAGCGGCCTGGCGCCAGATGGGGAACGCGCGGTCGAGGCCGCCTGGGCTCCCGTCGCGGATCGGGCCGCCACGCGCGGATCCTCGGGATCGAAGATCGGATCGGCCAGCACCGCCACCACCTCGGCCGCGGGAGGGCGCGCGCGCTGCCGTTGTAAGGCCAGGGCGGACGCCGAAGCGGCGTTAACGATCTCGTGCCGGGTGAGCAAGGGAGCCCCGCCGGCCTCCGGAAGCGGCAGAATCCCGAAGGGGATGTACTGCAGCTCGCCGTCGGCGACGACGATCAGCCGGCGCCCGCCGAGCCTCCCGGCGACCGGCCCGAGCAGCATCCGGCTCAGGCTCGCGGCGACCTGCCCGAGACGATTCTCCGCTGACTCTTCGGGCGCCAGGACGCTCAGCCGGCCGTAGACCTCGCGGGCGGCCACCTCGATCCGCGCCCGCGGCGGCAGCTCGAAGCCCGTCACGGAGCCACGGTCCACCGCCCAGAGGAAGCTCCGCTCCTCGCCGAGCGCGTACTCCAGGAGCGTCGTCTCGCCGTCGAGCAGCCCCTGGATCTCGCCGCTCGTGGCGAGCGACGGCTGGGTCAGCGCCGCGTAGCGCGGGCTGCGGCGGCGGATCTCGGCCTCGACCTGGGCATACTCCGCGAGCACCGCGCGGACCTCCTCATCGGCCGCCAGCTGCCGCTTTTCGTCGGCGGGGCCCTTCAGCAGGGTGGCCTGCCGGCCCGCCTTGGCTTTCAGCCGCAGGAGCAGAGCCCGCTCGCGGTCGCGCAGCGACGGATCGACGCCCTCGTGGACGTCGGTGCCCGCCTCCTGGAGCAGATCGAGGAGGGACCGGGCGCGGGCGCGCTCGCTGATCTCGAACGCCGCTCGCGCGTGCTCCTTCCCCGGCTCCCCCCCTTCGAGCTCCATCTGGAGATCGATGGCGAGCTCGAACGCCTCGTGCTCGAAGGCCAGGAACGAGGCGCGCAGGTCCGGGTCGGTCTCCGTGGCCCGCTGGGTCTCGATCAGATCGATGGCCTCGCCGGTCCGCGCGAGGGCCTCCCGCGACCTTCCCAGCGCCCGCTCGGCGCGAGCCAGGGCGGTCAGCGCCGAGATGATCCCGGCGGAAGTCTCGACCGATCGGGCGCGGTCGACCGCCTGGGTCAGGATCTCGTCGGCCTTCTCCGGCTGCTTCAAGGCCAGGTGAGCCAGTCCCAGATCGCGCAGGATCAGGGCCTCGTCGGCGCGATCGACCAGGATTCGGGTGAGGTCGAGGGCGCGGGTCAGATCGGCGAGGGCCGCCGTGGGATCGTTCGCGGCGAGGCTCACCTCGCCCAGGAGGCGGCGGGCCAGCATCTCGCCCCGGCGGTCCGAGGCCGCGCTCGCCACGCCGGCGGCCCGGCGGCCGTCGTCGAGCGCCTGGGCCTTGTCGCCGAGCCGGAAATGAGCATGGCCGATGGCGGTCTCGGTCCCTGCCTCGCCGGGTTTGTCGCCGATCTCCCGGCGGATCGCCAGGGCCTGCTCCAGATGGAGGAGAGCGCGCGGAAAATCGCCCAGACCATAGGTGGCCACGCCGATGTTGTGGAGCAGCGCGGCCTCCCAGAAGCGGTCACCGGAGGGGCGGACGATCGCGAGCGCCGCGGCGTAGGCCGTGAGAGCTTCGCCGAGCTCGCCGAGATTGTCGTAGAGAACTCCCAGGTTGTTGAGGGTGCGAGCCTCGCCCTTCCGATCGCCCAGGGCGCGCTGTTGCGCAAGAACCTGGCGGTAGCTCCGGAGCGCCGTCTCGGGCTCTCCCAGACCCATCGAGACGGCCGCGAGGTTCTGGAGCACGTTCGCCTCCTGGGAACCTTTCTCTCCGGCGCGATGGAAGATCGCGAGCGACTGCTCGTAGAAGCCCAGGGCCTCGCGCAGCTCGCCTTGCGAATGCAGGGCATAGCCGAGATTGTTGAGCGCCTTGCCCTCCTCGAAAGGGCGGCCGAGGTCGTGCTGGAGAGCCCGCGCGTTCCGCTGCGCGGTCACCGCCAGCGCGAAATCTCCGATCGCGGTCTGGGCGAGCCCGAGGCCTCCCCAGGCGGCCGCCTGCCCGGGCTCGTCCGCCAGCTCCAGGGAGAGCGCCAGCGCCTGCCGGTAGCGCTCCAGGGCCGGTTTCGGCTCGCCGAGAGACAGGTGGATGCCGCCGGCCGAGAGCGCGCACCGCGCCTCTTCGCGAGGATCGCCCAGAGAGCGCCAGCGGACCTGGGCCTCCTCGTAGCGGACGGCGGCGAGCCGCAGCGACTCCGCCTTGCCTTCGCGGTTGAGGGCCGCGGCTTCGGTCATCAGCCGCTCGACTTCGACGATCTCGCGCTCGGCGGGCGTCGACTCCGCCAGCTCCTCGAGCTTTACCGTGTAGGTCCCGGGCGCCGCTCCGGGCCCCGGCGATCCGATCTTGATTTCGAGCGGTCCCGAGAGGTTCGCGGGCAGCAGCAGCGACTCCGGGCCCTCGCTGTCAGTCGGGCCGTCCACCGCCATCAGCGTCGTGCCATCCGGCCGCAGCACGGCGACCTCGACGTCGATTCCCCGCTGTTCCACGGTGATCAGCAGACGGGGTCCAGGGCTCGCCTGGATGCCGTAGGAGTGGGCCTCTCCTCCCGCCAGCCGGCGCTCGGACAGGGCGCCGACCTGAAGATCCCACCGCGCGGTCTGGGCTTCCAGAGCGAAGGCCGTGATCCCGCCCCATGCCCCGGCGCAGACGAGGATCAAGGTCCGGCAGAGGAGGCAAAGGTTCCTCGCGTTCACTCCCAAATCCCTCTTTTCGAAGAACGCGCCGAGGGTAGCACAACTCGGAGAGACGGACTCGATCGCGTACCTGAACGCGATGATCGAACCGGGGTGAGATAAGGCGGCGGGTCGTGGCACCTCCTCGGGTGTGCGTGAGCGGACCTGTACTGACAGAAAGGACTCGATATGACGGAGATCGTCGACTTCCAGGAGATCGTCGAGAGGTATGCGAATCAGATTGCCCAGGAGCGGAACACCCGGGTCGGCTGGGTCTGCCTGGATGGCAGCAGGCCCGAGCTCCGGAACTACCCTTCGCGAAAACTGTCGTACACCGTGGGGAATCCCAGGTTTGACTGGGGTGACCCGTCGTTGCGGCAAAGCCCTCCGGTCAGCCAGACATTTCCAAACAACAGCTCGCAAACCATTACAACGGCGATTGAATGGAATCAAAAAATCAAGGACGTCTTCAAGAACTCGATCACCACAGGCATCAAGCTCGGCGCGTCCATCGAGGCTAACTTCGGCATCAAGCTGGCCGGCGGCAAGGTCACCAAGAGCTTTGAGTTCAACCTCTCCTATACCCATGCGTGGGAGAACGAGGTGGAAACAACCTGGAAGGTATCCCAGTCGATCCCCCAAGCGCCAAGAACCCTGACGGAGGTCGAATGGAGTCTGGACCAGGAATCGACCAAGGGCCGCTTCAGGGTCAATATCGCCATCTCGGGCGCGGTAGCCATCTGGTTCCGGGATCAAATCGAGTGGTTCAATGGCACGAACCGGCACAATCTCTGGTTTCCAAGCCCCGGCATGATCGTCCGGGACTTGCGGCCCGAGGGATTTGAAGCCGATGGCTTCCGCGCCAATTTCAGGTCGACGGGCACCGTTGATGCCGAGGTCGGGATCCGGTCCAGACTGAGCGTGAAAGATTGGCCGCTGACCGCTTCCGGAGCCGTTGCCGCAAGCAGCCTTGCTGCTGTTGAGTACGTCCTGGACCCGGATGGAAGGATTCTTCGGGAGGAGCGCCAGGCGGCCTTGGAGGGGGCATCAGCCCTGGGTGCCATCTGAGCGAAAACGCCCCGGGGGAGTGTTCCTTCCCCCGAGGTTTCTCCGCCTTTTTATATCTTCTCGATCTTCGGCATCTCGCTCGTCGCCGTGTGCTTCAGAATCCGATAGAAATCGCCGCTGAGGCGGAGGTGCCACTTGCGCCCCGCCTCGGGAGACGAGGCGTCGAGGACGAGCTCGGAGAAGAGCGGGAAGATCGCGGTGCGGGTGGTCTTCTTGCCCGCCAGCTCGATCTTGACCAGCATCTGGCCGAGGCGGACGAGCTGCTCCTCGATCAGCGCCGGCCGCTCGGCGAGCTCGGGGGCGCCGAGGGAACGGGCCAGCTTGGCGAGGCTCGAGCCGAGCTCGCGGGCGCTGCGGTGGACCGCCTCGGCGCCGAGCCAGGCGAGCAGCAGGTAGCCGAGCGGCCGGAAGGGCATGCCGGGAGCCGCCGGCGCCAGGAGGGTCAGACGGAAGTCTTCGTGCTCCACCACCACGGGCTCCCCATTCTGGAGCTCCTGCGGCGGCAGCGCCGACAACAGAAACGCGAAATCGAGACGGGACGGTAGCCTCATAGCCGTCGAGGCTAGGCCGGCTCCGCCCTCCAGGTCAACGCACGGGGGGCCCCGCCGGCGTGACAGAGTGGTGACAACAGAAGACGCTCTACAATGAGAGAGCTGTCCACTCTGCAGGAAGGAGGGATTCCCATGAAGAGAGATCGGCTCGGTCTCCTCCGTATTCTCCTCGGTATTCTCCTTGGTAGTCTCCTCGGTATTGCCGCCGCTCTCTGCGCCGCCTGCGCCGCCAATCCGCCGGCACAGCCGGCCGAGACGAAGCCGGGCGAGATCAACCTCGGCGGCGGGACCCTGTCCACGAGCGCCTCGGAAGCGGCCTTCGGCGACGGCTGCCCTACCGGGTGCGTCACGCCGCCGCCGGGGTGCCTGATCAAGGGGAACATCAACGTCCAGAACGGCAAGAAGGTCTACCACGTCCCCGGCCAGCGGCACTACGACGACGTCACCATCGAGACCGAGGCCGGCGAGCGCTGGTTCTGCACTCCGGACGAGGCGGAGGCGAACGGCTGGCACGCGGCGAAGCGATGAAGGATCGCGATAGGATGCCGCTCCCGCGCCTCCGCGAGCCCTTCGATCCATGATCCGCACCATGATCCGCACCGTAAAGGCCACCCGCTACGTCACTCCCCTCCGCGAGGGGGGCTCGCTGCCGGCGATCGTCGAGGCGGACGACCTCGGCTTCTACGTGCTCAAGTTCCGCGGCGCCGGGCAGGGGCCGCTGGCGCTGGTGGCCGAGCTGATCGCCGGCGAGATCGGCCGCGCCCTCGGCCTCCAGGTGCCGGAGCTGGTGCGCGTGGAGGTCGATCCGGCGCTCGGCCGCAACGAGGAGGACTCCGAGATCCGCGACCTGCTCAAGGCGAGCGTGGGGCTGAACCTCGGGCTCGACTACCTCCCGGGCTCGATCACCTTCGACCCGGCGGCCCGCGACGCCGTCGACGCCGATCTCGCCTCGGCCGCCGTCTGGTTCGACGCCTTCGTCACCAACGTCGACCGCACGCCGCGCAATCCCAACCTCCTCTGGTGGCACCGGGTGCTCCACTTCATCGATCACGGCGCCGCGCTCTACTTCCATCACAGCTGGCCCACCACCGAGGCCGCCCTGGAGACCGCCGCCCGCGGCCGTTTCGCCGCCGTCCGCGACCACGTGCTGCTCCCCTGGGCCAGCCGGATCGTCGAGGCCGACGTCCGCCTGCGCGCGCTGCTCGGCGAGGCCCTGTTCGCGCGCATCGTCGACCAGATCCCCGAGGAGTGGCTGTCGCCCGATCCCGCCGCGGCGCCGCCGGCCGGCCGGCGCGCGGGCTACGTGGAGTTCCTGACCCGGCGCCTGGCGGCCGCGGACCTGTTCGTCGAGGAGGCGGTGCGTGCCCGCGCGCAGCTCGTTTGACTACGCCTTGGTGCGGGTGATGCCCCGCGTCGAGCGCGGCGAGCTGATCAACGCCGGCGTGATCCTCTTCTGCCTCGAGAAAGACTTCCTCCAGGCCCGCGTCGAGGTCAACGAGGCGCGCCTGCGCGCGCTCTGGCCGGGGACCGACCTCGACCTCGTCCGCCAGCATCTCGAATCGATCCCCAGGATCTGCGCTGGCGGCCCCGACGGCGGCCCGATCGGCAGGCTCACCCTCCGCGAGCGCTTCCGCTGGCTCGTGGCCCCCCGCAGCACGATGATCCAGGTCTCGCCCGTGCACGCCGGCCTCTGCGACCATCCGGAGACGGCCCTTGAAGAATTGTTCCGGCAGATGGTGCTGCTGCCGCCTCAGTGATACAGGTTCTTCACCTCAGGGTCCGGCAGGCCGGGAACGGCGAACGAGCCGTGCGTGCGTCCCCAGGCCAGGCGCTGGCGGAGCCCGCCTCGCCATAGCGTCTGCACCCGCGTGCCGTTCCGCCCCGCCAGCTCTTCGAGCTGATCTCCGGAAACGTCGGCCAGCCAGTACACGGTCGAGCCGTCATGCTGGAACTTGAGGCCAACCTTGTCCGCGTTCCGAATCTGGTCGGCGAGCTCGGCCGCCGCCGCGGCCGGCGCCATCTCGCCGCGCTCGGTGATCGCATAGCCGGGCGGCGGCGTGAGCAGCACTCCGGCCAGACCGTCCGCCGGCCTGCCGGCGCCGAGCTGCGAGACGAAGAACCAGCCGAAGCCGGCGACCGCCGCGGCGATCACCAGGACGTAGAGCGCGGGCTTGAGGATCTTCATGCCGGCGCCAGCATACCCGAGAGCTCCGCCAGGGACATCAGGGACGACAGGGACTCCAAAGACAAACAGCGCTCTCGTCGTCCCTGCAGTCCCTGCAGTCCCTTGGGCCCCTCTGGCTTACGCCGGGGGCGGAACGCAGTGGTCGGAGCAGCTGCCGCAGATGTCCTGGCCCGTACAGGGATTGTGGAAGCAGGGCTTCGACTGGGGGTTGGCCGTCGACGACGAGATGCACGGCTGGCAGGAACCCTGGTTGATGCAACCGCCCGACTTCGCGGGGTGCGTGGCGGCGGCGGCCATCACCAGGACGGCGGCGGCGCAGAGAAGCTTGAATCGGCTCATAGAGTCTCCTTCAAGAAGCGAGCTCCGAGGTTGGAGCTCCACTGAAGAAGGTGCTCCACGGCTGGGTTCCGGGCCGCTCCGCGCTCGATTTTACGATTCCGCCTTCAGATCGCCTTCAGATCGCCTTCACTTTGCCGGTTTCGGGGCCACGCTGTTGGCCTCGATGTCGATGTGGATCTTCACCTCGTCGCCGAGCATCGGGCCGGAGTCGAGGACGTTGTTCCAGGTGATCCCGAACTCCTTGCGATCGATGGTGAAGGTCGTCTCGAAGCCCGCCTTCTCGCCGCGCAGCGCCTTCATCGTGCCCAGCACGGTCACCGGCAGGGTGACCTGGCGGGTGACGCCGTGCAGCGTCAGATTGCCGGTCACCGCCAGCGTCGAGCTTTCCTTGGCGACCACCTTCGTGCTGGTGAAGGTCAGCGTCGGGAAAGTCTGAACGTCGAAGAACTTCTTCGACCGCAGGTCCTCGTCGCGATCGTTGTTGGCGGTGTCGATCGACGCCGCCTGTACCGTCAGCTCGACGCTGCTCGCCGCCGGGTTCTGCTGGTCGTACTTGATCGTGCCGTCGAACTCCCGGAAGCGCCCCGAGACGTTGGTGACGAAGTGGCGGATGCTGAAGTTGACGCCGCTATGGTCCGCGTCCACCCTGTAGACCGCCGGCTCGGCGAGCGCCAGAGCCGGCAGCAGGAGGAGCAGCGCGAGGGCGTGGAAGGCCTTCATGAGACCAGCGGATTCAGCTTTTCCGGATCGACGCCCAACTCGCCGAAGGCGCGGCGCAGGACCGACGGATCGATCTTGCCGCGGCGGACGAGCTGGTGCAGGGCGGCGAGCACCACGCACTCGGCGTCCACCTCGAAGAAGCGGCGGAGCGCCTCGCGAGTGTCGCTGCGGCCGAAGCCGTCGGTGCCGAGCGAGTAGAGCTGGTTTGGCAGCCAGGGCGCGATCTGGTCCGGCACCAGCCGCATGTAGTCGGAGACGGCGATGATCGGCGCGTCGTCCCCTTCGAACAGCGTGCGGACGTACGGCTTGCGCGGCTCCTGCTCGGGATGGAGCAGGTTCCAGCGCTCCACCTCCAGGGCGTCGCGGCGCAGCTCCTTGTAGCTGGGAGCGCTCCACAGGTCGGCGGCGACGGCGAAGCGCTCGGCGAGGATCTGCTGCGCCCGCATCGCCTGTGGCATCAGCGAGCCGCTGCCGAAGAGATGGACGCGCGGACGGTCGTTCGGCTCGCCCTGCGGCGCCGGCCGGAACTTGTAGAGCCCCTTGAGGATCCCCTCCTCCGCGCCGGCCGGCATCGGCGGCATCGGGTAGTTCTCGTTGTAGAGGGTGATGTAGTAGAAGACGTCCTCGCGGTTCGTGTACATCCGCTTCAGGCCATCGCGGAGGATCGCCGCGAGCTCGAAGGCGAACGAGGGATCGTAGGCGACCAGGTTGGGGACGACGCTCGCCAGCACGTGGCTGTGGCCGTCCTCGTGCTGCAACCCCTCGCCGTTCAGCGTCGTGCGGCCCGCCGTGGCGCCGAGCAGGAAGCCGCGCGTGCGCTGGTCGGCGGCGGCCCAGATCAGGTCGCCCACGCGCTGGAAGCCGAACATCGAGTAGAAGATGAAGAACGGCAGCATGTCGATGCCATGGGTGGCGTACGAGGTGCCGGCGGCGATGAACGACGCCATCGAGCCCGCCTCGGTGATCCCCTCCTCGAGGATCTGCCCGTCCGTGGCCTCGCGGTAGTAGAGGAGCATCGCCTTGTCGACCGGCTCGTAGAGCTGCCCCACGTGCGAGTAGATGCCGAACTGGCGGAACAGCGACTCCATGCCGAACGTGCGCGCCTCGTCCGGGACGATGGGGACGATCTTGGTGCCGATCTCCTTGTCCTTGAGCAGCTGGGTGAGGATCTGGACGAACGCCATCGTCGTCGAGACCTCGCGGTCGCTGCCGTCGAAGAAGCGCCCCCAGACGTCCTTGCCCTCGGGAATCGCCAGCGGCTCCTTGCGCACCCGGCGCATCGGCACCGGGCCACCCAACTGGCGCCGGCGCTCCATGAGATACTGAATCTCGGGGCTGTTCTCGGCGGGGCGGTAGAACGGCGCCGCCGCGAGGTCCTCATCCCGCACCGGAATCTCGAAGCGGTCGCGGAAGAGGCGCAGCTCGTCGGGGTTGAGCTTCTTCGTCTGGTGGGCGACGTTCCGCCCCTCGCCCGCCGTGCCGAGGCCGTAGCCCTTCACCGTCTTCGCCAGGATCACCGTCGGCGATCCCTCGTGCTCGACGGCGGCCTTGTAGGCGGCGTAGACCTTGGCCGGATCGTGACCGCCGCGCGGCAGCCGCGCGAGCTGGTCGTCCGAATAGCCCTTCACCAGCTCCACCAGCTCGGGATACTTGCCGAAGAAGTGCTCGCGGATGTAGGCGCCGTTCTCGACGATGTACTTCTGATACTCGCCGTCGATCGTCTCGTTCATCCGCTGGATCAGCCGGCCGGTGTTGTCCGCCTCGATCAGCGGATCCCAGCCGCTCCCCCAGATCACCTTGATGACGTTCCAGCCGGCGCCACGGAAGGCGGTCTCCAGCTCCTGGATGATCTTGCCGTTGCCGCGCACCGGGCCGTCGAGACGCTGGAGGTTGCAGTTGACGACGAAGATCAGGTTGTCCAGCTTCTCGCGCGAGGCCAGCGTGATGGCGCCCAGCGTCTCCGGCTCGTCCGTCTCGCCGTCGCCCAGGAAAGCCCAGATCTTCCGGTTCTGCGGATCGCGCAGGCCGCGGTCGCGCAGGTAGCGGTTGAACTTCGCCTGATAGATCGCCGAAATCGGCGACAGGCCCATCGAGACCGTGGGAAACTCCCAGAAATTCGGCATCAACCAGGGGTGGGGATACGAGGAGAGGCCGCCCCCCGCCTCCAGCTCGCGCCGGAAGTGGTCCATCTGCTCGATCGAGATCCGCCCTTCGAGGAAAGCGTTGGCGTAGATGCCCGGCGACGCGTGCCCCTGGAAGGAGATCATGTCGCCGTCGAAGCCGCCCTCGCCGCGCCCCTTGAAGAAGTGATGGAAGCCTACCTGGTAGAGCGTCGCCGCCGAGGCGAAGGACGAGAGATGGCCGCCGATCCCGTCGAACTTCTTGTTCGCCCGCACCACCATCGCGATCGCGTTCCAGCGCACGATGCTCTTGATCCGGCGCTCGATCGCGCGGTCGCCGCCGTAGGCCGGCTCCTCGCTGACCGGGATGGTATTGATGTACGGCGTGTTGCCGGTGAAGGGGAGGACGACGTCCTTCTCGTTCCCCTTCTCCAGCAGCTTCTTGAGCAGGAAGCGCGCGCGGTCCCGCCCCTCGATCGCGACCACCTGCTCGAACGCGGTCAGCCACTCCTCGGTCTCGTTGACGTCGCTATCCGTCTCCCCGCCCGACGCGCCGTCGAGCAGAGCCTGGTACGCCTTGGTCATCCCTTGAGCCTCCTCGTTGCGCGCAGGCACCATCCCCCGCGGCGCCCGCCAAGGGTGACACGTCCACCCCGGCGAGACAACCCGGGAGCATATGACAAGGAGGCGACAGCACAGGGACTCCCCCGGGACCGCCGGCGTCCCGCCGGCTCTAACCAGCTTTTTCAACTCGGGGGAGGAGTTAGAAGAAAAGCGGAGTCAGAGCCGGCGGGACGCCGGCGGTCCCAGGGGGCCAGGGGAAGCTCCTAGATCCAGCGCGTTCCCGCCGCCACGCGCGCCGAAGCGCGCCGGCGCACCCGGAACGAGCGCTCGATGGCGGTCCAGTCCTCGGGCACGTCGACCTCCGCCCGGCAGGTGTCGCGACGGACCTCGCCGCCGCCGCCGAAGGTGGTCGCCAGGAGACTGGTGAGCGAGCCGCCGGGCCCCCCATCGCGCGTGCCGCCTTGAAAAAGCGGCTGGAAATCCGTCGGATGCGTGGTGACGATCAGCTTCAGCGTCTCGATCCCTTCGACCTCGTCGCCCGGCCGCGCCGCGGGGAACGGGAACTCGTCGGGAATGTAGAGGTTGATCTCGCGCCCCGGCAGCGCGCCCACCTCGAGCGTCATCCCCGCCAGCAGGCTGTCCTCCGCTCCGGGAGGCGGATAGGCGAGATGGATCCTGCCCGTGAGGCCGAGATCGAGGACGTAGACGAACAGCGGCGCGTCGTGCCGGTTGACGATCCGCATCGCCACGCAGTCGCCCTCGTGGAAGAGCGGCAGGTTGTCCTCGAGCTCCGGCGCCTCCAGCGCCCGCGGGGTCTTCCGCAACAGCTCGAAGCCGACCTTCCCCTGGAGCGCGCTGGCGCCGTTCTGCAGCCCGGCCGTCAGGCGGAGGCGCGCGATCTTCTCCAGGTTGTCGAGCATCAGCCTCACGACGGCGGTCTCGAAGCGCTGGTGGGGGGGCGCCAGGAGCTGGCCGTCCTCGCCGACGATCGCCCAGGTATCCTCACGCAGCATGCCGAGCATCGGCACCTGATCGTCCGACGACATGCGCGAGCGCGCCGCCAGCAGGTACACCCGCACCTTCGCGGACCCTCCCGGCTGTGCCCTCTGCAGCAGAGTCGAGGCGTCGAGGCCGTCGAGAAGCGCCTGGACGTCGCTCCCCGGAGGCGCCATCACCTCGACGGCCAGGCGCGTCTCCAGCGCGTGGCTCTCCTCCACCGCCCGCAGCCCGGCCACGATCGCGTCCGGCTGCGCCTCCTCCAGCACCCGTGCCTCGCTGGTGACCGCCTTGACGACCTTCAGCTCCACCTTGCCCAGCGGCTGCGCGTCCGCCGCGATCACCTTCGTGAAGGCGGGGTAGATCGCCCACTGCGACCCCTCGGTCAGGCCGCAGGCGGCGCCGCCGCCGAGGATCACCCGGTCTCCCGTGCGCTGCACCACCGGCACGAACTTCATCGGCTCGATGCGGTCGACGCCGAAGACCTGCATGTCGCGCGCGCCTTCGAGCTGCGGATGCTGGTCCGGGAACCGCGCCGACAGCCGCGGTCCCAGGGCCTCGAAGACGTCCCGGTAGGTCGTGCCGGACTGCGCCTTCAGCAGCTCCTGGGTCAGATAGAAGGTCAGCGCGCCATGGCGGGTCCCCGCCGGCTCCTCGATCTCGCACGCCCGCTCGTCGCGGCTACACCCGGAGAGCAGCACGTACCGCTCTCCCATTGGCAGCCAGCCGCTCGGACCCACGTCGCGGCCGCCGTCGAGGCCACCGCGGAGCGCCGGCGGAATCGGCGACGGCGGCAGCTCCGCGGCGGGCCGCAGATCGGCCTCGAGCCAACGCACGGCGCCGCCGAAATCGTCGCGCACGATCGTCCCCGAATGGCAGCAGTCGAAGATCAGCGTCACCGTCGAGGTCTTGGCCGTCAGGTCCTTCAGCCAGAGATAGATCTCGTCGTCCTTGATGTCCCGGTTCTCGTGCGGCGCCCGGCCGCTGTCGGAGGGGACGATCGTCTCGTCGAGCCCATCCGGCTCGTCGCCTTCGAGGTCCCGCATCTGCGAGCCGTGGCCGCTGTAGTGGACGACCACGATGTCGTCCGTCCCCACCCGCTCGACGAGCTCCTTCATCGCCGTGAGGATCCCCTCGCGCGTCGCCAGCTCGTCGGTCA
>DATBAW010000244.1:0-7389 GCA_036271335.1 Thermoanaerobaculia bacterium
ACCGGCTCCTCGCGGGGGGAGGCCTGCGGATCGACGAAGCGGTAGACCCCTCCCTGCGGCGCCTGGACGGCGGCGAGCAGCTCGCGGTTCACCCGTACCCACTGGCGTGCGGCGCCGTCCCAGCGCTGGACGTAGAACCCCGCGGTCGCCGCCTCCGAGGCGGTCTTCCATTCGACGAGCACGCCGCCGCCGTCCGCCGGCGAGGCGTGGAAATCGGCGACCACCGCTTCGGTGAGCAGCCCCTGGGTCACCGCCAGCTCGCAGAGCGGGCCGAAGGTGAAGGTGGCCCGGGCTTGCGCGGTGTTGCCGGTCTCGTCCACGTATTTCGCCGTGGTGCCGTTGGCGGCGGGCGTGCCGGTCACCGGGATGCGCTGTCCAGCCGCCGTGGGCGTCACCTTCACCCGGTACGCCAGGAGGTTGGTGGAGCCGGCCGCGACGGTGCCGGGATTCCAGGTGATGGCGCCCGTCCCTCCCACCGCCGGCTGGCTGACGATCGTCCCCTGGCTCACCTGTGGGAGGCCGGCGTAGACGGCGCCGGCGCCGGGGACCGTGGTGGACACGAGATTGGCGGCCGAGAAGGTGATCGCGTTGACGGTCGGGTTCACCAGCCGCACGGTGACCGTGTAGCAGCTCGTCTGTCCCACCACCGGCGGGTTCGGGCCGCTGTTCGTGCCACAGCCGCTGAAGGTGGCGAGCTGCTCCAGATAGGGCTTCACCGGCGCCGCGCCGGCGTCGGTCGGCAGGTAGATCCGGAACGAGTTGGGCTGCGGGTTGGCGCTCGGCGCCACCGTTCCCGAGACCTGGAAGTTGCCGAGATAGATGTCGGTGTAGTTGCCGTTGATCCCGGCGGTGTTCGTATAGGTGTTGATCGT
Source organism: Thermoanaerobaculia bacterium (assembly GCA_036271335.1). GTDB lineage: Bacteria > Acidobacteriota > Thermoanaerobaculia > Multivoradales > UBA5704 > DATARR01. The sequence continues at coordinate 873 of DATBAW010000244.1, forward strand.
GAAGATTCCCGCCCAGATCCCGTAATCGCCGGAGGTCTGGTCGGAGGTCCAGCGGTTGATCGTGTTCCGTTTCCAGACGTTGTCCGCCGAGAGGTTGGCGCTGGCGATCGTCTGGGTGAACGCGCCGGTACGGCTGGTGAAGGCGAGCGAGCCGACGGTGCCGCTGTCGCTGTCGTAGTCGAAGTCGTTGGTGTTGGCCGTGCAGCCGGAGGTGATGTAGGGGTAGAGCGGATAGCTGCGCGACGCCGTGCCGGTGTTCGGCGGATTGACGCCGATCGGCAGGATCGAGTCGAGATAGACGGGGATCTCGGTACCGCCGGTCCCCGAAGTGCCGTCGTTCGCCCGCACCCCGATGGCGTTGATGTCGTCGCCGTTCGAGGCGCTGAGGTCGACCCGCAGCTCCCAGTGGCCGGCGACCCGGTTCGCCGCGGTGGTGCTGTTGAGGATCGCCTGCCAGGCGTTGTCCGTGCAGGCGGTGCTGGTGTCGTTGCAGCCGGCCAGGGTCGCCGCCACCGTGTTGTCGGGGCGGATGAGGGTGTAGGTCACCGCGGTGTTGTAGTCGGTGCGCGGGCGGTCGCGCCCGGCGGTGTCCTCGGTGGCGCTGCGGCCGATGTCGGTGTCGAACACCTCCACCACCAGCCGGGCGAGGCCCGGCGGCACCTCGATGAAGTAGCGGTAGAAGGTGTTGAGCGTCGTCGAAACGTACTCGCCGTTGTCGGTGGCGGTGCCCCCGCCCTGGGGAGTATGCAGCGCCGTCTGCCCGGTCGAGGCGGCGCGCAGGGGGAGCGCGCCGGCGAGCAGGGCGGCCGCGATCAGCCCGAGAAGGGCGGGACGATGGATGCGGGAGGCGGTCGGCTGAGTCATCACGGACCTCGGCGAAAAGGATTCCTTGGAGCTTCTCCCAAGATAGACCCCGGGCCTTCCGGCGTCAATCGCCCGCGATCAGACGCCGCGCGAGGTCAGCACGATCTTGATCGTGCGCAGCAGGATCGAAAGGTCGAGCCAGAGCGTCCAGTTCGCCATGTAGGCGAGGTCGTAGCGCAGCTTGTTCTGCGGGCTGGAGTGATAGTCGCCGTTGACCTGCGCGAGGCCGGTGAGGCCCGGGGCGAGGGAGAAGCGCTCGGCGTAGCCGGGGACCTCGCGGAGGTAGCGCTGGACGAAGCCGGGGCGCTCGGGGCGGGGGCCGACCAGGCTCATCGAGCCCTCCAGGACGTTGAAGAGCTGGGGGATCTCGTCGAGCCGGAAGCGGCGCAGGAGGGCGCCGATGGGGGTTAGCCGCGGGTCTCCCGGCTGCGCCAGCACCTCGCCGGAGTCCGCCTCGGCGTTCTGGCGCATGGTGCGGAACTTGTAGAGCGTGAACGGTTTTTGGCCAAGGCCGGCGCGCGTCTGGCGGTACAGGATCTCACCCGGCGAGGTGGCCCGCACGGCCAGCGCGCAGACCGCGGCCACCGGCGAGGCGAGCAGCAGCAGGCCGAGCCCCGCCACGACGTCGAGCAGTCGCTTGAGCGGCCAGTTGATCCGCCATTCCGTCTCGCGCACCACCTCGATCAGCGGCAGGTCGTGCACCCAGCGGTAGCGCATGCGGCCGATCAGGCTCTCGAAGGGGCCCGGCAGCAGGAGGACGCTGGTGTGGTCGGGCCGGGTGCCGGCGAGGCCGTCGATCAGCCGCGTCTGCCAGGAATCGTCGCTCCCCACCAGCAGAATGTCCTCGATCCGTCCGTCGGCGAGCAGGGCGGGGAGATCCTCCGTCGTCCCCAGGTGCGGTCCGAGGGCCGCCGTCGCCCCGTTTCCCTCGCCGACGACCTCGCCGGGGATCGAGACCCACCCCACGACCCGGAGGCCGTGCCAGGGCTCGCTCATCAGGGTCGTGGCGAGCTCGCGCGCCGCCGCGCCGGCGCCGGTGATCGCCACCCGCCGTTCGCGTCCGCTCTCGGTGCGGTCGAGCAGCCAGCGCCAGCCGAGCAGCAGGGTGAAGTCGAGGATCACGAACAGCACCACCACCGAGCGGGGGAACTCGCGGTGGGTGAGGAACCACCAGGCGATCAGCGCCATCGCCTGGAAGAGCGCGGCACCGGCGAGCCGGCGGGCCAGCTCGATGCGGCCGCGGGGGCGGGGGGCGTCGTAGAAGCCGAGGAAGTAGAGCGTCGCGAACTGCAGGAGCAGCACTACCAGCCACTCCCGGGAGAGAAAGCGCAGCCGGTCCCCCGGCAGCAGCCCGCGGGTGCCGGGGAGCGGCACGTGGAGGCGGAGCCAGAACGAGAGCCAGAGCGCGGTGACGGCGGCGGCGCCGTCGCCCGCCGGGCGCACCCACCGCCGGCGAGATTTCATGGGCGGACTCTATACGATCGGAAGGAACGACCAGATATCAGGGACAGCAGGGACGACAGAGACCGCAGGGACGATGGCTTCCCTGCTGTCTCTGTCGTCCCTGTTGTCCCTTGTGCCCCTTTCCCGACCTTGACCCATTCAGCCCCTGCGGATACGCTGGCCCACCCCGATGAAAGTCACCGAGCACCTCGCCCAGGCCGACCATCCGCTGATCAGCTTCGAGATCATTCCGCCGCTGCGGGGTGGCAACGCCACCGGTCTGCTGGAGCTGATCGACGATCTGGTCAAATACCATCCGCCGTTCATCGACATCACCAGCCACGCGGCCGAGGTGATGTACGACGAGACGCCGGGGGGGATCCAGCGCCGGGTCAAGCGCAAGCGGCCGGGGACGCTCGGGGTCTGCGCGCTGATCCAGAACAAGTACCACATCGACGCCGTCCCCCACATCCTCTGCCAGGGGTTCACCCGCGAGGAGACCGAGGACTTCCTGATCGAGCTGCGCTACCTGGGGATCGACAACGTCCTCGCCGTGCGCGGCGACGAGAGCGGCTTCAAGAAGCCCCTCAACTACGGCCGCAGCGCCAACCGGTTCGCCTGCGACCTGGTGGGCCAGATCGCCGCCATGAACCAGGGTCGCTACCTCGAGGAGGACCTCCTCGACGCCGAGCCCACCGCCTTCTGCGTCGGCGTCGGCGCCTATCCCGAGAAGCACTTCGAGGCGGCCAACCTGGCGCTCGACGTCCGCCGGGTCAAGGAGAAGGTCGACGCCGGAGCCCACTATGTGGTGACCCAGATGTTCTTCGACAACCAGCACTTCTTCCGCTTCGTCGACCTCTGCCGCGCGGCGGGGATCGAGGTGCCGATCATCCCGGGCCTGAAGATCCTGAGCGGCGAGAAGCAGCTCTCCTCACTGCCGCGCAAGTTCTACGTCGAGATCCCGGCCGAGCTCGCCGACCAGGTGCTGGCCGACCCCGAGCACGTCGGGGACATCGGCGTCGAGTGGGCGCTGACGCAGGCCCAGGAGCTGCTCGACCGCGGCGTCCCCTCTCTTCACTTCTACGTCATGCAGAGCTCGGCGGCGATCAAGAAGCTGATGGCGCGGCTGAAGCTCTGATTATTAAGCTGATGGCAAGGCTGATTGTGAGGTCCCCGATGACCGCGCTCCTCTCCGTCTCCCGGCGCTCCGTCCTGGCGGCCGCCGTCTTCGCGTCGTGTCTCCTGCTGAGCTGCAAGGACGGCGCGAGCGCCGGCAAGGCCGCCGGTGGCGGGCCGCCCGTGAAGCCGGCGGTGGGGACCACCGTCGACTTCCAGCTGCCGTCGGTGGACGGCCGCGCGCTCGGTCCGAAGAGCTTCCCCGGCCAGGTGGTGGTGGTCGACTTCTGGGCCACCTGGTGCCTCCCCTGCCGTCTGCAGGCGCAGATCCTCGAGCCGGTCTACAAGGACCTCAAGGGGCGCGGCGTCCAGTTCCTGGCCGTCAACGTCGGGGAGACGCCCGAGGAAGTGAAGAAGTTCCTCAAGGACAAGCCCTTTCCCTACCCGGTGCTGCTCGACTCCGAGCAGAAGGTCGCCACGCAGATGGCCGTTTTCGCTCTTCCGACGCTGATGGTGGTCGACAAGAAGGGGAAGATTTCCTACCTGCAAGGGGGGATCGCCGACGGCGACACCCTGCGGGGGCTGATCAAGAAGGCCGGCCACTAGCCCGCTCGCAAAAAAAGTGCCGCAAGTCGATCCCTGAACCCCTTGCGCGGATCGGCTTGTGCCGCCAATACCGCGGTATGCGCTGCCCGTACCGTAGAATATGCCGCAAATACCACGCTCCGGGAAGCGCGGCGGCTCTCCGGATCTCCCGGACCGAGGGTGAGGCAGCTCCAACCTCGCTGGGAACCATCCAGAGCCTCCAAGATGCCGCAAATCGCTCGGAATGGATCTCCCGAACCGCCGGACATGCGGCAGATTCCAAGGTTGGAAAGACTCGTACTCTGGTATACGCGGCATCTGCGCGCCGGGTCGCGGCTCTCGCCCCCCACTGTAGAGACGCCCCGTGGGGCGTCTCCGAGGCGGAGAGAACGGCTCAACCGCCTGACGTTCCGACGGCCCGACCCGATGCAGGGCACCGATATCGCCGCTCCGAAGACGCCCCACGAGGCGTCTCTACAGTGGGGGGGCACTTTCCGCCTTTCCCCCTCCTCCGCGTGGAAGAGGGGGCGCATCGAGGGAACTTCGCCGCCGGGCTAGTCGAGCACGACGAGCACGACGCGGCGGTTCTGGGCGCGGCCGTCCCGCGACTTGTTGTCCGCGATCGGCGTCGTCTTGCCGTAGGAGATGACGTTGATGCGGTGCAGCGGGAAGTTCTGCTTCTGGTTGAGATAGCGGCGGACGGCCTCGGCGCGCAGCAGGCCGAGCTCCTGGTTGTACTTGTCCGAGCCGACGTTGTCCGTGTGCCCCTGGATCTCGACGTAGACGTTCTTGTTGTCCTCCTTGATCTTGCCGGCGAAGTCGTCGAGGGCGGACTGCGCCTCGGGAGAGAGGTCGGAGGTGTCGAATCCGAACTTCACCTTCTCGTCGGTGAGGACCGTCTCATAGAGGAACTTCCCCTCGGCGAGCTTGCCGGCATCCTGGGCGCGCTTCAGCGCGTCCTGCGCCGTCTGTGAGATCTCGCCCATCTTCTGCTCGTGCGCGGCGAGGGTCTTCTCGTGCGTGTCGAGACGGGTCTGATCCTGCTCGACCTGGCCCTGGACGTCGTCGACGCGGGAGTTGACCGCGCCGGTCTCCGTCTTGACGTATTTCTTGGTCGCGCATCCCGTGGTACCGACGAGGGCGGCGGTCAGCGAGAGGACAACGATCGGCAGTCTCATCTTCATGGTCGGTCTCCCTTGGCTCGGGCCGTCCCTCCGGCGGGAAGCGGGCCCGGTTGCGGTTCAGCCGCCCGCGCGGGTCTCCGCGGGCGGGGTTCCCTTGTATCCACGCCGGAACACGACCGTCCGGCGATCTCTGCTCTTCTTGACCTCGACCGTCAGCGGGCGGAACTTCACCGCGCCGTCGCCGGTCGAGAACCCCAGGACGTACTGATGCCGGACATCGTCGAGGATCTCCGCCAATGCCTTCTGGAGATCCTCCCGGTTCGAAATGGAGTAATAGCGCCCGCCCGTCACGGCCGCCAGCAGGCTCAGCACGTCGGCGTAGCGGTAGATCTTTTTCCCCTCGGTGCTCAGCTCGTAGGGATTGCCGGCGCCCAGGCCCAGCACGTACGTCGGGAGCTGCGCCTGCTGCACCACCGCCCGCGCGGCCTCGGGGGTGAGCTTGCTCGCGTTGTCCACGCCGTCGGTGATCAGCAGCGCGAACCGCTTCGGATTGCGCCCCTCCAGCGAGATCTGCGGGATGCGGGCCACCGCGTCGTGGAGCGCCGTGGTGCCGTAGGCCCGCCACTGGTCGCTCGCCTCCCTCAAGGCCTGCTGGCTGCGGGTGAAGGGTACCTCGACGTCGAAGATTCCGCCAGCGAAGGTGGCGATGGAGAATTCGTCTCCCGGCACCGCCTTGTCGAGGAAGAAGCGGAGCGCCTCCTGGCTCTCGGCGAGCTTGCCGCCGTTGGCCATGCTCCCCGAGAGGTCCTGCAGCAGCACCACGCTGGCCGGCGCGTCGGCTCGGCGCTCGAAGCTCTCGATCGCCACCGGCTTGCCCTCGACGGTGAGCTGGAAGTCCTTCTTGTCCAGGTTCTTGGCGTAGCCGGCGCCGGCGCGGATGACGACCGGGACCAGCACCAGCCCCACCGACACCTCGTCCTGGAACTCCGGGGTGGCGGGCTGCTGCGGCGGCGCCTGCCCGAAGGCTGCCGATGTGGCCAGAAAGCCGGCCGCCAGCGCCATCCAGGCCATCCTGTGGGATGCTACTCTCATGGCGGGGCCCAATAGTGCAAGAGCCGGGCCACGACAGGGGAGATCCGCATGGCCAACGAAGAAAAAGTCAACATCCGCAATATTTCAATCAAATGCGGCAACTGCGACACCTACCAGACGCTCCTCCGCTACGCCAGGCGGGACGACTGGAACGTCTACACCTACGAGTGCGAGAACGACAAGTGCGACCCCGCGGTCACCCGCACGATCATCGAGGTGCCGGCCGACATCGACTCCTTCGCCCGTCGCGACCCGACGTGGCGGGGGGGCGGCAAGCACGGCGAGGAGGGGAC
>DATBAW010000245.1:0-4444 GCA_036271335.1 Thermoanaerobaculia bacterium
AGCCTGCGAACCTACGCGTGCCCAGATTGCGCTGGTGGCTTCGGTCCGATACGCTTGGCGCCTCCAAAAACGCAGGTGATCGGCTCTGCCGAAGGGGGAGACGCGGGATGGCAGCCTCCACGAAGGGGATACGAGCGTTGAAGGCGGGACGGTTTTCGATCGGGCTGCTTGCGGTCCTTCTCATGGGGGCCTCCTGCCCGCGCCACGCACCGATGGGGGCCTCGGGCCCGCGCTCCGCACCCAAAGAGGATTTCATCGTCTATGGTGGCGATATCGTGACCCTGGACGACAGGGGTACCGTCGCCGAGGCCCTTTGGGTTCGTGACGGCAGGATCGCGGCGATCGGTGCGAAAGAGGAGGTGATGCGCCACAAGACGGCGGCGACGGAGCTCATCGACCTCCACGGTGGCGCCCTCCTACCCGGCTTCGTCGAGCCTCATCTCCATATCGTCGATGCCGCGATCATGGCCCTCACCAATGATCTGACTCCGTGCCTGCCCCAGCGGTACGAAACGCGAGCGGATTGTCCGCTCACCATTGTGAAGGCGCTCGAATCGCTCAAGGAGCATCCGAAGCCACCCATCGGTGACTGGAGCAGCGGCAGCGGGATCGACCCCTCGCGGATGACTCTCGACGGCACCGCCCCGTCGAGTACCTTTCACGATGCGCCCGCCAGGTACATCGAGCAGTATGTGTCGGCGACGAAACCGGTCTTCATCGCCGACGACTCCGGCCATCTCGCCTACGTGAATCGTCAAGCCTTCGTCGCCGCGGGCATTTGCGCCAGCGTCGACAACTGTTCGTCGAAGACGGCCAAGAAGCAGCCGGAAGCCCCTGGACGATGGGTCACCAACCCCGACGGCACCTACACCGGATTGATCGAGGAGTCGAACGGGTTCACGGACTTCACGCAGGCGATGGCAAAAAGCGCGACTCCCAAACAGGAGATCCGTTCCTTGATCGATCTGATCGGCGACGCCAGCGCCACCGTCAAGGACATCGCTTCCGCCGGGGTGACGACCGTCGTCAACGGTGGCGCGATGTCCGTCAGCGAGGTGGAGATCCTCCAGGTCCTGGCGGCGCGGCCTCATCCGCTTTTGCGCTATCGCACGCTGCTGCGCTGGGACGTGGCGCTGGCGAATGCGCAACGGTTTCCGAAGCCGACGTACTGGAACGACAAGGATGACGGGCTCTTCGGGGTGACCGGCATCAAGCTCTGGTCCGACGGATCCACGCAAGGATGCACGGCGGCGCTCGTCGAACCCTATGATCCACAGGGGCAATGCGGCGCCGCCGGAGCGGGGAAGACGGACTACAGCGAGGAAGAGATCGTCAAGAATTTACGCCCCTTGTGGAAAGCGGGCTGGCTCATGCAGGTTCATGCCAATGGGGACCGGGCGACCGAAAACGTTCTGGGTGCCTTCGCGGCTCTGCAGGCGGAGACGCGGAACGACAATCCGCACACCCTGCTCCATTTCACGGTCGACGGCAACCCCGCGACAGGAGAGGATATCGTGCAGAAGGTCGCCGACCTCCGCGCCGGCCGCGGCGCTGACGGCAAGCCGGTGCCGCGGGTCGATGTCCACGTCAGTCATCTCATCGGTCACGTCGCCTATTGGGGCGGTGCCTTTCAGAACATCCTAGACGGCGTGAAGGGTCCAGGGATTGCGGACGAGAAGGGGAGGGCCGCGCGTCTCGACGCCACGCGCCGTGATCTCGAGCTCGGCGTTCCTTTCTCCCTGCATAGCGATACGCCCGTCACCCCCGTGCGTCCCCTCTGGTATGTCGAGCAAGCGGTGACCCGGAAGACCTGGTTTTATCCCAAGCTCGCGGACGCCGATGCCTATCCGATGCCCGGTGGGCAGAACGTCACGATCGATCAGGCCCTGCGGGCGGTGACCATCGAGGCGGCGAGACAGCACCGGCTCGACGCCTACATCGGCAGTCTGGAAAAGGGCAAGGTCGCCGACCTCGTGATTCTCGACAAGAACCCCCTCAAGCAGTCGCCCGACGACATCCACAAGATCCGGGTCCTGACGACCTTCATCGGCGGGAATCGCAACGATTGGGTGGAGAGTCCTCGGTAGGCCGGGCCGCCCAGGGATGCCGCAGCGCGGTCTCCTGTCACCCTTTGCGAGGAGGCGCGGGCTCAACTCGGTTCAGCCTTCCGGGACGGGCGCCGCCGGCAGGCGCCGTTCGCGCTGCCGCCGCTCCCGCTCCACAGCCGTGGCGCTGATCTCCAGACGGCTGGCGGCGAGGAGCTGCTGCTTCGCGTCGCCGTCATAGGCCACCCAGCGCGCGGCGGCGAACGTGGCGGTCACCAGCGAGAGCGCGTCGAGGTACCTGCCGGAGCGGCCGGCGAAGCCGAGGAAGACGGTTGACTCCTGAGCCTTCCAGCTGAACGTGCCCGTGGTCTGGTCGGGCGAGGAGGGCCAGGTGAAGGAGTTTCCGTACGACGTTTCGATCGTGATCTGGTTCACATAGGTGCCGTACCAGCCGGAGATCGAAGCGAGGCGCTCCCCCGACTGCAACTGCAGCGTGGCGCTCTGATCGCCGCCGTTGCCGCCCTGCGTGTAGCTGACCGTCCCGGCATCCGATTGATAGGTGTAGGCCAGCTGGTCGACCCACCGGTCGCCGCGCAGGCTGAGCTTCGACACCACGAGCGATTCGCTGACCGACGCCTCCGTCACCTGCCCGAACGGCTCGCCCCCGTTGCCGCCCCAAGGGCCCTGGATATGGTTGATCACGCTCAACTCGGGCGTGCCGAGGGCGAGCGCGGGCAGGCTGGGCGCGGAATAGGTCAGCGTCGGATCGAGATCCATCTCGTGGAAGAGCGTGTCGAGCGTCTTGATGTCCTGCTGCACGAGCGCGGAGTTGGTCGACAGCGTGACATCGCCGGTGTAGCCGTACGTCACGTAAATGTCCTGCAATGCGAGCACCGCGTTCTTGACCGCCGACAAAGTCGCATAGTCGTCGGCCAGGCCGTCCTGACTGCCGACGCCGTTGTAGAGCGTCCGGGTGGTGACGACGGACGTGAAGGGGGCCATGCCGGGGACGTGCTCATAACCGGTGACCTGGTAGTCGATGACGGCGGGAGAGTTAGGGGTCTGCGCACCGAAGCTTAGCGCGAAGTTGATGATTTGATCGGAGGTCGGGAAGATCGGGTTGGTGAACCCGCTCATGAACTGCCGCAGCGACTGCCGCGTCGTCACCTGCTGCTGCACCTCGTTCAGGCTGGTCTGGAGCGATGCGTTGAGCGATCCAGAGGCGCTGATGCCGTTCGCCGCCAGCGTCGAGGTGATCTGCCGTTGCTGCTCGATCGACTGCGAGTAGAAGACGTACGCCGCGGCATACTCGGCGCCGATGACGACCGAGTTCAGATACGAGTCGCCATAGACCTGGAAGAAGGCGTTGATATCGGTCGGCGCCGCGTCCGCGAGCTCTACGTTGGTGGCGGTCAGCGAGCTGCTGAGAATGTTGGTGTAGACGATGATCGTGACGGAGGTGGTGGTGATGCTGAGGCTCTCGATGAACTCGGCCTTGGCGTCCACCGAGCCGAAGCCGAACGACGCGCTCACCGACGACGACACGTTGAGCGTCGTCTGGAGCATGTCGTAGTCGTAGCAGACCTGGTAGTACGTCTCGGCCGTCGCGCCGCCGCTCTCGCTCGTTCCTTTGACGGCGGTCGAACGCCCGGCGCTCATAAACGTGTCATAGCCCTGGAACAACGCCACCGGCGGCGCATCCGTTGCGGAGACATCCGTTGTGGAGAGAAGTGCAGCGAGCGGCTCGGTCATGTCGGACCTCCTTAGTCCTCGTAGATTAGGAAGGCCTGCCATTTTAACCATGTCCCCCTGAGCGGGCAACCCCCGGATGGCCAGCTGATTCACAGCTGCCAAGGAGTCAGACTCGCGCGGACGGGCCGTCCAGTCGAGCCATGGCTCGATCAAAGATCATGGACCCACGTGCAGCCAAGGCGCAGTTGAATCTTTTTATTGCCAATGGGGAACTCTGCATAGAGCGATTGGACCATCACGGATCAGGGCTGCTACCTTGAGAAATCATCACCCTGCTGTCCCAAGCTGGTCGGCGCGAAGAGGCGGAGCCTCGTAAGGAGAACTTCATGCGCAGGTTTTATCTGGGTCTCGTGACATTCCTGATCTTTTCCTCTCTGGCCTATGCCCACTCGGGTTGCTGCTCGTCCCATGGCGGAGTTTGCGGCTGCGCCTGTTGTGACGGCTCTCCATTGTCCAGCACCTGTCTGCCGTATTATCCCCAATGTGGTGGGGGAGGAGGAGGCGGTGGCAGCTTTCCTGCTCCCACGAGTCTCGGCGGCTCTCCCATCTCGAGCACTTCCTGTGTTCTCTCCTGGGCGGACAACTCGACCGGCGAGGACTCCTTCCAGATCGAGGAGAGAGTCGGGAGCCAGACGAGCTACCTCCTG
>DATBAW010000246.1:0-3000 GCA_036271335.1 Thermoanaerobaculia bacterium
GAAATCTACTCCCAGCTCCGCGAGCTCCCCCAGACAACCCACGACCTTGCGATCAAAGACCATCCGGCGATGCCGCGAGCCCGGAAGTAGGGCCGCTGACTTCACTCATTTCTCTCTATCTAGTTTTCAAAGAACCGACGCTGAGATCGCGGCTTTAGCCGCCTTCGCGTCCCCGTCGTTTCCGAGGGGAGGCGAAGTGTAGGGCAGGTCGGCGCGGGTGTCAACCCCTAATTTCGCCGCCCGCCACGCTTCGTCGTTCGCAGGAGATCAACCAGTCGCCCGAGGACCGTGTTTCCGAGGAAACCGTCCAGGGGGATCGAGGTCACTTCTCTGTCAAAGGCCGCCGCACCACTCTCTCGCGGAAGGGCAGTGTCTCACCACCTCCGCCGGTTGTCAACCCTTCAGCTAAGATTCCCGTTCACGCGGGACACGGAGGAGGATTCAGGTCATGCGGAAGCTGGTCTTCATGGGCGCGATCGGCGCGCTGGCGCTCGCGGCGCTCGGCTGCAACGGCAGCAGCAACAGCCCCACCGAGCCGACCTCGGCGACGCGCGGCAACTGGGCCGGCACGATCACGGGGGTGCACTCCGCCATTCACCTCAACGGCACCTGCACGCTCGAGATGCAGCTCAGCCCGATCTACCAGGGGCAGTGGTGGGTCGATTGTCCGGGCGGCAGCAGCACGGGCCAGGTCTCGGGCGTCACCGTCGACAACCTGCTGGCGATGGCGCTGCTCACCAGCAGCCCGGCCTCCAGCTGCCCCTGGAACGCCGTCACCACGGTGACCGCCTCGACGATCGACGGCACGTTCCAGGTGATCGACTGCGCCACCAACAAGGTGGTGAGCAGCGGCACGCTGTCGCTCACCCGGCGCTGAGCGCAGGGAGCTCAGCAGGATCAGGCGAAGAGGAGCCGCCGGCCGGCGATCGTCCAGCTCTCGGTGAGCAGGCGGCGCAGGGCCTCGGGGTAGGCCTGGTGCTCGGCTTCGAGGATGCGCGCCGAGAGCGTCTCCGCGCTGTCGCCGTCGAGCACGGGGACGGCGCGCTGCACCACGATCGGACCGCTGTCGAGCCCCTCGTCCACCAGATGGACGGTGCAGCCGGCGACCCGGACGCCGTGGGCGAACGCGGCCTCCTGGGCGTCGAGGCCGGGGAACGCCGGCAGCAGGCTGGGATGGATGTTGACGATCCGCTGCAGGAAGCTGCCGACGAGGACCGGCGAGAGCAGGCGCATGTAGCCGGCGAGGCAGACCCATTCGGCGCCCGCCTCCCGCAGGGCCGCGATCACCTTCTCCTCATGGGCCTGCCGGTTCCGCTCCCCCTGGTGCGGGATCGCCACGGCAGGCACCCCCAGCTCGCGCGCCTTCGCGAGGCCCGGCGCGTCGGCGACGTTGCTGACCACAAGCACGATCTCGGCCGGCACCTCGCCGCGCTCGATCGCCGCGTGGAGTGCCAGGAAGTTGCTGCCGCGGCCGGAGAGGAGGATGGCGATCGGGGTCATCGGGCAGAGGATATCAAGCTTGCGGCGTCATCCGTCGGGCTTGCGGCGTTGCCGGTCGAGCTCGATCCGGCCCGAGGAAGCTTGCGAGGGCCCGTCGCGGGCCTGGATGGCGCGAGCGAAGCCTGGTCCGCGGTGGGAAAGCTTGAGACGAAGGGAAGCGGGCTTGTGCTCTCCCGCCGCAAGGAGCGGACGGTCCGCGGCAAGCTTGCGCGGAGCCGCTCCAGGTTGCAAGGAAACGCGGCAAGCCCGGCATGGACGGTCGCAATCTTGGACCGGATGCCCCAGGTCTGGCGAGGCGCGCCGCAAGCTTGCCTCCCGGCCGCCAGGCCTGACGCGGATCGCGGCGAGCTTGAACTCCGGCCGCCAAGCCTGGCGAACGGCGCGTCAAGCTTGCGCGGCGGCGTCCACGGGAGCGCTCGCGAGGTCGTAGACCACTCCGGAGCCCCCTGCCTGGACGGTGCCGATCATCCAGCTCTTCTCTCCCACCGAGCGCAGGAGCCGCAGCACCTCGGCGAGGCCGGCGGGATCGACGACCAGGATCATGCCGATCCCCATGTTGAAGACGCGCAGCATCTCCTCGTCGGCGACCTCGCCGGTGTCCTGGAGGAAGTGGAAGAGCCGCGGGATCGGCCAGCTCCCCATCCGGATCAGCGCGTGCGTCTCGGGCGGCAGCACGCGCGGCAGGTTGTCGGTGATGCCGCCGCCGGTGATGTGGGCCATGCCGTGCAGGGCGCGCTCGCCCAGGATCGTCCGCAGCGTTTTGAGATAGGAGCGGTGGGGCTCGAGCAGCGACTCCCCCACCTTCCTCTTCTTGTCCCAGGGCGCCTTGTCGGCGATGCTCAAGGCCGCCTGCTCGAAGACGATCCGCCGCGCCAGCGAGTAGCCGTTGGTGTGCAGGCCGGACGACGGCAGGCCGACGAGGACGTCGCCGGCCTTGACGCGCGAGCCGTCGAGCACCTTCGGCCGGTCGACGAGGCCGACGATGAAGCCGACCAGCTCGTAGTCCCCCGGCTGATAGAAGCCGGGCATCTCGGCGGTCTCGCCGCCGAGCAGCGCGCAGCCGTTCTCCCGGCACCCCTCGGCGACGCCGGAGACCAGCTCGGCCATCCTGTCGGGCTCCAGCACGCCGGCGCCCAGGTAGTCCATGAAGAAGAGCGGCTCGGCTCCCTGCACCAGGATGTCGTTGACGCAGTGGTTGACCAGATCGCGGCCGACCGACGAGTAGTCCCCCGCCATCTTCGCCACCACCAGCTTGGTCCCCACCCCATCGGCCGAGGCGACGAGGACCGGCTCGGTCATGCCGGCCAGCTCGGGGCGGAACAGGCCGCCGAAGCTGCCGATCTCGGTGAGCACCCCGGGAGTGAAGGTGGACTTCGCCAGCTGCTTGATGCGGGCGAGGCCCTTCTCCTGCGCGTCGATGTCGACGCCGGCGGCGGCGTAGGCGGATTTGGGGGTGGAAGTCGTCATCGTGGAGAGCTCCGAAGCCAGGACTATATCCCG
>DATBAW010000247.1:0-9893 GCA_036271335.1 Thermoanaerobaculia bacterium
TGGTCGGCCAGGGCCGGCCAGAGCGCCGGGTTGTGGGCCAGCACGAGCGTGAACACCCCCTGGGGCACCGCCGCGAGGGTGCGCTCGATGTCGGGCGCGACCGGAGTGCCGCGCGGGCCCGCGGGATCGCCGGTGCCGGCCACCCAGAAGCGCGCCCCGTTGCGCTCTAGCGGCACGGCGCGGTTCACCAGCACGGTCATCCCCATCGCCTCCAGCCCCTGGTGGACCGCCGGCCACCCCGCGTAGACGTCGTGGTTGCCGGGGATGGCGAAAACGCCGAGGGGCGCGGCGAGATCGTGGAAGGCCGCCGCGAACGGCTCGACGTCGCGGGCATGGTCGTCCACCTGGTCCCCGGTGACGGCGATCAGATCCGGTCGGGCCGCGCGGACCGCCGCCGCCACCCGCGCCAGGTGGCGGCGCGAGGTGTGGGGGCCGACGTGGAGATCGGAGATCTGGGCGATCCGCATCCCCTCGAGCCCGGCGGGCAGGTCGTCGACCCGCACGTCCAGGCGGCGAACCACCAGCCGGCGCGCCCCGGCGTAGCCCGCCAAGGCGACCGCGGCAACGAGGACGGCGCCCACCGCCAGCGCCCAGCGCCCCGCCGGTCCGCTGGCGCCGAACGGCAGTCCGCCGACGGCGCCGAGCAAGCCGGCGACGGCGACCAGCGGCAGGCAGAGTTGGGCATACCAGAACGGACGGTTGAGGAGGAGCCGGCGGAGCGCCGACGGATAGGCCGCACGGCCGCGGCCGCGGATCATCCCCACGATCGGCACCAGGGACAGGGCAGCCAGGCCCGCCACCGTCGGCCAGCCGCCCGGCAGCAGGGAGTGCAGCAGCCCGCCGAGGATCAGCCAGCAGGCGGAGGTCCACAGGAACAGGATGACGAGGAAACGCCAGTACGCCTTCTTCATGGGGAGTTCAACAATCCAGGGGTCCGTCGCTATTCTCGGGACAAAAAAAGACCCCGCCCAGGTGGCGGGGTTTGGAGGAGGGAGGTTTGGAGAGGAGATTGTCTGTTGGTGTTTGCTTCCGTCTCCATCTATCTAGTACGGAGCACCCGCCCGAAACGTCTAGGCGTCGCCCCCGCCCGGGCGTCGGAACCGGAAAGAGCCAAACGGAGCCACTACCGTCTAGGGGGTCGGGACGAAGCAGGGCCCCGCGCACTCCGAGAGGCCGTTGTCGGTCCAGGTCCCGAACAGGCAGGACTGCCCCTTCATCTCCGCGAGGATGATGCCGTCCGGGCCGTTGCAGCACCCGTTGAAGACGAAGCGGGTGTTACCGTCCTTGCAGGTGCCGGCGCTGACCCGGCCTTGGGAGGCGAGGACGCAGAGAGTCAGGGCACATCCCAGGAGAGCGAGGCGGAGGGTGGATTTCGGGAGCGGCATCGGAATCTCCTTTCGTCGGGTTGCGGTCTAGTTGGCTGGCGGCGGCGGGTCGATCACGGGGCAGCGCCCCTGGCATTTGATGTTGCCGTTGTCGGTCCAGGCTCCGAAGATGCAGGACTGCCCTTTCTTCTCCTCGAGAATGCCGGCTGGGCTGGAGCAGCATGCATCATTGAAGACGTAGCGGGTGTCGCCGTCGGTGCACGTGGCGGCCACGCCCCGGCCTTGTGAGATGAGGGCGCAGAGCGTCAGGGCACTTCCCAGGAGAGCGAGGCGGAGGGCAGGCTTCGAGAGCTTCATCGTACTATCTCCTTTAGGCTGGCAGCTCTTGCATCATTGCAAGGCTCCTCTTCAAAGGGTGCCCGCCCGGCCTCAACCCGATACCGGAGGTTTCATGATCGTCGCCACCTGGAACGTCAACTCGGTCCGCTCCCGTCTGGAGCGGGTGGTGGGCTGGACGGCGCAGGCGCGCCCGGACGTGCTCTGCCTGCAGGAGATCAAGACCACCGACGACCTCTTCCCCCTGGAGCCGTTCGTGGATCTCGGCTACCACGTCGAGGTCTTCGGCCAGAAGACCTACAACGGCGTCGCGCTCCTCTCGCAGACGCCGATCACCAAGGTGGTGAGGAACCTGCCGACCGACGAGCCCGGCGCCCCGAGCCGGCTGATCGCGGGAACGGTCGACAAGGTGCGGATCGTCAACGTCTACGTGCCCAACGGCCAGTCGCCGGAGAGCGACAAGTTCGTCTACAAGATGGACTGGCTGGAGCGCCTGCGCGCCTTTCTGGAGGAGACCACGAAACCGGGCGATCCCCTGGTGCTCCTCGGCGACTTCAACATCGCCCCCGAGGAGCGCGACGTGCGCTATCCCGACCTCTGGCGGGGGCACATCCATTTCCACCCCAGGGAGCACGAGGCGCTCGCCCGCCTCACCTCCTGGGGGCTGCACGACCTCCTGCGCAAGCACCACGAGGAGGGGGGCCTCTACTCCTGGTGGGACTACCGGCAGCTCGCCTTCCAGAAGAACAACGGCCTGCGGATCGACCTCATCCTGGGCACGAAGAAGATGCTCGACCGCTGCGCCGGCGTCGAGATCTTCCGCGACGAGCGCAAGGGTGAATCTCCGTCCGATCACGTACCGGTGGTGGCGGCGTTCGGGCCTTAGAGCGCCTGTCAAAACCCCGTAGGGGCGGCCCTATGTGGCCGCCCTGCTCCTCCCTGCGTCAGAATAGATGTCGCCGGCTCGCAAAGTGCACCCCCGCCCAGGGCGGCCACATAGGGCCGCCCCTACGAAAACTCCAGGGTTGGTCCAAGTTTTGTCAGGCACTTTTAAGGATCCGGAGCCGCCCTTCAGGTCGTCATCCAGCGCGCCGCCTCCCAGCCGAGGTGGCCGTGGGCGTTGAACAGGCGGACTACCGGGTGCTCCCCCCAGTCGACGACGCTCAGGGTGGCGGAGTCGAGGAACATGTGGCGGGCGGTGGCGAGCGGCGCGCCGAGGGCGGCGCAGAGCAGGGCCTTGATCGGTCCCACGTGGCTGACCAGCGCGACCCACTCCCCCGGATGCTCGCGGGCGAGGTCGGCGACGAGAGCGAGGACCCGCGCCTGGAGGTCGCCGAGCGCGTCGCCGCCGGGCGGCGCCGTGGCGAGGTCGGCCTCCCAGCGCCGCAGCCGCTCGCCGTCCCGCGCCAGCGCCTCGCCGCGGGTGAGCCCCTCCCACTCGCCGAACGACTGCTCGCGCAGGCGCTCCTCCAGCCGCAGCGGAACCTGGCGCGCCGCGGCGATCCGCGCGGCGGTCTCGCGGGCGCGGGAGAGCGGGCTGCTGTAGACCGCCGCTACGGGGAGCGGGGCGAGCGCGGCGGCGATCCGCGCCGCCTGATCGATCCCGGTGTCCGCCAGGGGCTCGTCGCGCGATCCGACGTAGCGCATCTCCCGGTTCGAGAGGACCTCGCCATGGCGGACCAGCAGGAGACGGAGGGGAGGAGCGCTCACCGGCACCAGCGTATCGCGATCCGAGGCCAAGCCGGCCGCTTCAGAGCTCCATGAGATACGCTAGGGGCAGGGAATCACTCTGAGCGCTAAGCCCATTCGCCTGTCAGCGCAGGCAGGAGGAGTTCGCATGTCCGTTGCCATTTCTGCCCGCGGTATCAGTGCCCGCGGTATCAGTGCCCGCAGTATTACTGTCCACGGTGCCGCGGGAGCCATCGTTTTCGCCGTCTCTCTGGGGATGCTGAGCCCATGGGGCGCCGCACAGGCCCAGGAGGCCCCGCGGGCGTCCACCCCCGTCGTCAACGAGACGATCCAGGTGACCGCTACCCGCACGCCGGAGGACGTGGAGACCGTTCCGGCCTCGGTCACCGTGATCTCCGGCGAAGACCTCGCCGCCCGCGGCGCCACCGATCTCGCCTCGGCGCTGGCGCTGGCGGCCGGCATCGCCGTCGCTCCCGGCGGCGAGAACGGACCGGCCGGGTCGGTGCCCGAGATCTGGGGGCTGCGCGAGTTCGACGCCTTCCTGCTCGTGGTCGACGGCGTTCCCTGGGGCGGCGCCTTCAACCCGGCCCTGCCCAGCCTCGACCTCGTCGACGTCGACCGGATCGAGGTCCTCCGCGGCTCGGCGCCGGTGATGTATGGCGCGACCTCGTTCTCCGGCGTCATCCAGGTGATCCACCGTCCGGCCGGCGCGCCCGGCGGCACGGCCAGCCTCTGGGGCGGCAACTACAGCAGCGGCGGCGCCGCCGTCTCGGCTCCCCTGCCGCAGATCGGCGGTTTCCACCAGTCGCTGAGCGTCGACGGCGAGCGCCAGGGGTTCAAGGACGACCGCACCCGCTACGACCGCGGCCACGTGCTCTACCGCTCCTCTCTCGACGCCGCGGGCGGCACCTTCCGCTTCGACGTCGACGGCTCGATCGTCGACCAGAAGCCGGCGAGCCCGAATCCGATCATGGATCCCAGCGCCGCCCGGCTGGTGCCGCTCGACTCCAACCAGAACCCGAGCGATGCCAAGATCGACGAGAACCGGTTCCACTTCGCCACCGGCTATGACCGTGCCCTGGCCGGCGGCTCCTGGTCCACCACCCTGGCGGTGACCCACACGACGAAGAGCTCGATCCGCGGCTTCCTGACCGACGTCGTGGAGACCGACCCCAATGCCGAGGGCTTCACCCAGGACCTGACGACCGACGACGTCTACTTCGACAGCCACCTCGCCTGGAAGGTGGGGACGAGCGTCCACCTGATCGCCGGCGTCGACCACCTCTACGGCAAGGCCAGCGCCGATTCCGAGACCTTCGACTACTTCGTCCCGCTCAACGGCTCGCATCCGCCGTCGAGCGCCGACCAGCCGCGCGACATGGGCTTCGGCTTCGACGACAAGCGGAACTTCTCCGGCCTCTACGCCCAGGCGGAGTGGGACCCCACGCCGCGCTGGCATTTCCAGGTCGGCGGCCGGCTGAACCACACGCAGGAAAGCCGCGTCGCGTCGGTGGAGGACCTGGGGGACGGCGACGATCTCGCCGCCAAGGCCGTCACTGCGGGCAATGCGGGCAATGCCGCCAAGCCCACCAAGGACGACGACGAGGGCGGCGACGTGGGCGGGCGGGACAGCCGCACCAAGACCCGCGGCAGCGGCTCGCTGGGATTGAGCTGGCTCGCCTGGGGCGATGCCACGAACGGCCTCTGGCTGTTCGGCGACTACCGCAACACCTTCAAGCCGGCGGCCCTCGACTTCGGTCCCGAGGCCGAGCCGGACATCCTCAACCCCGAGACCGCCCGCAGCTACGAGGTCGGCGCCAAGAGCCGACTCGCCGGCGGCGCCTTCGAGTGGGAGCTCACGGCCTTCCAGATGGACTTCGAGAACCTGGTGGTCGCGCAGTCGGTCGACGGCCTGCCGTCGCTGATCAACGCCGGCTCCGAGCGCTTCAAGGGGGCCGAGCTGGAGCTCAAGGGGCGTCTCGGAGGTCTCCACGGCGACACCTGGTGGCAGGCGAGCTACGCCTGGCACGACGCCAGGTATCGCGACCTGGTCGAGGAGCTCGACGGCGAGAACGTCCAGCTCGCCGGCAACCGGCTCCAGCTGTCGGCGCACAACCTGGTCTCGGCCGGGGTGGTCTATTCGCCGCCCCACGGCGTCTTCGGGTCGGTCTACGCCAACTACGTCGGCTCCCGCGTCCTCGACGAGCAGAACGAGATCCTGGCGCCCAGCTACACCACCTTCGCGGCCGGCATCGGCTATCGGGCCAATGCGTGGGAGCTCCGGCTGGACGGCCAGAACCTCAACGACACCCGCCCGCCGGTCTCGCAGAGCGAGCTCGGCGACGGCCAGTACTACCTGCTGCCGGCCCGCACGTTCCGGCTTCGCCTGGCTTTCCGCTTCTGAGGGCCCGCGAGGTGTCCGCTTCGGACCCTTTGCGATACTCTAGGAGGTGGGAAGCTTCTCATGCGTTTTGCCTCACGTCTCCTCGCCCTGACCGGGCTCGCCGCGACCGTCCTGGCGGTTCCCGCCGCCGCCATCCGCGTGGAGCCGGGGGCGGAGCCGATCGCGCTCGTGGCCCCGCGGAGCGGCGACACGCTCGCCGCCGGGGCCACCGCCGAGGTCTCCTGGGCTCCCCTGGCGCGCTACGCCGCGCTGCGGGGCATCGAGGAGTGGGAAGCGTTCCTCAGCGTCGACGGCGGCAAAACCTATCCGCTCCGCATCACCCCGCACCTCGACGCGGACCTCCGGCGCTTCAGCTGGCAGGTGCCGCCGGTCCCCACCACGGACGCCCGCCTCCTGCTCCGCCTCGGCGACGAGCACCGCGAGACGGTCGTGGTGCTGCCGCAGCGCTTCTCGATCGTCCTGTCCCCCCTGACGGCGGCGGCCCCGGCGGCCCTGCTGGAGGTCCCGGCTCCGGCCCGCGGCGAGAAGGCCCGGCCGGACGTGGACAAGGACGACGATGACGACGGGGTGGTGGCCTGGGTGGAGGGATCGCGCCGTGGTGGCGCCCTCCGCCAGCGGGTGGCGGTCGCCTCCCCCGGCTTCCAGACCCGTATCCAGCCGGTCGAGACGAAGGACGAGGCGGCGGAGATCGCCCGCGGATCGTCCTTCCCCATTCCCGAGCTCAACGAGAGCCCCACCACGAAGCTGGCCGCCCTGCGCGGCTCGCGGCTCGCGGGCCCTCGCGACATCCATCCCTTCGCCTTCGACATCCTCCTTCTGACCCAGCGCCGGAACGAATAGAGCGCGGGAGTCGCGCGGCCCGGAGCCGCCGTCGTTCCCAGCGTTCTGCTCCGCGGGAGGAGCTGATCCCGCTGGTCCTGTCCCCGAGTCAAGGTGCCACAGGCATCCGGCTCGGCGAGGGCCGGCACGACCTCCTGCCCGGCACGCGCGTTCCGGCTCCGCCTCGCTTTCCGCTTCTCCGAGTTTGAAGGCGATCCGCAAGCCCCCTGTCACAGCGAGGCAGGGGGCTCTTTTTGGGCTCTCGCCCAAGTTCTGTGGCAACCTATGGGGAGACCCCGTTCCCCCAGGAGGCCCCGGAATGAAGAAGAGCTTCGATTTCGAGCAGCGCCCCATGGTCGACTGGCTGGCTCCCGGCCAGCTCATCCAGACCGGTATCAAGGCTGTCGTCTCGGACGTCTTCGGTTCCTACGCCGACAAGCGCGACGTGATGGCCGCGCTGGACCCGGACCCCAAGCCCGACGACAAATTCAGCGCCCAGGAGGAGATCTGGATCGACTACGTCGCCGATCTCGGAGACGGCTTCGACTCCACCTACACCATGGCGCGGATGCTGGCGGCGCCCCGGCTCTCCCTCGACCACGAAGGCAAGGCCTACGACCTCCCCCGCGGCCAGGTCCTGGTGATGGGCGGCGATCAGGTCTACCCCACCTCCAGCTACGACGAGTACTACAACCGGCTGATGAAGCCCTACGAGGCCGCCCTCCCCCGCACCCCCGAGAACGCGGTGCCGGCGCTCTACGCCATTCCGGGGAACCACGACTGGTACGACGGCCTGTCGAGCTTCACCCGGATCTTCTGCCAGCAGGGGTGGCTCGGCGGCTGGAAGACCCGGCAGCGCCGCAGCTATTTCGCCGTCAAGCTGCCGCACAACTGGTGGCTCTGGGGGATCGACATCCAGCTCGAGGGGTACATCGACCAGCCGCAGCTCGACTACTTCTACCGGCAGTCGCGCGACCACGTGCAGGAGAACGACCGGGTCATCCTCTGCGTCGCCGAGCCGCGGTGGGTCTATGGCGTGACGCGAGGTCCCGAAGCCTTCCGCTCCCTGCGCTTCTTCGAGGACCGGTACATCCACCAGCCCCAGCCGGCGCACCTGAAAGTGGCGCTCACCGGCGACCTCCACCATTACGCGCGCTATGAATCGAAGGATGGCGACGTGCAGCGGATCACGGCCGGCGGCGGCGGCGCCTACCTGTTCGCCACCCACGACCTGCCGGAGACGCTCAAGCTCGACGAGGGCTTCAAGGCGAGCGCCCGGACGGTGGAGTACGAGAAGAAGGCGACCTTCCCCGACGACAAGACGTCCAGGCTGATCACCTTCGGCGCCTTACGCATCCCGCTCCGGAGCCGGAAGTTCTGCGTCTTTCTCGGCCTCTTCTACACGCTCTTCAGCTGGGTCCTGCAGAGCGCCAGCAAGACCCGGCAGGACCTGGTCGGCTCCTCCCTGCTCGACTACCTGAAGGACAAGGGCCTGGGAGACCTGGGGCACGTGCTGCCGACCGTCGGCTCCCTGCTCGGGAACACGCCGATGAGCGTCTTCCTCTGCCTGCTCATCGTCGGCGGTTTCTTCGGCTTCTGCGGCGCCAAGAGCACGCCGGCCCGGGTTCTGATCGGAACGGGTCATGGGGCCGCCCACGTCGTCCTCAATCTGGGGCTGATGTGGTTCTTCGCGCAGGTCAACGCCAACGGCCTGGGGCTCGCGATCGATTCGTGGCAGGAGGTGAGCCTGTTCCTCGGCGAGATGCTCCTGGTCGGCGGCACGTTGGGCGGAATCGTGATGGCGCTCTACCTGCTGCTGTTCAGCTTCGTCGGCGGCTTCCATCTCAACGAGGCCTACTCGAGCCAGCGGATCGGCGACTACAAGAACTTCCTCCGCCTCCACCTGGACGCGACGGGGACGCTGACGATCTATCCGATCGGCATCCGCAAGGTCGGCACCTGGAAGCCCCGGGAGAATCCGCCGGACGGCGAGCCCTGGTTCGAGGCGGACACGCCGGCGTCGCAGCCCGAGCTGATCGAGGCGCCGATCGTGATCGTCTAGGTTTCTGCGGGAGGCGCCGGCTCCGGCACCGCGTTCATCTTCTCCTTGAGCGCGGCGTACTTGCCGTCGAGGGCCTCGAAAACGCCGGCGATCTGCTCCAGGCGCTGATCGACGTCGATCGTCCAGTGCTCGTTCTTGACCGGCTCCAGCTTGACGCCGCTGAGGCGGTAGGAGAGGGCGTCGAAACGGAACGGGATGGCGCCGACGAAGATCTTGGCCGAGAGGATCTCCGCTCCCTCCTCCAGGTAGCGGAAGAGCTCGTTGAGGACGGCGCCGGCGAGGGTGACCCGGGCCTCGCGGGTGGCGAGGCGGACGCTGCCGGTCTCCGGCTCCACCATCACGTCCGACTCCTCGAGCAGGGCGCGCAGGAACCGGCAGCCGAGCACCGACTGCCCCGGCTCCTTGGGGATGACGACGTCGCTCATCTCCTCGGCCTCCGGCGCCTCGTCCAGCCAGGGAGCCTTGAAGTCCCCCTCGACGCCGGCCTGCCGGAGCAGGGTGACGACCGTTCCGAGGTAGGTCTTGGCGGTGCTGAGCACGTAGAGGATCGGGCCGTCGATGCAGCACTCGACGATCCGGGTGCGCGGCGCCTGCCGCATGGCCGACTCCGCCTCCGCCAGATCGCGCAGCTTCTTGCGCGTCTTCGGTCCCACGAAGACCTTGCCGGTCGCCTCCATCTCGGCCTTGACCAGCTCCCGCATCCGCTCCTTGACCGCCGTCGCGTCGGGCCGGATGCGGTCGATCCGCAGCCGGAAGACGTAGCGCCCCTGCGCCACCTCCCAGGGGGCGTCGAGCTCGAAGGGGACGAAGCCCATGCGCTCGCGCACCTCGGAGCCGGGCTCGATCTCCCAGAACCGGGCGCGCTCGAAATCCGGCCCCTCGGGGGGCACGACGACGTTGAACCGCGTGACGGCGACGGTGGCGCTCAAAAGTCCCATGGCACGAACCTCCTGCTGATCTCCGGACTGGCTTCCCGGACGGGGAGGGGGATCTTAGCCGATGGGAGGGGGAGCGGGGGGCGGGACGGCGGGCGGAACGACCTTTTTTTTCTTCGGATCTTTCGCTGCGGTCGCGGCGGTCTGCTGAGGGATGGCCGCCCCTTCGGCCGGCGCGGCGACGGCGGGACCGGCCTCGGTCGTCTCGGGGGTCTCGGTCGCCTCGGTGATCGGCTCGATGACCACCCCGCCTCCCGCGTCGGCGGCGGGATCGGCCGGCGCGGCCGTGTCGTCGAGGAGCTCGACGACCGGTTCCGCCACGA
>DATBAW010000248.1:0-10665 GCA_036271335.1 Thermoanaerobaculia bacterium
GGCGACGCCGATGAAGATCGTGCTCTCGCCGAACAGGCCGCCCCCCTGGAGCGCCGCGGAGTTGCCGGCGATGGTGGCGCTGGCGATCGTGCCGCGGGCGTCCGAGAAGAGGTAGACGCCGCCGCCGAAGTCGGTGCTCGAACGGTTGGCGGAGATCGTCACGTTGGTGAAGGCGATCGTGCCGCCGGCGGCGATGCCGCCGCCGGAGCTCTGCGCCGTGTTGCCGACGACCGCGCTGTCGTCGATCGTCAGCGCGGAGCCGGTGCCGTTGGAGAGGATGGCGCCGCCGAGGCCGGCCCCGGCCGCGCCGGCGAGGCTGGAGTTGCCGCTGAGCGTGGTGCGCAGGAGGGTGAGGACGCCGTTGTTGCGGATGGCGCCGCCGGCGCCGGGCGAGCGGCCGTTGCGCAGCGTCACGTCCTGGATCTGGACGGTCACGCCGGCGGCGACGGAGAGGATGCCCGCGGCGGCGCCGCCATCGATGATCGTGCGCCCGGCGCCGTCGCCGAGCACGATGAGGTCCCCCTGGATGGGCAGGTGGACGCCGTTGACGTCGCCCGCGGTCCCCAGGCTATAGATGCCGGCGTGGAGCAGGATGACGTTCTCGCCGGCGTGAAGGTTCGCCGCCGCGATCGCCTCGCGCAGCGAGCAGTCGGTAGCGCAGACGCCGTCGTTGGTGTCGGCGGTCTTGGTCGGCACGTAGACCGCCGCGCGCAGGGCGGCGGGAAGAGTCAGCGCCAGCAGCAGCGCGGGGATCAGACGTCGGACAGACAGAATCAACATGACAGGTGCTCCTTCAGAGCCGCTTCGATTTTCGGTCCGCCCGGGCCCGGGCCGACGCGCTGGTGTTCGGACTTCGAAGTCTTCTGTGATCGTGTTCCTTCCAGGTGTACGCAGGGCCGGGGCCGAGCGTCTAGCCGGGCGTCCGGGAGAGACGCGCGCCGGTGCTAGACTGCCACGCGGTCCGGCCCGCCGGCCGGAGCGTTTCCCTGGAGCTCGAACGACGATGACGCGACGCCTCGCGAAGCTGTTTCCCGCCCTCCTCCTCCTGCTCTCGCTGCGGCCGACCGGCGCGCAGGTCGCCCCGGCACCGCCGGCCCTCGAGCCGGCCGCCACCGGCGGCGTGGCGGCGGTCGACCGGGCGCTCGACCGGCTGTCGTCGTTCAAGCGGCTGCTGGTGGTCGGCGCCCATCCGGACGACGAGGACACGTCGCTGATCGCCTACGTCTCGCGCGGCCTGGGCGGCGACGCGGCCTACCTGGCGCTCAGCCGCGGCGAGGGGGGGCAGAACGTGATCGGCCCGGAGCTGGGCCCAGCGCTCGGCCTGCTGCGCACCCGCGAGCTGCTGGCCGCCCGCGCGGTCGACGGCGGCCGCCAGTTCTTCTGCCGCGCCTACGACTTCGGCTACACGGAATCGATCGAGGAGTCCCTTCGCCTCTGGCCGAAGGAGACGATGGTGGAGGACGCCGTGCGGGTGATCCGCCGCTTCAAGCCGCAGGTGGTGGTCTCGGTCTTCCCCGGCGTCCCCTCGCCGACCCACGGCCAGCACCAGGTCGCCGGCGTCACCGCCTTTGCCGCCTTCCCGCTGGCGGGGGACCCGAAGGCCTTGCCGCAGCTGGCCGCCGAGGGGCTCGATCCCTGGAGCCCGCAGGCGCTCTACCGCTCCACCTACTTCGACCCCAACTCCAGCACGATCACCCTGCCGATCGGCGGCATCGATCCGCTGGCCGGCAAGTCCTACTTCCAGATCGCCATGGCCAGCCGCAGCATGCACCGCTCGCAGGACATGGGGCAGATCCAGCGTCTGGGACCGCAGCAGACCCGCGTCGCCTGGGCGCAGGGAGGCGGCGGAGCCGAGGGGAAGGACCTGTTCGCCGGCATCGACACCCGCCTCTCCGCGCTGGCGGCGACGGTCGCCGACGCCGGCCGGCGCCAGCGCGTCGAGAGCCACCTGGACAAGGCGCAGGCCATCGCCGAGCGGGCGCGGGCCGAGCTCACCCCGGCGCATCTCGAAGCCACCGTCGCGCCCCTGGCCGGGATCCTCCGCGAGCTACGGGGGGCGCAGGGCGAGCTCGGCGAGGGGGACCGGCAGGTGCGCGAGCTGCTCGACGAGAAGATCGTGGTGGCCGAGGACGGCCTCGCCGCCGCCGCCGGCATCGCCCTGGACGCCACCACCGACCGCGAGGAGCTGACGGCGGGAGAGACCTTCCCCGTCAAGGTCTCGCTCTGGAACGCCGGCGGCCACGCCGTATCGGCCGCCACGGTCGCCCTGGTGGCGGCGCCGGAGTGGGGCGGAGCGCCGACCGCGGGCGAGGCCAAGGACCTCGCGGCGGGAGCGCTCGGCGCCTGGGACCTCAACCCCGCCGTGCCGGCCGGGGCACCGCCGACGATCCCCTACTTCCTGCAGAAGCCGATGATCGGCGACCTCTATGATTGGAGCGCCGCGCCGCCGGAGGTGCGAGGGGAGCCGTTCGGGCCGCCGCCGCTCACCGCCCGCTTCAGCTTCACCCTCGAAGGCACGCCGGTGAGGCTCGAGCGGGAGGTCGTCCATCTGCACCGCAACCAGGCCTCGGGCGAGGTGCGCCGGCCGCTGCGCGTGGTGCCGGAGGTGGAGGTGGCGGCGGCGGACGATCTGCTGGTCTGGCCGGTCCAGAGCCGCGAGCCCCGGCACCTGCGGGTGACGCTCACCTCGCACGTGGCCGCGCCACTGCGCGGCCGGCTGGAAGTCAATCGCGACGACACGGGCGACGGCACGGGCGACGCCGCCGGCCCTACCGCCGCTCCCCAGCCTTTCACCCTGGCGGCCGCGGGGGAGCCGCTCCAGCTGGAGCTCGTGCTCGCGCCCCCCCGGCAGCTGAAGCCCGGCCGCGAGACGCTGCGGCTGGCGGCGGTGCTGGAGGACGGCCGCCGCTTCGACCTCGCCGTGCCGGTGGTCGACTACCCGCACATCCGCGCCACGCCGCGGCCGGTGCCGGCGCGGGTGACGATCGCCACCGCCGACCTCCGCCTGCCGCCGCTCCAGCACGTGGGGTACGT
This sequence comes from Thermoanaerobaculia bacterium, assembly GCA_036271335.1. Lineage (GTDB taxonomy): Bacteria > Acidobacteriota > Thermoanaerobaculia > Multivoradales > UBA5704 > DATARR01. The sequence goes on from DATBAW010000248.1 coordinate 3,034, forward strand.
GCGCGGCGCCGCCGACCGCGTCCCCGAGTTCCTCCGCCAGGTCGGCGTGCCGATCGAGATGCTGGGCGCCGAGCAGCTCCTGGCCGGCGACCTCCGCCGCTACGACGTGATCGTGCTCGGCAGCCGCGCCTACGAGACCGAGCCCGCCCTGGCGCGCGCCAACCGCCGGCTGCTCGACTACGCGCGCGACGGCGGCGTGGTGATCGTCCAGTACCAGCAGGGAGGCTACTTCGACGGCAAGTTCGCCCCTTTCCCCATGGACATGACCCGCGAGCGGGTGACCGACGAGACCGCGCCGGTGACCGTGCTCGATCCCGCGAGCCCGGTGTTCACGGCTCCCAACGCGATCGGGCCGGCCGACTGGGAGGGATGGATCCAGGAGCGCGGTCTCTACTTCGCGCACTCCTGGGATCCGGCCTTCGAGCCGCTGCTGTCGATGCGGGACCCCGGCCGGCCGGAGCTCAAGGGGAGCCTGCTGGTGGCGAAGACCGGCAAGGGGCTCTACGTCTACACCGGCCTCGCCCTCTTCCGCCAGCTCCCGGCGGGAGTGCCGGGAGCGTACCGGCTGTTCGCCAACCTGCTGGGGCTGCGCGGGCAGCGCTGAAAAAAGACGGGGCGGCTTGGCGGACCGCCCCGGACAAGGCTTCAAGTCATCCGATAGGACCGGTCGCCGCTAGCAGACCTTGCACTTGTAGAGCCGGCTGCCGGGGACCGAGGCGACGCCGCCGCTGGTCGTGCAGGAGCCGGTGGTGCTGCTGTCGACACAGGTCTTGATGGGAGTGCCGCAGGACGCGTTGGTGACCGCGAGGAGCTGAGTGTTCAGGTCGGTCGTCGCGGCGGAGCAGGTCGAGCCGTGGCCGGTCAGCGTGCCGGTGCTGACGTCCATTTCGTTGGGATCGCAGAAACAGACGGCATGGGCGGCCCGGGGGGTGGCGAGGCCGGCGGTCAGCGCGAAGACCGTCACCAGCAGCGCCCCCGTCAGCAAGGTCAACTTCCTCATCATCTGCATCTCCTTTTCGCAGCGGTGTCCGCTGCCTTCGTGGCGGAGGCTGAAGCGCTTCCGCCCGATTCGGAGAGCCCGGCCGGGCTGCTGGAATCAAGATAGGACGCGACCGGCCGGAGGCGCTGCCAGGAAGTTGCGCACTGCTTCCATCCGCGAAAGGGTAAGATCCCGCCGGCGCCTCCAGCGCGGCGCCCCGACGCTGATGAAAACGCTCCGCTCCCTCGCGATCCTCCTGTCCGCCATCCTCGCCGCGAGCTGCGGCGACGGCCGGATTCCGGTGGTCGTCTACTCCCCGCACGGCCGCGACCTGCTGCTGCTGATGGAGAAGAGCTACGAGGCGAAGCATCCGGACATCGACGTCCGCTGGCTCGACATGGGCTCGCAGGAGGTCTACGACCGCATCCGCTCCGAGACCCCCAACCCACAGGCGGACGTCTGGTTCGGCGGCCCGCAGACGATCTTCGCCCGCGGCGCCGCCGAGGAGCTGCTGGCACCCTACCGGCCGAGCTGGGCGGGCGCCGTGCCGGCCGCCAGCCGCGCCGCCGGCGACTTCTATTTCGGCACCTACCGCACCGCGCCGGTGCTGGTCTACAACTCGAAGGCGGTGAAGCGCGAGGAGGCCCCCGGCGACTGGGACGAGCTGCTGGCGCCGCGCTGGAAGGGGAAGATCCTGATCCGCGATCCGCTGGCGAGCGGCACCATGCGCACGCTCTTCGGCATGATCCTCGGCCGTTCGGTGCAGGAGACCGGCAACCTCGAGCGCGGCTGGCAATGGCTGCGCGGGCTCGACGCCCAGACCAAGGAGTACGTGCAGAACCCGGCGCTGCTGATGGAGAAGATCAACCGCCAGGAGGGGCTGATCACCGTCTGGGAGCTCACCGACATGCTCTGGCAGGCGAAGCGCGGCGCGCCCCTCGGCTTCCGCTTCGCCCGCAGCGGCACGCCGGTGATCGACGACTCGATCGGCCTGGTCCGCAACGCCAAGCACCCGGCCGAGGCCAAGGCGTTCATCGAGTACGTCGGCAGCGTCGAGGCGCAGGAGCTGGCGGCGCGCGAATCCTTCCGCCTGCCGGCGCGCACCGACATCCCCCCCGAGCGGCTGCCGCAGTGGGCTCAGGGAGTGCTGCGCGACCTCGTCCCCGCCGACGTCGACTGGAAAGTGATCGCCGCCAACGGCCAGGCGTGGATGACCACCTGGGACCACACCGTCCGCAGCAGCGGCGGCCGATAAGCGCCCCATCGACCCCATCAGAAGCGACTCCGCCACTATGCCCTACCTCGTCCTCGACCGGCTCGACAAGAGCTTCGGAGCCCAGCCGGTCCTGCGCGACCTCTCCCTCGCCGTGGAGAAGGGAGAGATCCTCGCCCTCCTCGGTCCTTCCGGCAGCGGCAAGACCACGGCGCTGCGGCTGATCGCGGGGTTCGAGCGGCCGGACCGCGGCCGCATCCTCGTCGAGGGGAGCGACGTGACCGCCCTCCCGCCCGAGCGCCGCCACTTCGGCATGGTGTTCCAGCACTACGCCCTGTTCCCCCACCTCACCGTCGGCGAGAACGTCGCGTTCGGCCTGCCGAAGGCGGCCAGGCCGGACGCCGCCCGGCGAGTGAGCGAGGCCCTCGCCCTCGTCGACCTCCCCGGCTATGAAAAGCGGCGCGTGGGCGAGATCTCCGGCGGCCAGCAGCAGCGCGTGGCCCTCGCCCGCGCCCTGGCGCCCGAACCGCGCGTGCTGCTGCTCGACGAGCCGCTCTCGAACCTCGATCCGACCCTGCGCGAGCGCACCCGCCGCGAGCTCAAAAGCGCGATCCAGCGGGTGGGCATCACCACCGTCCTCGTCACCCACGAGCAGGAGGAGGCGTTCCATCTCGGCGGCCGCGTGGCGGTGCTCAGCGGCGGTGCGCTGCATCAGGTGGGGAGCCCGGAGGAGCTCTACGAGCGTCCGGCCACCCGCTTCGTCGCCACCTTCGTGGGAAGAGCGAGCGTGCTCCCCGGCGTTCTCGCTGGGGAAGGCGTCGAGATCGGCGCGGTGCGCTGGCCGGCCGTGCGCTCGCTCGAGGCCGAGGGGATGAGCGCGGGCGAGGCGGTGGACCTGGTCGTGCGCCCTGAGTCGCTCGGCTTCGTCGGCGCGGACGACCCGCGGGCTCTGCCGGGCCAGGTCGTCGAACGGCGCTACGCCGGAGCCGTCACCTACTACCAGGTGGCACTGGCGGAAGGAGGAGAGCTGGAAGTGCTGAGCCCTTCGGGAGCGGTGGCGGTGGGAGACGCGGTGCGCGTGGCGCCCGCCGCCTCGCCATCCCTGCCGGCGCCGCGGATCTTCCGGAGAAGCCGTTGAGACGTACGCCGGGATCGATCAGAACCTTCGCCGGCTCCCCGGCGTAGAAGGGGACGCCGTGAAGCGCGCCGCCCGCCTCCTCCCCGCCCTTGCCCCTATCGCCATCGCCGCGCTGCTGGCGTGGCTGGTCGGGTACCCCCTGCTGCTGACGCTGGGGGAGGCGCTGGGCGGGCCGCAGGGGTGGACGCTCCACTGGTTCGCCGACTTCTTCCGCCGTTCCGACGAGTGGCTGGCGCTCTGGCGGAGCCTCTGGATCTCGGCCGCCTCGGTGGCGCTCTCGGCGCTGGTGGGCGTGCCGCTCGCCTTCCTCTTCGAGCGCACCGACTTCCCCGGCCGGCGCATCCTCGGCGCCATCGTGGCTCTGCCGGTCGCCCTGCCGCCGCTGGTGGGGGTGATCGCCTTCCTCTTCCTCTACGGCGAGAGCGGCTTCGCCTCGCACGCCGTGCAGGCGCTGCTGCGGCTGCAGGATCCCCCCTGGCGTCTCGCCGGGCCGGGAGCGATCCTGCTCGTCCACGCCTACTCGATGTACGTCTACTTCTATCTCTTCACCCGCGCCGCCCTGGCGCGGCTCGACGCCGCCCTGCTCGAAGCGGCCGCGTCGCTGGGCGCCGGCCGCTGGCGGACGCTCTACCGAGTCACCCTGCCGCTGCTGCGGCCGGCCCTCGCCGGCTCGGCGCTGCTCACCTTCATGACGGCGCTCGCCTCGTTCTCGGCGCCCTACATGTTCGGCGGCAGCTTCCGGGTGATGACCACCCAGATCGTCGCCTCCAAGCTCAACGGCGAGCTCGCCCTTGCCCAGGTGGAGACGGTGATGCTCGCCGCCCTCGCCCTGCTGGCCCTGCGGGCCATGCGCTGGGCCGACCGCACGGTCGCGGTGGGCACGGGCGTGCGCGGCATCGCGCCGGCCCGCCGGAGCCTGAAGAGCCCGCTCGCCCGCGGCGCCGCCGGCCTGTTCGGCTGGCTGCTCGCCATCCTGCTCCTGCTGCCGCACGCCGTGCTGCTGCTGGTCTCGCTGGTGCCGGCCTTCACCTGGACGGCCGAGCCCTTCCCGCCGGTGCTCAATCTCGACAACTGGAAGGGGCTGTTCACGGCGTCCGAGCACCTGCGGCCGGTGGTCAACTCGCTCTGGATGGCCGCCGTCGCCACCCTGCTCGCGCTGGCGCTCGGCTTCGCCGCGGCGCGGCTGGCAGCCGGCCGGCGCGACCGGGTGGGGGGCTGGCTCGAAACGATGATCTCGGTCCCCTGGGCAGTGCCCGGCACCGTCTTCGCGATCGCTCTCGCCACCACCTTCAGCGTCCACCAGCCCTGGCTCGGCCGCTTCGTGCTGATCGGCACTCCCGTGCTGCTGCCGCTCGCCTACCTGATCCGCGACCTGCCGCTGACCGGCCGGGCGGCGCTCGCCGGCCTGCGCCAGCTCGATCCGGCGCTGGAAGAAGCGGCGGCTTCGCTCGGCGCCAACCGCTGGCGCCGGCTCGTCCGAGTGACCTTGCCGCTGCTGCGGCCGGCGCTCGCCGCCGGCGCCGGCCTCGCCTTCATCACCGCGCTCGGGGACTTCATCGTCTCCATCGTGCTCTATACGTTCGAGACCCGTCCGATCTCGATGGAGATCCTCTCCAACCTGCGCCTCCAGGACCTCGGGACGGCGGCCGCCTACGGCGTGCTGCTGATGGCCGCCAGCGCCGCGGCGTTCCTGCTCTGGGGCCAGGGAGAAGCGCGCTCCTAGAGGGGCGCTGAAGAAGGGATCATGCAGTCCAGCTCCTTGAAACAGCTCTGGGTCCTCATGGCCATCGTCTTCGTGGACATGATCGGATCTCTCCTCGTCGCGCCGTTGCTGCCGTTCTATGCCAAGGACATGGGAGCCCGGCCGCTGGTGGTCGGCATGATCCTCTCGGCGTTCTTCCTGGCGCAATTGTTGTCGGCGCCCTACTGGGGACGGTTCTCGGACCGCTATGGCCGCCGGCCGGCTCTGCTGATCGGCTTGGCCTCGTCGGCGGTCGCCTTCGCCCTCTTCGGTCTCGCCAACTCGATCCTCCTGCTCTTCGTCTTCCGCCTGATCCAGGGGGCCGGCGGCGGGACCACCGGAGTCGTACAGGCTTATGTCAGCGATGCGGTGCCGCCGGAGAAGCGGGCCGAGGCCCTCGGCTGGATCAGCGCCGCCACCAACGCGGGCGTGATGATCGGCCCCGCCCTCGGCTCGCTCGCTCACAAGCACTTCGGCACCCCGGGCCCGGGCTTTGCCGCCGCCATCCTCTGCACGCTGAACGTCATCGCCGCCTGGAAATGGCTGCCGGAATCGAGGAAGGAGGAGCATCCGCCGATGCCATCCGACGTGGCCGCCACCGCCGCGGCGGCAGCCCGTCCGTCGCCGCCACGGCCGCGCCAGCCCCTCCTCAAGTCGGTCTTCAAGGTGCTGAGCGATCCCGGCTCGCCGGTCAGCCTGCTGATCTGGATTTACGCCATCGGCATGCTGGCGTTCATGGGAATGAACGGCGTTCTAGGCCTGTATCTCGGCAAGGCCTATGGCGTGACGTCGGATACGAGCGGCTACTTCTACAGCTACGTCGGGGCGATCGGAGTCGTCATGCGGGCCCTGCTGCTAGGGCCGACGGTCCGGCGCTTCGGAGAGATCGGCGTCACGCGGATGGGGTCGCTGTCGCTGGTTCTCGGGCTCGTCCTGATCCCGATCCCCGCGATGCTCAGTCTCACCCGGATGGAACAGCTGGTCGCCCTGGCCCTGATCCTCGTGCTGGTTCCCGTGGGAACGGCGCTCCTGTTCCCCGCCACGACCGCACTGGTCTCCCACCGGGCCTCCAGATTCGAGATGGGACAGACGATGGGGGTCCAGCAGGCCTTCGGCTCCGCCGCACGGGTACTGGGCCCGATCTGTTCCACCTGGATCTACGAGGTGGACGTCCGTTTCCCCTTCTGGATCGCCGCCGCGGTGATGCTGGCGACGAGCTTCCTTACCTCCCGATTGACCAGGCCGGAGCCCGAGAAAGTGGCGGTCGAGGCGCCGGCGACGGATCGGGCGTAGGGAGCGTCTCGATCGCCAGCCCCGTAGGGGCGGTAGACATTAGCCCGGACCGTCAGGTCCGGGAAGACAGGGACCTTGAATTCAAAGCCCCGTCAGGGGCGAGAGGAAGGTGCAGGGAAGCCTGTCGCCCCTACGGGGCTTCGGACGTTTGGACGCCACGATTCCCGGACCTGACGGTCCGGGCTAATGTCTACCGCCCCTGCGGGGCTGACCTACGTCCCCGCCTTCTCCAGCTCCGCCTCGATCCCCCGCTCGAACGGCACCGCCTCGCCGCGGGCCTCGCGGGCCTCGCGGATGAGGCGGAGGTTGCGCAGCGTGGTCTCGGGCTCCCAGGGCTCGCGGACGTTGGCGAGCGCGTCGGCCAGGGCCTCGGTGGCCGCCGCCTCGTCCTTGGCCAGGACGGCCAGCTCGACGCGCGTGGCGAAATCCCAGTAGTCGGGCGTGCCGGCGGCGATCTTGCGCTCGACGGCGTAGCGCACCACCGGCAGCAGCTCGTGGCGGCGGGGGTCCGGCGGCTCCTTGATCTCCATCAGGGTCACGGCGTTGATGCCCGGGTAGGCATCCCGCCAGTCCGCCTCGAAGCCCTTGCGGTAGGCGTCGATCGCGGCCGTCAGCACGCCGCGCGCCTTGACCGTCTCGCCGGCCTTGAGGGCCGCCTCCCAGCGGTCCTTGTAGACGCGGCCCAGGAGGCCATAGGTCTCGCTGCTCGGGCCCCGCTCCTCGATCAGCCGGCGCAGCACCGTCTCCGCCTCCTCGCCCTGGCCGTCGCGGTTGAGCGCGAACGCCCACTGCTCGCGCACCAGCACGGTCGCCTTCAGCGGCTTCGGCATCCGCGCGACCAGCGCCAGCATCTCCTTCCAGGCCTTGGCCCCGCGGTAGGAGAGGAAGAGGTCGATGATCACGCCGGTCTCGACGTTGGCGAGGTCGCCGAGCGACGTCTCGATCCCGCGCAGCGCCGCGGCTCCGTCCTTTTCCTTGCGGGCGGCCGCCAGGCGCTGCTTCTGCTCCTCGGCGTAGCGCACCTCGTCGCGGAAGGTGTCGGTGCGGGTGTGGTCGACCTTGTCCGGATAGCCGTCGACGAGGGTGTAGAGGGGGCTGTCGGCGATCGGGTCCTGCACCGCGTCGGCCTTGGCGCGGCGCAGGCGCTCCACCAGCGCCGCGCGCATCGCCGGCAGGTCGTCGGGCGTCCCCTGCGGCGTCAGCGTGTAGGGCATGGCCCGCAGCGGCGCGACGTCGAAGGGGAGCTGGCTCCCCCCCTTGGAGAAGAG
>DATBAW010000249.1:0-2342 GCA_036271335.1 Thermoanaerobaculia bacterium
CGTCGGCCGCGTCGAGATGCCGACATCCGCGACCACGGCCGCCGTGTTGGTCACCATGTCCATCGTCACCGGGTCCGCCAGGCAGGCGGTGGCGTCCGGGTCCGAGCTCACCTGGAGCACGGTCGGCGTGGCGTCGCCGCAGGGCACGTCCGCGCTCTGTTCGAGCCGGCAGCTGTCGTCGACGCAGACGTACTGGCAGTAGCTCTGCGCGGCCGCGCTCAAGGCGGTCAGCGGCGCGAGCGCAACGAGGGCAAGCAGGACAAGCAGGCGTCCTCTCATCGATTGTGTTCCTCCTTTGGACTTCCCAGTGCAGTCGAAGGGCCGGAGCGGGACGGGATACACTACCGGTCGCGCCTCGCGGGGCGCCTTTCGTGGAGGGAGCGCATCATGGCCGACAACGCCGCCGCCCAGGACGTCGATCAGCTCGCCATCAACACCATCCGGTTCCTCGCCGTCGACCAGGTCGAGGCCGCGCAGTCCGGGCACCCCGGCGCGCCGCTCGGCCAGGCGCCGCTCGCCTATCTGCTCTGGACGCGCTTCATCCGCCAGAACCCGGACAACCCCGACTGGCCGAACCGCGACCGCTTCGTCCTCTCCTGCGGCCACGCCTCGGCCCTGCTCTATTCGCTCCTCCACCTCGCCGGCTTCGGCCTGCCGATCGAGGAGCTCAAGCGCTTCCGCCAGCTCGGCTCGAAGACTCCCGGCCATCCGGAGCATGAGCTGACCCACGGCGTCGAGGTCACCACCGGCCCGCTCGGCCAGGGGATCAGCAACTCGGTCGGCATGGCGATCGCCCAGTGCATGAGCGCCGCCCACTTCAACCAGGACGGCTTCCCCCTCTTCGACTACCGGATCTGGGTCCACATGAGCGACGGCGAGATGATGGAGGGGGTGCCCCACGAGGCCTGCGCCCTCGCCGGCCACCTCAAGCTCCACAACCTCAAGGTCTTCTACGACGACAACAAAGTCTCGATCGACGGCCCCACCTCCCTCAGCTTCTCCGAGGACGTCGCGATGCGCTTCGAGGGCTACGGCTGGCACGTGCTGCGCGTCCCCGACGTCAACGACCTGCCGACTCTGGAAGCGGCGATCAAGTCCGCCGAGGCCGAAAGCGAGCGGCCGACGCTGGTGATCGTCCGCACCGTCATCGGCTACGGCAGCCCCAACCGCGCGGGGACCTCCAAGGCGCACGGCGAGGCCCTGGGACCCGAGGAGACCGCCCTCACCAAGAAAGCGCTCGGCTGGCCCCTGGAGCCCACCTTCTACGTGCCGGACGGCGCCACCGCTCCCTTCGACGCCGCCAAGAAGCGCGGCCAGAAGCTGGAGGCGAAGTGGAACGACCTGTTGAAGCGCTACCGCGAGGCCCATCCGGACCTCGGCGCCGAGCTCGACCAGCGCCTCTCCGGAAAGCTCCCCGACGGCTGGGAGGACGCCATCCCGAAGTTCGATCCGGCCGACAAGCCGATCGCCACCCGCGCCGCCTCGGGCAAGGTGCTGAACGCGGTCGTCCCCAAGCTGCCGCAGCTGGTCGGCGGCTCGGCCGACCTGACGCCGTCGAACAACACCGCCATCACCGGCCGGACCGACTTCGAGGCGGTCAACAAACTGGGGCTCTACTTCCGCTTCGGCGTCCGCGAGCACGGCATGGGCGCGATCATGAACGGCATTGCCCTCTCCCGGCTCTGGATCCCCTACGGCGGCACCTTCCTCGTCTTTTCCGACTACATGCGGCCCACCCTCCGGCTGGCGGCGCTGATGAAGCTCCAGGTCTGCTTCGTCTACACCCACGACTCGATCTTCCTCGGCGAGGACGGCCCCACGCACCAGCCGATCGGCGAGCTCGCCTCTCTCCGCGCCATCCCCGGCCTCACCGTGCTGCGCCCCGCGGACGCCAACGAGACCGCCGAATGCTGGCGCGTCGCCATCGAGCACCGTCACGGCCCGGTCGCTTTCGCCCTCTCCCGCCAGAACCTGCCGATCCTGCCCGAGGTCGCCGCCAAGGCCCGCGAAGGCGTGGCGCATGGCGCCTACGTCCTCTCCGATCCATCAGACGGCGAGGCCGAGCTGATCCTGATCGCCACCGGCTCCGAAGTCTGGCTGGCCCTCGAAGCCGCCAAGCAGCTCACCGCCAAAGGCCACCGCATCCGCGTCGTCAGCATGCCCTCCTGCGAGCTGTTCGATCAGCAGCCGGACGACTACAAGGAATCCGTCCTCCCCCTGAAGATCCGCAAGCGCCTCGCCGTCGAAGCCTCCGCCACCTTCGGCTGGGGCAAGTACGTCGGCCTGGACGGCGCCATCCACGGCATCGACCGCTTCGGCGCGTCGGCGAACTACAAGGATCT
>DATBAW010000250.1:0-31642 GCA_036271335.1 Thermoanaerobaculia bacterium
CTTGCCGGTGACGGCGACCAGGATGAGGCCGGCGCACACCGCCCAGCTCCAGCCGTCGTTGAGCAGGCCGATCTGGGTGCGCAGGCCGGTGAAGGCGAAGAAGAGGGGCAGCAGGAGGACCGAGCTGAAGGTCTCGACCCGTTCGCGCAGGAACTGGCGCAGGCCGATCTCCGGCGGCATGCAGACGCCGGCGAGGAAAGCGCCGAACAGCGCGTGGATGCCGATCAGCTCGGTGAACAGCGCCGAGGCGAAGACGAAGGAGAAGATGGTGGCCAGGAATCCGACGCTGCCGGTCTGCCCCTCGGGGAGCTCGCGCACGATCCGCGCCACCCAGGGCTTGACCCCGAAGAGCATGGCGGCGCTGAACAGCAGGGTGAGGCCGATCGTCAGCAGCGAGCCGGCCATGCCGTCGGCCTTCACGATCGCGACCACTGCCGCCAGCAGGCACCACGCGGTGGCGTCGTTGACCGCCGCGCAGGCGAGCGATGTGCTGCCGAGGAAGGACCGGGTCATCCGGCGGTCGTCGAGGATCCGGGCCAGCACCGGAAAGGCCGTGATGCTCATCGCGATGCCGATGAAGAGGGCGAAGGCGATGAACGGAATCCCCGCCGGCGCCAGCGAGCGGTAGACCAGCAGCGCCGAGGCGGTGCCCAGGAAGAGCGGCACGATGATGCTGGCGTGGCTGACCAGCAGCAGGGCGTCCGCGTTCTTGCGCAGGTGCCGCAGGTCGAGCTCGATGCCGACCACGAACATGAAGAGGATGATGCCGATCTGGCTGAGCATCTTCAGGGCGCCCATCGAGGCGGCCGGGAAGAGAAAGGCTTGCGCCTGTGGCGCCACCAGTCCCAGCAGCGAGGGGCCGAGGAAGATCCCCGCGACCATCTCGCCGATTACCGGCGGCTGGCGGATCTTGAGACAAAGGGTGCCGAGGAGCCGCGCGGCGGCGACGATGACGATGACCTGGAGCAGCAGGAGGCTCAACGGGCTCTTCAGGTTCTCGACCAGCGCGCGGACGACTCCGCCGCCGGCCCCCCCTGAGGTCTCAGGCCCGGTCGCCGCGCGGGTCGCGACGGCTGCGGCGGCCGGCCGCGCGCTCACCGCGTCCGTCCGTAATGTCGAGCCAACGCTGAGGATGTAGTAGATCCCCGTCCCGAACAAGACGAGCACAACCGCGTAGAAAACGAGGTTCTTCATCATGGCACTCCCCCCAAATCATGACATCAGACTGCAAGAAAGCAAAAAACAGTGCTTCAGGAAAAGAGTGCGGGGAGACGGGAGGAACGGGACAGGGTCCGCCTAGCGCTCGCCCCGCCGGCGGGCCATGAAGATGGCGTGGTTCTTCACCTTGCCGCCGCCGCGGGCAGGGACGCGCTCGGTCCAGGCCTCGAAGCCGGCGCGGCGGAGGCGAGCCTCGAAGGCGGGCTGGATGAAGGTGGACCAGAAGGCGACCACGCCGCCGTCGGTCAGGCTCTGCCAGAGGCGGGCGAGGCCGTCGTCGGTGTAGAGGCGGCCGTTCGTGCGCAGGGTGAGCGCCTCGGGACCGTTGTCGACGTCGAGTAGGATGGCGTCGAAACGCTCGCGGCCGTCGAACAGGGTGCGGACGTCGGCGAGGACGACCTTCACCCGGCGGTCCTCCAGCGGCTCGCGGGCGAGGTAGCCGAGCAGCTTGCGGTTCCAGTCGAGCAGGGACGGGAAGACCTCGCAGACCACCACCGTGGCGTCTGGGGGGGAATGGTCGAGCGCGGCGCGCAGGGTGTAGCCGAAGCCGAGGCCGCCGACCAGCACGCGGGGCGTCTTGCGGCCGGCGATCGCTTCGCAGGCCAGGCGCGCCAGGTCCTCCTCGGAGCCGTGGACCCGGCTGGTCATCAGCTCGACGTTGTCCACGATCAGGTGGTAGACGCCGTCCCGGCAGGTGAGTACCAGCTCGTCCCCCTCGGGGGTCTTCTCGCGCGCCAGGGTCTCGGTCGGCCTCATGCGGCTGCCTCCGCGGTCGGCACCACCTGGAGGACGCCATGAGAGATCGGGGGTGGCTTCATCGCGGGTGCTTCATTGTAGGTACGGGCCAGAGTCTATACTGGTCCCTGGCTCGATCGGGAGGAGACGATGAAGCTCACGGTGCGAATCTCCACGGCATGGATGGCGTTGGTGCTCCTGGTGCTGGCCGGCTGCTCGCTGGCGGACCGGTTTAGCGGGGTGGCGGAGGCCAAGCGGCTCCAGCAGACCGGCACGGCGGCGAGCGCCCGCATCCTGAAGATCTGGGATACCGGGATCACCGTCAACGAAGATCCCGTGATCGGCATGCGCGTCGAGATCACCCGGCCGGACGGTACGACCTACACCCCCTCGATCCCCAAGAGCCTGATCTCCCGGCTGGACATCCCGCGCTTCCAGCCCGGCGCCACGGTATCGGTGCGGATCGATCCGCAGAATCCGGACGTGGTGGCCCTGGACGCCTACGCTTACCGCTGAGGGTTTCTCCCCCGGCGCTTCTCAGGAGGCCTGCCTGACATGTGGAATCTCGGCGTTCCGTGGTGGGAGCTGATCGTCCGCTCGATCGTGGTCTACGTTTTCATGATCACTATCCTGAGGATCTCCGGCAAGCGCCAGGTGGGGCAGCTCGCTCCCTTCGACCTCGTGCTCCTGCTCGTGCTGTCGAACGCCGTCCAGAACTCGATGAACGGCGGCGACAACTCGCTGATCGGCGGGCTGCTCTCGGCGACGACGCTGATCGCGCTGAACTACGTCGTGGGGACGGCGACGTTCCGCAGCAAGAAGCTGGCGGCGTTGATCGAGGGTCGGCCGGAGATCCTGATCCACAACGGCAAGCTCTATGAGGACGTTCTCACCAAGGCCCAGCTCACCCGCCACGAGCTCAACGCCGCCCTGAGGCAGAACGGCTGCACCTGCATCGAAGAGGTGCACACCGCCGTGCTGGAGAACAACGGGCAGATCTCGGTGACGCCGAAGCCGCGGCACGGGTAGCGGCCTGCGCCGGCTGGCACGGACGTACATCGACCGGCACGGACGATCACGGACGGCAGGAGCCGCGTCTCGGCAGTCCGTGCGCGTCCATGAGAGTCCGTGCTCGTCCGTGTTCCAACTTTCAGCCCTGCGGTTTCTCCTGCGACTTTTCCGTGGACTCCTTCGGCTGGGCGTTCGGGTGCGACTGCCCGTGGTGGCAGGTGAAGCAGCCGACGTGGGCATCCTTGTCCAGATCTGGCATCGCCTTGATGTACTTCTCGTTGATCCCCTGCGTCATCTGGACCATCTCTCGCGCGATCTTCTTGTCCTTCTTGTCGTCGCTCGAGAAGTTCTCGGTGTCGTGGCACTTCCTGCAGTTGGTGCCGAGGGCGTGGTTGAAGCCCTCCATGGCGTCCATGAAGTGACCTACGGAAAGTCCCTTGAGCACCTGGACGTTCTTGAACACCGTCTCGGCCGGCTGATCCTCCTTGCCCTTGATCAAATCCCTCAGCTTGTTCGGGTGCTGCGCCTCCGCGCCCGGCTTCGGGGCCATCTCGCCGGGCTGTGCCTCGGACTCATGGGAAGGCATGGGGGCGGGAGCCGCGGCGGGGGGGGCTTGGCCATATTGCGGGGCCGCCCAGGCGGTCATCGCGGCGGGGACCGCGAGCCCGGCGACGAGCAGTCCGCCGGCCAGCATCTTCGGGAGCATCGGCAGCTTCGCGCGCATATCGTCTCCTCCAGGAAAGGGGCCACAGTGTAGCGGACCTTCTCTGTCCGCATCCGTAAGTATGCCCGGAAGCGTCGCCAGTTCTATGCCGGCTTGGCCGGCGGCGTCAGTCGACCGGGAGCGTCGGCAGGACCGCGAGGACCTCCGCGGCCGAGGCGTAGCGGTGGTCGGGCTCCTTGGCGAGCAGCCGGGAGATGAAGCCGATCCAGGGATTGGGGACGTCGGGACGGAGGAGCCGGATGTCAGGGACCTCGTCGCGCAGGTGCATCAGCGCCAGAACCGCCGGATTCTCGTCGGAGAAGGGCTCGCGGCCGGCGATCAGGGCGTAGGCGAGAATGCCGAGGGCGTAGAGGTCGGAGCGGCCGTCGAGCGGCTGGCCGAGGAGCTGCTCGGGCGACATGTACATCGGCGAGCCGAACGCGAAGCCGGTGCGGGTGAGGCGGTTGTCGAAGCCGGTCATGCGGGCGATGCCGAAATCGAGGATCTTGAGGCGCCGCTCGGTCACCATGACGTTGCTGGGCTTGAGGTCGCGATGGACGATCCCCAGGGAGTGCGCCTCCTGCAGGCCGGCGGCGATCTCGGAGAGGAAGAAGCGGATGCGCTCCAGGGAGATCGGCTCTTCCTTGCCGATCAGGTCTTCCAGCATCTGCCCTTCCAGCAGCTCCATGGTGATGAAGATTCCGCCCTCGAAGCGGCCGAGGTCGAAGACCCGGACCACGTTGGGGTGGCTGACCCGGCGGCAGATCTGGAGCTCGCGCAGCAGCCGTTCCTCGTCGTCACCCGACGAGCCCTCGGTGGGGGTGAGCAGGGTCTTGATCGCCACCGGCTCGCCGAGGTCGAGGTCGCGGGCCCGGTAGACCAGGCCCATCCCCCCGCGTCCGAGCTCGCCCAGGATGTCGTAGCGGTTGGCGAGGCGCTGCCCGACCGCGAGCCCCTTCAGGGAGCGGGCTACGGGAGGGCCGGCCTCGGGAGCCGGCTCAGGGGTCGGCTCCAGCCGGCTCATCCGCTCGGCGACGTCGCGATAGGTGGGGTTGATCTGGAGGAGCTTGCCGAAGCGTTTCCGCGCCGGCTCGACCTGCGCCAGCCCCTCGAGCGCCCGTCCCTCCCAGTAGAGCCGGTCGAGCACGGTGCCGTCCTCGCCGCGCCGGCGGGGATCGGCGGCCGGCGCCTTGCCGAGGAAGCGGAGAGCCTCCCCCGACCGCCCCGCCTCGACCAGCCGCGGCGCCAGGAGCAGCGCGCCGGTGACGTAGCCGAGCTCGTCGGCGGGGATCTTCTGCAGGGTCATGGCGGCCTGCTCGACGTCGCCGGCGTCCAGATAGAGGGCGATGGCGCCCGCGAGGTCGCCGGTCTGCGTGTGAAGGGCGGCGGCCGCCGCCAAGTCTCCGGAGCGGATGTAGATCTCGGCGGCCTGAAGGGGGAGACCGGCGGTGACGAAGCAGCGCGCGGCGTCGGTGATCTTGCCGGCCTTGCGGTAGGCCTCGGCGGCGCGGGCCGGCTCCTGCACGGTCTCCCAGCGGTAGGCGGCCTGCCACCAGTCCTGCGCCGCCTCGTAGGCCTCGGCGGCGTCACGGACCATCCCCAGACGGGCAAAGATCTCGCCCGCCAGCACCGGGCGGCCGGACTGGAGATGCACCTGGGCCACCCGCCGCGCCTGATCCGGGGATTTCCGGGCCAGCGTCAGCGCCCGATCGCTCTCGCCGGCGCCGAGGTAAGCCTCGATGGCTTCGGTGGAGCGGCCCGAGCGCTCGAGCAGCTCGGCCCTGCGCAGGCTCGGCGGCTGCTGCATCAGCAAGGTCACCGCCGCCGTGCTGCGGCCGAGCTGGAGGAGGACCTCGGCCCGTTTCAGGTTCACCTCCTGCAACCGGGCGGAGGGCTCTCCCCGGCTCCGCGACAGGGTCTTCGCCTCCAGCTCGAGCACGCGCAGGGCGTCCTCGAAGAGGTTGGCTTTCTCGTAGTGGCCGACCGCCTCCGCCCACAGACGGCTCTTCTCGAACAGGCGCGCCGCCCGGCCATGGTCGCGGAGCTTGAGCGCCGCCGCCACCGCCCGCCGCAGATCGCCCGCCAGCTCGAAGAGCGGGATCGCCCAGTCGTAATGGCCGCTTCCGGCCAGCAGGTCCCCGGCCTGTTTGGCGTTCATGTCGGCGGCCCGCGGCGGCACCTTGCCGAGGGCACCGGCCAGCGAGTACTGGATCAGCTTCGGCTCGTCCTGGATCTCGGCCGCGAGCGTGGCCGCCCGCCGGTGATCGCCGGCCTTGGCGTACTCCTCGGCGGCCTGCCGCTTCTTCCCCTCGCGGTCATAGGTCTCCGCCAGCTTCTGATGGTCGCGGGCGATCAGAGAGAAGAGATTGAAAGCCATGGCCGGGGATGTATACGGTTCTGAGGGCGAAGGTTTACCATGCGAGGATTACGATAAGTATAACGGACGCCGGAGAGGGCGGTACGCTGGTGGCTCGATGGTAAGATGACGCGAGAAGCACCTTCCCGGCAGCCCACGCGAGATCGGCCACTCTCCGAGAACGGACCCTTGAACGAGCCTGTCCACATCGGCAAGGTCGTCCGCAACGCCCTTCTCTTCAACCTCAGCAGTCCGCCTGGAGACTCTGTGAGCGACAGCGAGCTTCTTGGAGCCGTGGACCGCCTCTTCGCGCTGCTGGAAGAACGGCGGATCGACTTCCTGCTGGTCGGCGGGATCGCCCTCCTGCAGTACGTGGAGGGGCGCAACACTGAGGACATCGACCTGATCATGGCGCTGGCCGCGCTCGACCGGCTCCCCGAGATCCGCAAGGTCGGCGAGGAGCTGGATTTCGCCCGTGGCGACTATCAGGGGCTCCGGATCGACCTCCTGCTGACGCGGAACCCGCTCTTCGAAACCGTCCACCGCCGGTACGCGACGCGGCGCCCTTTCGTCGAGCGGGAGATCCCCTGCGCCACCCCGGAGGGGCTGGTTCTCCTCAAGCTCTATGCGTTGCCCTCGCTCTACCGGCAGGGGAATCTGACCCGGGTTGCCCTCTATGAGACCGACATCCTGATGCTGATGGACCGGCAGAAGGTGGACGTCGAGCCCCTGTTCACGGAGCTGGCGCCCCATATCAGCCCGACCGACCTCGCCTCCCTGCGGCGGATCACGGATGAGATCCGTCAGCGGATCGAGCGCTTCGGCGGCCGGTTCAGCTAGAGCCGCTCCAATTAGCAAGCGAGGCTTACGAGGAGGCCGGATCAAAGCCGCTCCGAGATCCTGCCGACGGAACCCCGCAATCCCGGATCGTGCATCCGAGGATGAAATGACGAGAGTCCGCGACCAAGAACTCGATGTTAGAATGGCGGGAGAGGAACGACGCATACGTCGGCCCAGTGAGACTAAGCCATGAAGCAGACGATCCTCCGAGCCCATTTCGACGGCGAGCAGATCCGGTTGGATGAGCCTTGCAAGTTGGAGCCGAACACTCCCCTTCGGGTCGTCGTGGGGAGCGGCGGTACGCTCAACTCCGAGCGTGAAGAGTGGCTGCTCCTCGCCGGCGGGAGGCTGGAGGAAGCCTATGGTGAGAACGAACCCGAATACACGCTGGACATGATCAAGGAGCCCAATCCCGATTATGAAGGAGGGTGACGTCGCGCTCGCCGCCTTACCCCAAGCAGATCAGCAGGCCAAGAAGCGCCCCATCGTCGTTCTCCGCGAGATGCCCTTCCCCGGAGATTTTCTCGTCTGTGGAATCAGTCGGCAACTCAAGCAGCAGAGCGCTTCCTTCGACGAGCTTATTTCCCCGGGAGACCCTGATTTCAAGATCAGCGGTCTCTTGGCTCCGTCCTTGATCCGGCTCGGATTCCTCATGGTCGTCCCAAGCCTCAGGATCGCAGGCGCGATCGGTGCCATATCGCCCGAACGTCACCGCCGCCTACTGGGTAACCTCAGCGACTACCTCAGAGCCGAACCCTGAACGCCCACATCGGCAAGGTCGTCTCCGCGCCGACTAGATCCGGTCCAAGTCGCGCACCGTCCGCGCGTCGCCCTCCGCGTTGCCGGTGTTGAGGGTCGAGGCCGGCTCGAAAAGGAGGATCTCGACCTCCGCCTCGGCCACCGGGCGGTGTTCCACGCCGTGGGGGACGACCAGGATCTGGCCTTCCTCCAGCCAGACGTGGCGGTCGCGGAACTCCATGCGGAACCGCCCCTTCAGGACCATGAACAGCTCGTCCTCGTGGTCGTGGTGATGCCAGACGAACTCGCCCGCGAACTTCGCGAGCTTCACCTGCTGGCCGTTGAGCTCGGCCACGATCTTGGGGCTCCAGTGGTCGGAGAACGAGGCCAGCTTCTGGTGGAGGTCGACCTTCTCGATCGGTTCCATGCCGCTCCTTTCGCGCTCTCTGGAGTATAGCTCCGGTGGAACCTTGCATCCCTTTTGCATTGGATCAGGGGCACGCAAGCACGCGTCGCTGGCTCCGATGAGCCAAGCGAACTTTCCGCTTAGGAGATGATCATGAAAAAGACTTCCCTTCTTCTCTGCCTGCTCGTCCTCGTCACCGGCTTGGCCGTGGCGACTCCCGCTCACGCCGCCACCACGGTCTGCGAGATGCGGTTCACCCTTTCCGGCTGGTCGGCGATCTACAAGACCGCCAGCGGCAACGGCAAGATCACCTGCGACAACGGCCAGTCGGCCAAGGTGCATCTGAAGGCCGTCGGCGGCGGCCTCACCGCCGGCAAGTACAAGATCCGCGACGGCTACGGCAAGTTCAACTCGGTGGGCAACATCTCGGAGCTGTTCGGCGACTACGCCCAGGGCGGAGCCGAAGCCGGCGTGGTCAAGTCCTCCACGGCCCAGGTGCTCACGAAGGGTGAGGTTTCCCTCGCCCTGGCCGGCCACGGTTCCGGAGTCAACCTCGGCGTGAGCTTCGGGAAGTTCACGATCTCGGAGAAGTAGTACCCTGGAGAGATGCCCGGCCTCCGCGTTACGGACGAGATCTTCGACCGCTACCCGGAGGCCGTGCTGGGCGTCGTCACGGTTCACGGGATCGACAACTCCGGGAACGGCGACGCCCTGCTCGGTCCGCTCCGCCACGAGGAGGCGCGGCTCCGCGAGCGGCTCGCCGGCGTCCAACTCACCGAGCACCCCCACATCGCTCCCTGGCGCGACGCCTACCGGGCCTTCGGCGCCAAGCCCAAGGACCATCCTTCGTCGATCGAGAACCTGGTGCGCCGCGTCCTCAAGGGACAGCCGGTGCCGCGGGTCAGTCCCCTGGTCGATCTCTACAACACGATCTCCCTGCGCCACCTGGTGCCGGTCGGCGGCGAGGACCTCGACCGGGTCGAGGGCGAGGTCCTGCTGACCTTCGCGACGGACCACGAGGCGCCCGTCCGGCTCCTCGGCGAGGCCGAGGCGCGCCCGCCGAAGCCCGGCGAGGTGATCTACCGGGACGACCTCGGCACCCTCTGCCGCCGCTGGAACTGGAAGGAGGCCGAGCGGACCAAGCTGACCGCGGCGACGCGCCACGCCTTCCTGGTGATCGAGGGGCTCCGCCCGGTCGGCCGCGACCTCGTTCGGCAAGCCGCCGAGGAGCTGGCGGCGCTCGTGCGCACCCACTGCGGCGGCGGCGGCCAGGTGGTCCTGATCGACCCTGACCATCCGCGGGCACCGTTCGCGCATACTGCGTAGACGCCGGAGTCTACGCCGAGTCGGTGGTTTGCCCATCCGGCCCTTTTTGGGAGCTCTGATGAACAGACGACGTTCCTCGACGGCATGCCTTGCGGTTCTCGTGGGGATGGCTCTGATGCCGGCCCTCGGCCGGGCACTGGAAGCGCCCCGGCTGCTGGCCGACATCGTGCCCGGCAACTCGGCGGACGCCCAGCTCTCCTCCGCGGGCGGATTCATCCGTCTCGGCGACCGCCTGATCTTTTCCACCCTCGGCGCCACGCCCCAGGACGACGCGATCCTGTGGAGCACGGACGGCACGGCGGCGGGTACCGTAGAGCTGACGTCGAAGATCTGCCCCCTGGACTGCACGGCGATCCGCCCGCTGGGCACGGTCAATGGAGTCGCGCTGTTGGCGGCCACGACCGGAGTCTGGAGAACCGATGGCACGCCGGCGGGGACCTTCCCCGTCACCAACCGCCTCGATTCGACGGGCGAGACCGCGAAGCTCTCCCCGCGATCGCGGATGCTCTTCTTCACGGCCTGCGGTCCGGTCCTGGGATGCGAGCTCTGGGAGAGCGACGGGACCCGCGCCGGCACGCATATCGTCAAGGACATCGTGCCGGGCTCCGACGGCAGCGACCCGCACGGCCTGACTCCCTTCCACGGCAAGCTGTATTTCCTGGCCGGGGGCGAGACCCTCGCCGGCACCGGTCTCTGGAGCACCGACGGTACCGCGGCGGGCACCCGCTTCGTGGCGCCCTCGGTCAACGACTTCGTGAACGGAGAGACCGTGCTCGCGGCGACGCCGTCACGCCTCTTCTTCACCTCGCTCAACGGCACCGAGCAGCTCTTCGCGAGCGACGGTACTCCCCGGGGCACCCGGCTCGTCCGCCGCTTCCAGCCGCCTCCCTGCCCGGAGCCCGACCTGTGCGGCGCCCCCTACCTCAGCTTCCTGGAGCCGGCCGGCGACGAGGTGATCTTCACCGCCAGCGACGGCGTCCACGGGGCGCAGCTCTGGACCAGCGACGGCAGCCGCGGCGGCACCCGCCCGCTGACGAACGTTCGGGCGAGCCTGCTGGGCGCGGCCTCGATCCCACAACGGCTGGGCAAGCGTTGGATCTTCTCCGCTCCGCAAAAGGCCGGCGGCCCGGCGGTCCTCTGGACGGCGGACAGCGACTTCGCGCCCGTGGCTCCCGTGACCGGCTGCCAGGGTGGCTGTCCGCAGGTCCTCTTCTTCTTCCCGCCGCCGGCCTCCACGCCCGCCCCCAGCCGCCTGCTCTTCGTCGGCACCGACCCGGCGCATGGCGCCGAGGTGTGGGCCACCGACGGCACGGGTGCCGGCACGCGGCGGCTGTCGGACATCTGTCCGGGCCCCTGCTCGGCCTTCGTCGATGAGGGCCCGGACGTCGTGCTGGGGGATGCCGCCGGCCGCACCTACTTCCTCGCCCAGCCCGGCACGGCCGACACCCCGCAGGATCTCTGGGTGAGCGACGGCACTCCGGCGGGGACCCGGCGGGTCTCGGGGTATGCCCGCGGCATCGGAGTCCTCGGCACCGAGGTCTACTACAGCGCCGACGAAGCCGACGGCCTGGAGCTTCAGGCCACGGACGGCACGGCGGCCGGGTCTCACACGGTGACCGTGCTGCAAGGGAGTCCGGCCGGCTCTTTTCCCATCCTCTCGCCACTGGGGAACCTCGCGGTGATCCAGACCTCCGAAGGCGCCGTCCAGCGCCTCTGGCGGAGCGACGGCACGCCGGCCGGGACCACACCGATCCCCGGGTTCGCGCTGAACGTTCCGAAGGCTCATTTCGGCAACGTGCCCTCGATCGCCGTCGGCAGGAACCTCTTCTTCGAGGTCGACCTCGAAGTGGGAGGGGGAGCGGGCACTCCGAGCGAAAATCTCTGGCGGACGGACGGCACCGGTCCGGGGACGTTTCAGCTCACCGCCTTCGGGCCGGGCCAGGCGCTCAGGCTATCGGTGCGGACCGAGTGGAACGGGGAGCTGCTTTTCGTCGCCTCCCAGGCGAGCTCCTGCGCCTTCTGGACCAGCGACGGCACCGTCGCCGGCACGCGCGAGCTCCTGCCGATGCCCGCGGGCGTGGACTGCCCGGATGGCGTCGTGACCTTCGGCTCCGGGTTCCTTTTCGTGGCCCAGGTCGAGGCCGGCGGCCAATCCGTTCCGCAGCTCTTCCTCTCGGACGGCACCGCGGCTGGAACCCGTCAGCTCTCCAGCGTCCAGCAGACCCGCTTTTCGATCGATCCGGAGCTCGCCCGGATCGGCGGCGAGGTCTTTTTCCAGATCTCCGATCCGTCCGGCGAGGACGTCGAGATCTGGCAAACCGACGGCACTCCGGCGGGGACGCGATCCTTCTTCCCGGGCCTCCTGCCGCAGGCCTTCGGGCTCACCGCCTGGAACGGCGCGCTCTACCTGTCGGCCGATACCGGAAACGACGGCCAACCCGCGCTGGTCCGCTGGGCTCCGGGCGATCCGGCGCCGGTCATCCTGGCCATGGTCGATCTCGGATTCAACTCGGCGTTCTCGCCGCAGATTCCCCCCTTCGTCCCCGCGGGAAACCTGCTCTTCTTCGCGGCGCGTGACCAAGTCCACGGTTTCGAGCTCTGGGCGACCGACGGCAGCGCGGCCGGGACCCGGATGGTGCGCGACATCCTGCCCGGTCCCTTGCCTTCGTCGCCTCAGAGCCTGACGGCGGCCGGAAACCTTCTCTTCTTCTCCGCCGACGACGGCGAGCACGGTCGCGAGCTCTGGGTGAGCGACGGCACCGCGGCGGGCACCCGCTTGGTCGCCGATCTCGATCCCGGCGGCTTCTCGTCGCAACCGTCGAGCCTCGCGGTAGCCGGCAGCAACCTCTTCTTCGCCGCCGACGACGGCACGACCGGTCTCGAACCCTGGGCGCTGCCGTTGCCTTGAGCCCTGAGAGGGAGCCCTCGTCGCGCGGGGCCAGCGGGGGCGCGAACTCTGGGCCCCACTCGCAAGATGTCGGGTTCTTTGAAAACTGAATGCAGAGCAGGATGGGCCGGTCGATCCGCGGCGATGCGGCTCGGGGAGCTTCCGGCGCGTTCCGGAAGCTTCCCGAGCGCGTCCGAGGCCAGGATCCTCGCTCCGGAGCTCGGATGGCGCCGAAAACTCCAGGATGAGCTGTCCGGAAGGAAAGATGCGGCTTGAAATTCCAGGATGGTGGCTCGGGAAGCAGGATGGGCGTTCGGGACGCCAGAAAAACGGAAATCCTGAAGAGATGGACGCCCGGGACGCGGAAAAGGTGGCCAGCCAAGAAAGTGAGCCGTCCGGGAAGCCAGAAATCGGCGCATCCAGGGAAAATAAGCGTCCGGGAAGCCAGAAACGGGGCCGGGAAGGAAAAGAGCCGCCATCCAGGTTGCGGAGGCGAAACGGCCCCGCGGCATGGCGCCGCCTTTGCAGGCCCCGATCTCCATCATGGAACGCGCGCAGTCCCCGGATCGCCCACGGCGGATCACGGCCGTCACCCTCGCGCTGATCACGGCCGCTCTGTACTTCGGCCGCGACGTGCTGATCCCCCTCGCGCTGGCGATCCTGATCAGCTTCATCCTCACCCCGTCGGTCCAGCGGCTGCAGAAGCTCCGACTGAAGCGGGCGCCGGCGGTGCTGCTGGTCGTCATCCTGGCCTTCGGGGGGATCGCGGCGCTGGCATGGATGATGGGAACGCAGATCCTAGACTTCGCGGAGACGCTCCCCCGGTACGAGCAGAACATCCGCGCCAAGGCCGCCTCGCTGCACGGCGGCGGCGCCTCGATGCTCGACCACGCCAAGCAGACCGTCCAGCATCTCAAGGAGGAGATCGGCGTCGGCTCGCCCGCACCGGTGCCGCCGCCGGCCAACCGGCGCAGCGGCATACCGCGAGCCACCCTGTCGGCACCGCTGCCGGTGAGCGTCGTCGAGCCGCCGGATTCGCCGCTCGCGATCCTCAAGACCACGCTCTTTCCGCTCCTGGGACCGCTGGGCACCGCCGGGCTGGTGATCGTCTTCGTCATCTTCATGCTGATCCAGCGCGAGGACCTGCGCGACCGGCTCCTGCGCCTGTTCGGCCAGGGGCGGCTCAACGCCTCGACGCAGGCGCTCGACGAGGCGGCCGAGCGGGTCAGCCGCTACCTGCTGATGCAGAGCCTGATCAACGGCGGCACCGGCATCGCCGTCGGCCTCGGGCTCTTCTTCATCGGCGTGCCGAACGCCATCCTCTGGGGGCTGTTCGCCGCCCTCCTCCGCTTCGTTCCCTATCTCGGTCCCCCGATCGCGGCCCTGCTGCCGGTCCTCATCTCGCTCGCGGTCTTCCCCGGCTGGGAGAAGCCGCTGCTGACCCTGGCGCTGTTCGTGCTCATCGAGCTGATCACCGCCAACGTCGTCGAGCCGCTCGTCTATGGCTCGGAGACCGGCATCTCGACCATCGGCATCCTGGTCTCGGCGGTCTTCTGGACCTGGCTCTGGGGACCGGTCGGACTGCTGATGGCGACGCCGCTGACGGTCTGTCTGGTGGTGATCGGCCGCCACGTGTCGCAGCTCCAGTTCCTCGACGTCCTGCTCGGCGATCAGCCGCCGCTGCCGATCGAGGCCCAGGTCTACCACCGGCTGCTGGCGATGGACTCCTCCGAGGTCGGCGCGGTCCTCGAGAGCTGCATGAAGGAGCGGACGGTCGGCCAGTTCTACGACGGCGTGCTGATCCCGGCGCTGATCCTGGCCGAGCGCGACCGTCACCGCGGCGAGCTCAGCCCGGAGCGGGAAGAGTTCATCAACGGTACGATCCACGACTGGATCGACGAGCTCGCCGGCCGCACGGCCGCGGAAGGGAGCCGCGAGGCTCCCGCCGGCAAGGCCGCGGCAGGCCGGCTGGTCTGCGTGCCCGCCCACGACGTGGCGGACGAGCTGGCGGGTCACATGTTCGCGCAGCTCGCCGTCCGCGGCGGCACGCCGCCGGTCCTGGAGCACGGCCTGCCGCGTTCGGAGATGCTGCGCCGCCTGGCCGAGGTCGGCGCCGACCAGGTGTTCATCTCGGCGCTGGAGCCGTTCGCCTACAGCCAGGCCCGCGAGGTCTGTCGGGACCTGCGCGCGCACTTCCCCAAGCTGCGGATCGTCGTCGCGCTCTGGGACCTCCGCGCCGAGGCCGAGCGCTACCGGCGGCGGCTGATCGCGGCGGGCGCCGACGAGGTGGTGGCCACGCTGGAGGAGGCGGTGCGCGCCATCCGCCTCGCGCCGGCGCGGGAGTCCGACCCGGCGGTGGTGGCCGAGGAGCTGACCGAGGCGATCCACGCCGGCGACCTGCAACGGGCCCGGACGCTGCTGGCGGAGGCCGGGCGCAAGCTGCCGGTGGAGAGCCTGGCGGTGGAGGTGCTGCAGCCGGCCCTGGAGGAGCTGCGGGACGACGCCGCGGCGGGCCGGCTCCCGGCCGAGCGGGAGAAGCTCGGCGGCGACCTCCTGCGTGAAACGCTCCGCGATCTGAGCGACGCCGCGCCGCAGGGGCTCGGCTACCGCGCCCTCGCCGTCTCCGCCTCCGAGGAAGAGGAGGAGATCGGCCTGCTGATCCTCGCGCTGCTGCTGCGGCGGGCGGGCTGGAGCGTCGTCTATCTAGGCCAAAAGGCCCCGGACGAGGGGC
This sequence comes from Thermoanaerobaculia bacterium, assembly GCA_036271335.1. Classification (GTDB taxonomy): domain Bacteria; phylum Acidobacteriota; class Thermoanaerobaculia; order Multivoradales; family UBA5704; genus DATARR01. The sequence continues at coordinate 14,952 of DATBAW010000250.1, forward strand.
TCGACGACGTGATCGTCTCCGTGCAGCCACACGCGATCCTCTTCTCGGCCACCCTGCGGCTGAGCGCCAACCGGCTGCTGGCGCTGGCCGAGACCCTGCACCGCGACTACCCGGGCCTCCTCTTCGTCCTCGACGGCGCCGGCTTCCGCACCTCCTCCCTGGCGCGGCTCGCTGGCGTCGCCATCCGCGTCGGCGACGACGCCCGCGACGCCCTGGCCACGATCGAGCACCGGATGCCGCCGCTGTTTCTCCCCACGGATGCCGCGGGTGAGGACAATGCGCCGGACGACGTCGCGGATGCGGCGCGGGCGTGAGGTTTGACGGATCTAAAATGGAATCTTGGAATTGTCAGGGTGTACCTTCCCCGCGCCCTCGCTCGCACTCTGTCGGAGGCTCTCGCGCAATTTCCGTGAAGCTCTATTTCCTGGACTCCGCGCTCATCTGCGCTCTGACCCGCCAGCCCGGGGCCGACGCGGCTCTCGCCGGAGCCATGGGCGGCAGCCTCTTCGAGGGGTTCATCGTCAGCGAGGCGTTCAAGGTCTTCGCGCTTCTCGGCAAGCGCCCCGACCTCTACTTCTGGAGATCGAACGACGGCCTGGAGGTGGACCTCCTGGTCCGCCTCCCCCGCGGTCTCGTGCCCGTGGAGATCAAGCTCACCGCCACGCCTACCCTCAAGCACGCCGATGTGCTCCGCAAGTTTCGTGAGCTGGCCGGTGATGCCGCCGCTCCAGGTGGGGTATTGGTGTGCAATATCAAGGAGAAGGCGGCGCTGCCGGGAGGGAATGTGGCGCTACCGTGGAAGGAGTTCCCGGAGTGGTTGGAGCAGGAGTTGGAGTAGGGAAGCTAACTCGCGCCATCTGCTCTTGAGATTAGAGAACCCTGACGTCAGCTTCGGTTTGGGCGATGGCCTTGGCCGCCGCTTCAAGTTGTTGGAGGAGCGCTTGCCGGTGGATTGAGATCTGATACCTGATCTTTTCAAGCTCCGCGACTCCTGCTTGAAGAACCTGTTCGATCTGGGTCTTCCGTGCCGCCATGGCTCGATCCAAAGCTGTCAGATCCGCAGGATCAACTCCCTTCGAAGGATCAAAAACGAACTTGCTCTCAATGGATCGGCGCCAGCTATTTAGTGCCTCAGCGAGGACGGGGCCGAAGCCGGGTACCCGAAGAACATCATGTCTTACTACATCCAATGCGGTTCCGATTCCGAAAGACTGGAGAGTTGCTGTACGACCGTCGCCGATTCCCGGAATCTTTGCTTTATCGATGCGGTGCCGATCAAGGAACTTCCCTAACTGGGAGGTCTTGCGACCGGCTTCCAGGGTTGCTATCTTCCGTTGCCGCAATGAGGGGAGGTCCTGATACTCCTCTTTTAATCGCTCAAGCTCATTTTGCTTGGAGGTGAAGGGCGCCTCACTGGCCTGAGTGGTCCAGAGTACCTGAAGGCCGTTCATGTTTCTTTTCAAATCTTTCAGCTGCTGTTTAGCTGCTTCCCGAGTAGGATTGCTGGCGAAAGCAATGGCGGCAGCCAAGGATATCGAGATGACGATAACGGCGATGGAGGCGCAACTAGCGAGATAAATTCCGAAGGCCGTGCCGGTTAAAACCACCAGGCAAGCACTGATCTGGCGGACTTTCTTACGAGAGGCTGCGAGCGCACTTTTGGAGGGGGGCATTCGGTACGTAGCTGGTATCGGGGTCGCAGGAGTTACTCCTGGGCTGGGCACCGCGGCGATGCGTGCCCATACAGAGGCCAGGTCGAAGACGGAAAGTCGGGGCGGAACGGAGCCCGCAAAGAAGAACACGATCCCCGATCGCGACTCGAGATCGCACCACGGACAAGTTGCCAAACCCTCAGTAAACAGATGGGCGGCGCTGCGGCCGCACGTCGAAGTTTTCACAGAATCGAGCGCCGCGATCCAGTCACGAGCCCGGGGGCGGATTCCTCCTGGGCTTGGAGGAGAGAACGCTCTCTTGAAAAGGTCAGCGATGGGCTTCGAAACCGCTACGAGATCGAGCGTATTGGGGGGTTGCCGCATCTGACGGAAGCCCGCCGAGGGTCCATAGGCGAAGCGGTGCTCCCGAATGGCTTTTTCGATCGGCATCTCGCCAGAACCCAGGTAGTGCCCCGAGTATGGGTGGCGGCCCATGAACAGGATCTGGAAGATCAAGACGGCAAGACCGAAGGAGTCGTGGTCCTCCGTGCGGAGCACGCGAAGAGGTCCGCCCTGGAGCTCCGGAGGGACGTGGGTGGGCACTCCGACTCCGCAGAGAAACTGCTCGCTACCGGCTTGGACCTGGAAACTGTCGCAGTCGATGAGACGGACCGTCGCCTGCCTGGAGACTAGCGCGTTGCCATGGTTGACGTCCCCCACGAGGTGCCCGTGCTCGTGGACTACGGCGAATGCCCGAGAGAGGTTGGCCGCGGAATGAATCAGGAACCTCCAAGTGGCGTCGGGGAACGAGTTGAGCCGGCTCTTCGGGCTGTAGAGGTTATGAATCGCGTAATGCCCGGAGATCTTCGGCATGACCAAGCCGATGACCTCACCTTCAGGCTGACGATGGCAGGTGTCAACCGGCCAAGCGGCAACCCGAGTCAGCGCCTCAGTCTTCAGGCGGACCATCGCGCGTACTTTCTCGGCGTGCTCCCTTGACGGAGCCTTGTGGTACAGCTTGGCCACAAGCGTTTTATCCGTGGACAACTCGTACACCTCTCCTTCGCCACCCCTGCCGAGGCTGCCGCCCAAAACCAGGGCCCTGCCTCGGCTATCGTAAATCGTCGGGGGAGTCCACAAGGCCGGTTGAGGATCTGAGCGGCACGGTGGGGCGCCGGGTCGCCAGGATCAGAGTCTTGTCGTCATCCGTGCGTTCGTTGACCGGGGGCGAGGATAGATACGCTGCGAGCTTGCCGGAGAGGAACTCCGAGGATTCACCGTCCGCCGCGCGCACTGCCGAGAACAGAGAGCGAAAAAAAGGTGCGTGCGCAGTGCGGGTCTGGTAGTGGAGGGCGAGGCGCTGGAGACCGTCCGAGAAGAGGGCGATCTCGTCGACGCAACGGTCACAGGTATCGAACCGCAAGCGATCCGCGGCCTGGGGATCGGTGGCGAAGAAGGTCAGGTTCTCGTATTCGCCGTTATCGGGCCAAAAGATCCAGGCATAGTCGTCGCCGTCGGATACGACCATGGCCCCGTCCCCGATCTGAAAGAACGCGGCGCGATCGTCCCCGACCATGGCCACCAGAAGAGTGCAGGCGAAATCCCGCGGAGCAAGCCCCTCGGACTCGGCGCGGATTCCGATCTCACTCTGGAACCGCACAAGCCAGTCGCAGACCACTTCCCGAGAGAGGTAGGCGATGTCGCCGCCTGATGCGACGAGCATACGCGCCTCGTCCAGAATGAGAGCGCAGGCGAGCCGGGCGCCGTCACCGGACCGGACCGCGCTGCCGGCGCCGTCCGCGACTGCCGCGATGAGTAGGGTTTCGCCCGTCGCTGAGAACAGGACTTCGCAGGAATTGGCATCCTGGCAAAGCGTTCCGAGCTTCGCGTGGGATGTACCCAGAGAAGAGGCCGCCGCAAGGCGCCATGAACTTGGCGTCATCCCGCGCTGGCCCAGCCATCCGGGGCCACGGGATTCTGCATCGGGACCTGTTCGCCCGGAGTGGAGCGTGAGACGGAATTCAGAGAGTTCGACAGCCAGGAAAACAGGTCCCTGAACCTGAGTCCCTTGAGCTTCAGGGGCTCGCGGACGGAGATCTTGCGGAGGATCTCAAGGTCAGCGCGTTCGACGCCGACGGCGAAGAACATGAACGATTTCGAGTCCTCGCCCGCGCGGACGAGTTCCGCGGCATGGGACCAAGCGTCCGTTGGGGCGCCGTCCGTGATGAGGAAAACCCAGGGGCGGTAATGGGAGATGCCGTTCTGCTTATAGACCTCCTTACGCTGGCGGAGCATCTCCAGGGCCCTTTCAATCGCCTGACCCATGGGTGTGTCGCCGCTGGCGGCGATCGTCGGCGGCTGGAAAACGTCGGCGGTCTGGAAGTCCGCCAGAACACGGACGGGGCCGAAGCTGACGAGAGCTATCTCGACACGCTTCACCGCCATGTCGTCGGCCATCAGCTCGTCTTTGAACGTCTTGAGGCCGTCGTTGAGCTCGTTAATGGGATTCCCGCTCATAGAGCCCGAAGTATCGAGGAGAAGGACACAGGGACATCTGAGCTCGGGATTCTCCGCAAACTCGGCCGAGAAGAAAGGAATCTGATCGAGGTCGGGCATCATAGCTCCTTGGAGTCTCGCAAAAGGGATCGCGGAGATTTTACCTGAAACACCTCGCCCTCGCTTGTACGGGATCGACCGTCAGATCGATCCGAACCGTCGCTAGCCCAAAATGGTAGGCAAGTTAAAAGGAAGACTTAGAATCATCGGATGCGATTCCATCTCCTGGCGGCTCTCTCCCTAACGGCCGCGCTCTCCTTGGGCTGCGGCGGCCACCTCGTGCGTAACGCGCCGAACCATCCGGGGGCGCCCTTCGACTTCGAGCATCCCTCCTGCGTGCCAGCGCCCGAGCCCACGGTGGGGGGCGACGAGGTCGAGCTCCGCTATCTCGGGGCCGCCGGGCTCTATCTGCGCTGGGGAGAGGATTCGATCCTGCTCGGGCCCTATTTCTCGAATCCCAGTCTCGCCCGCGTCCTCCTCGGCCGGTGGGGGATGGATCGCGCGGCGATCGACCGCGGGCTCGCGGGCGTGCCCGTTGCTGCGGTAGAGGCGATCTTCGCCGGCCACTCGCATTGCGACCACATCGGTGACCTGCCGGCCATCCTCGGCATGGCCGACCACGCGAGGGTGTTCGTCAACCGCTCGGGCGTCCACGCGCTCGCTCCCTATGCGGCGGGCCGCAGCGCAGCGCTCGAGGACCATACGAACGACTGGGTCTGGATCACGCGGAAAGACGGCGAGAGGCGGCCGATCCGCTTTTTCGCGGTCCCCTCCGGGCATGCGCCTCAGGTGGACCACTATCTCTGGGCCAAGGGCGAGGTGCAGGAGGACTGGCGGCAGCCCTGGACCGGACGCCGTTTCCACGAGCTGAAGGCCGGCCAGACCTTCGCTCTGGTCATCGATCTGATGTCGAGTGATTTCAAAACGGTGCGCTACCGAATCTACTACCAGGACGCCGCGAACCCGCAGGGGATCGGCGAGCCGCCTCCCTTCGCCGACGGCCACCCCTACGACCTCGCCGTCCTCTGCATCGCCTCCTACGACAAGGCGCCGGGCCAGCCCACGGCGGTCCTGCGCAAGCTGCGTCCCCGCCATGTGCTGGTGACCCACTACGACGACTTCTTCCGCCCGCAGAACCGGCCGGTGCGCTTCGTGGGGCTCCTCACCGACGCCAAGGTCGAGCGCTATCTGCGGACGATCGACGAAGAGCTCGACGGTGAGGCGGTGTCTGGTGCCGGCCCGACCCGCGAAGTCTGTGGCCCTTCGGGGCCGCGGTGGACCATGCCGCTGCCGGGGGAGTGGCTGCAGTTTGAGTCAGTGCCGTAGGCTACGGTTCGACTCCTATTTTCCCCACAGGTGCGTAAAGCCGAAGTCGATGTCAAGCCCGGGATCGAATTTCTTCTGTTTGAACAAGTAGCTCTTACCGGTGCTCAGAGTGAACGCGGTTTTCCGGGCCACAAAGTATCGGAGACCGGCCTCCGCGGAGGCCATTGCGCTCCTGCCGCCGACAGCATTGCCGAACTGTGTGCCGGCACTGATTCCCAAGTAGGAGACAACCTTGTTCGTCGAGAAATTGAAACGATAAGACGGAGCCACAGAGCCCATCAATTTTCCATTGGTGATGGTGCTGTTGAGGTGGATACCGATCTCTTGCAGAGCGGTGAAGAACCGGCCGGGATTCACCATGATCTGGCCCGAAGTCTTGTGACTTCCGGAACCTAAAGAGAGGTTACCCTGCAGTTGCAATTCGTCATTTCCTGCCTCCTGCTGTGCCAGAACGGGGTTGGCAAGGCCGAGGAGAACCGCCACGGCCAACCAGCAAAAAGTTCTCATCGTCACTCCTTTCGAGAGCACCGCAAGAAACGTTGCGGTGGAAGTTCGTCTCTCGAAAGGAAACGCGGCCGGGGGATTTGTTGAGCGCTTCCTCCAGAAGGGATGCGAGCGCGTCGGAAGTTTATATGAGCCGTCGCGGCCCGATGGGAATCGCCCGCGGATCGCCTAGCTGGCCTTGGCCTCCAGCACCGCCTTGTCGCGGAGCTTGCCGGCGGCGGGGGAGAGGGGGGCGTCGGTGAGGATCTTGTTGATGCGCTCCATCGCCTTCACCACGTCGCCGACGCTCTGGTAGAGCACGACCTCGCCGTAGAGGTTGTCGGCGAGGACGTTCAGCCGCTCGATCACCGGCACGATGTAGGGCCCCTCGGGGTAGCGGCGCAGGTACTCGGCGCCGTTCTTGACGTCGTCGTAGGTCTTGACGACGCTACCCAGGCGCTCGTCCGCGATGTGCTTGAGCTCCGGATCCCGGTTCTGCTCGGCCATCTGCTGCAAGGCGGCGAGCTCCTGGAGGTTGGGGGCGAGGATGCGCAGGCCGGCGCTGGCGCGCTTCCCCTCGCTGCTTTGCGGGGCGGCGTCCCAGGCTTTCAGGTACTGGGTCACCGCCTCGGTCCGGTTGCCCAGGCGGCTGTAGGCGTCGCCGAGGGCGAGCGCGACCTCCGGAACCTGCGTGGCCTCGGGGAAGTTGGAGAGGAAGCTCTCCAGGAACGAGGTCTCGTAGATCCCGTCGCCGAGCACCTTGACGGCCTTCGGGTAGACATCCTTCCGCTTGGTCTCGAGGTCCGCGATCTCCCCTTCCAGGGTGGCGGGGAGGTCGCTGTGGGGATCGGCGGCGTGGATCTCGACAATGTCCTTGCGGTAGGCGGCGAGGACGACACCGTAGTCGCGCGACAGCAAGGGGCGGGCGAGCTGCTCGTCCCGCTGCTTGTGGAGCTTCTCGAGGCGCAGCCCGTCGACGACCTTCCCCTGCGGCCAGCAGGCGATGATGGCCGACTTGACGTAGGTGATCACGCCGGCGTCCGGTTTCTTGGCCGTCGGCCCGAGGTTCTGGTTCAGATAGTTGCTCAGGGTGGTCTGGGTGCGCTTCCGGTAGTCGTCGGCGGAGCGCTTGGTCTGGATCGTCCAGGTCCCCTTGCGGGCTTCGGCGGAACGCTGCCGCTCGTCCGAGAAGGGGTGGGTCTGCCAGTAGCCGTACTCCTTGACCTGCGGCAGGCGGCTGTTCATCAGGTCCCAGAGCCGGCGGGCGCCGTCCGGGTTGTAGCCGGCCGCCGCGGCGAGCTTCTGGCCTTCCTTGTCGGCCTCGTCCTCGTTGTCCCGGCTGTAGCTGCGCAGCAGCAGCTCGCTGACCACCAGGCTCGCCGCCGCGGCGCCCTGGATCATGTTGCCGTTCGGATCCTCGTAGCCGACCCGCGGATCGTAGGGCGCCTGGGCTGTCGGGTAATGGTTGGTGCCGCGCGACTCGCCGATCGCCACGCCGGCCACCAGCAGGTTGCCGAGAATCGACATCAGCATCTGCCGGTGCGCCATGTGGATGGCGTGCTCGTGGACGACGTGGCCGATCTCGTGGCCGAGGACGTTGGCCAGCATGTCGTCGTCGAGCCCGAGGTCGAGCATGCCGGTGGTGATGAAGATCTGTCCGCCCGGCAGCGCGAAGGCGTTGGGCTCCGGCATCTTCACGATCTGGAAGCTGAAGGGGTACTTCTGGTAGTCCGACTGCTGGGCGAGCTCGTAGGCGACGCGGTTGACCCGCGCCAGCCGGTCCGGATCGTCGGGCGTCCCGTACTGCTTGACGGCCTCGGCGGCGGCCTTGAGGCTCTCGCCGTAGAGCTTGAGATCGGCGATGGTCTCCGCGGATCCCGGCCGCGCGGTCGTGAAGACCAGCGAAGAGACCAGCGCGAAGGCGAGAATGCGTCGGATTGTCATGGCCTTCCCCTTCAAATGTTCCAAGAGTACCCTACCTTGGAGGCATCCGGTGTCGGGAACAAAACCCCAAGGGCAAAAAGTCCCACCGGGGCGACCCGATCGCCTTGCCGCCCCCTTGTGGTAGGTTTCCGCGCATGAGCGACTTGACCATCGAGGTAGACACCGCGAAGTCGTCCATGGAGGACATCCGTCCGGCGCTCGACGCCGGCTTGAAGGAGGCGTTCCCGGGCGGCATGCTGAAGTGGCGCTGGGAAGGGGACGTGATGCACCTTTCCGGCCCTGGCGCTTCGGCCACCATCGCGCTGGAGAACGGCCGCCTCGTCGGGCGGGCCCATCTCAAGCCCCCCGCCGTCCTGATGAAGCCGGTCATCGAGCAGAAGATCGCCGCGGTGATGAAGAAGGTCGCCGCCGCCTGAGAGGGGCGGACGCCCCGACGCCGTGGCCTCGCCGCCGAACCTCCCCTCCGCCTTCCTCCAGCACGCCGCCGCGGACCCCGAGGAGCCCTGGCTCTTCCGGGCCGAGGGGTGGGACTGGCGCTGGCACCCGTGGAGAGAGCTGGCGCGCTGGCTGAACGGCTGGACGGAAACGCTGTCGGCGTTCCCGCCGGGGACCCGTGCGGCGTTCCTCTACGACGCACGCCCTGAAGCGGTGATCCTCGACCTGGCGATCCAGGCCGCGGGCCTGATACCGGCGCCGAATGGCGGGCGGGAGGAGGGCGTCTGGATCGAGCGGCGGGGTCTGGAGATCGCCGCCTCACCCTCTCATCCCCTCGACCCTCGCTCTCCCCCGGGATGGACGGGGGCGGAGCTGGTCGCGGTGGGGGAGAGCCTGCAACGCGACATCGGCACGTCAGGAGGCCGGGAGATCGTGGTGCTCGGCGGGCCGCTCGCCGATCCCGTGGAACGGAGGATGATGGCCTGGGCGACGCTCGCCGGCGCCGCCGTGGTTCTGGAGCCCGATCCCGCGCTCCGCATGGCCACCGCCGCCTGGGCACGGCCGACGGTGTTCCACGGCGCTCCCGGTGAGATCGCGGAGCTGCGGGCGCGCGCGGGGAAAGCGCGGAAGGGGCGGCTGCCGTTCCGCCGGCTGCGGACGGTGCTGGTGGTGGGCGAGCTGCCGGAAGAGGAGAAAGCGTTTTGGCAGAAGCGGGGGGTGGCAGTGAGGAGTGTCCAGGGCATTCTTGGCCTCGGAGGGTAGGGAGCCCCAGGATTCAAAGCCGCCCGGGATCCTTTGCCGCAGAGCGGCATAATCGTGGTATATAACCCGGGCGAGCCTGAGCAAGGAGACCTTCGATGCCCCCGACGCCTGAGTCCGAGAACGCCGCAGCCGCCCCGTCCGCCCCGCCGCCCGCCCCCCTGCGGCCGCCGAACATGGCCTCCGCCCTGGAGGAGATCACCGTGCGGGCCGACACCGTCTGGACCCGCGGCAAGAGCAACGGGCCGGTCAAGGTCCAGGCCGTCGAGCGGAGCGCGCTGAAGGGCGTCCACGGGCGGGTGGCGATCGTCGACGGCTGCCGGACGCCGTTCGCGAAGTCGGGGACCGAGCTGGCCAACATGGACGTGATCGATCTGGCGAGCGTGGCCACGGCGGAGCTGGTGGCGCGGACGGCGATCGATCCGAACGAGATCGACCTCTCGGTGTTCGGCGTCGTGGTGCCGGCCCTGTTCGCGCCGAACCTGGGGCGCGAGGTGGTCTTCCGCGCCTCGCTGCCGTTCCGCATCCCGGGAGTGACCGTGAACCTCGCCTGCGCCTCCTCGACGCGGGCGATCGCCTTCGGCGCCGGCGCGATCCTCTCGGGCGAGGCGAGCGTCGTGCTGGCGGGGGGCGCCGAGTCGCTGACCAACGTCCCGATCCAGTTCTCGCGCAAGGCGGCGCAGACCTTCATGGCCGCCAGCCGCGCCAAGACGCTGCCGCAGAAGATGGGCGCCTTCGGCAAGCTCCGGCCGGCCGACCTGGCGCCGGTGGCGCCGGCGATCGCCGAGTACACGACCGGCCAGTCAATGGGCGAGTCGGCGGAGAAGATGGCCAAGGAAAACGACATCTCCCGCCGCGCCCAGGATGAGATCGCGCTGCTCTCCCACCACCGCGCCGCCGCCGCCACCGCCGACGGCCGGCTGACCGCGCAGATCGCACCGACCTTCCCGCCGCCGCGCTACGACAAAGCGTCCACCCAGGACAACGGCATCCGCGCCGACAGCTCGCTGGACGCCCTGGCGAAGCTCCGGCCGGTGTTCGACAAGCGCTATGGCACGCTCACCGCCGGCAATTCCAGCCCGCTCACCGACGGCGGCTCGGCCGTGCTGCTGATGAGCGAGGAGAAGGCGAAGGCGCTGGGCTACACGCCGCTCGGCTACATCCGCTCCTACGCCTTCACGGCTCTCAACCCCGGCGACCAGCTCCTCCAGGGCCCGGCCTACGCCGCCCCGGCGGCCCTCGACGCCGCCGGCGTCAAGCTCGCCGACATCGACCTCGTCGAGATGCACGAGGCGTTCGCGGCGCAGATCCTCTCCAACATGAAGGCCTTCGCCTCGAAGAAGTTCGCCGAGCGCGAGCTGAACCGCCCGGAGCCCATGGGCGTCATCGATCTCGACCGCTTCAACGTCACCGGCGGCTCGATCGCCATCGGCCACCCCTTCGGCGCCACCGGCGCCCGCGTGGTCGTGCAACTCCTCGCCGAGCTCCGCCGGCGCGACAAGAACCTCGGCCTGGTGACGGTCTGCGCGGCGGGCGGGGTGGGGTTCTCGATGGTGGTCGAAAGAGAGTAGTTGTCCTCTCTCCTGTCGGGCCTGCTCGTCCTCGACCTCTCCCGGCACCTCCCGGGTCCGCTCACGGCGCGGCTGCTGGCGGATCTCGGGGCGCGCATCGTCAAGGTCGAGGAGCCCGCGCAGGGCGATCCGATCCGGAATTCGCCGCCGGTCCGAGAGGGAGTGAGCGCGCTCGGGGCCATCCTGCTCGCCGGGGTGGAGAGCGTGGCGCTCGATCTCAAACAGTCCGGAGGCCGCGAGGCGCTGGAGCGGCTGATCGCACGGGCGGACGTGCTGATCGAGAGCTTCCGTCCGGGGACGCTGGCAAGGCTCGGCTTCCCGGCCGAGGAGCTGCGGGCGCGCCATCCACGGCTGGTGATCGCCTCGATCTCGGGCTGGGGCCAGGAGGGCCCCAACGCCGCGAGAGCCGGCCACGATCTCACCTATCAGGCCGTGGCGGGAACGCTGGCGCCGACGGCGGCGATGCCCGGCGTGCAGGTGGCGGACCAGATCGGCGCCTGGAGCACGGTCGCCGCCATCCTCGCCGCCCTGTTCGAAAGGGAGCGGACGGGCGAGGGGAAGCGGGTGGACGTGGCGCTGCTCGACGCCGGCCTCCACGCCAACCTCACCGCCTGGGCGACCGAGGCGGAAGGACCGAAGGCGGTGGGGGAGCGGCTGCCGCTGACCGGCGCGCTCCCTTGCTACAACCTCTACGAGACCGCCGACGGCCACCGGCTGGCGCTGGGCGCCCTGGAGCCTCATTTCTGGGAGCGCTTCTGCCGGGCGGTGGGGCGAGACGATCTGCTGCGGCGCCAGTACAGCTCGTCGCCGCGGGCTCGGCGGATGATGGAGGAGCTGTTCCGCGGGCGGACGCGGGATGCGTGGCTGGCTCTCCTGAAAAGCGAGGATATCCCGGTCGAGGCCGTGCTCTCGGCGGCGGAGGCAAGAGAGCACCCGCAAGTGGCGGCACGTGGGGTTTTGGCCACGGGGCCGGAGGGCCTGCCGCGCTTGGCGTTCCCGGCGCGCTTCGACGGCGCGCGGCCCACCGCCGGCGGCGCCGTGCCGGAGCTGGGGGAGCAGACGAAGGCCGTGCTCGCCGAGGTGGGAGCCAAGGAGCTGATCGGCGCTCCTGGGGTGGGGCGGCCGTTCAGCTTCAGGCGGTGGGTGAAGAAATTGTTGTCTTGAGAGGGGTTCGGTCCATACACTGTTGCTGGCTGGGACGTCCTGCGCTTCGAAGCCTCACCCTCGTTCCCTCTCCACAAGTGGAGGGAGGGCCCGCGTAGGAGGGGCTACCTGAAAGCTACGAGGTCTTGAAAGCCGTCGACGCTGAACGGGCGCACAGCGCACCCTACGGGCTCTGCCGATCCTGGAACGCCCTCCACCACTCGTGGAGAGGGACCGAGGGTGAGGCTTCGAAGCGCACCCCGCCCCAACCGGCGAGGTCCCTCTGTACGCTCTTTCTGCCGTCCTACTGGTGCTCTGCCCGCAGCAGGTCCAGCACCGTCTTCACCGGCGCGAAGGTGGCGTCCGGCACCTCCACGAAGACCGTGTTCCACCCGGCCATGGCGCCGTTCCAGAGGCCGGGACGCTCCAGGGCCTTGCAGGGACGTCCCTCGTGCGACTTCTGGGCGATGAAGACCGTCGCGGAGTCCACGAAGCGGTGGAGGTCGTAGGGGCGGCCGTGACGGTCGCGCAGGCCGCAGAAGAGGTCCACCGGGTTGAAGTGGGTGGAGGCCTTCAGCGCCGCCTGCTGCTCGGGGTCCTTGGGATCGATCTGCGAGGTCTCGACGATCTGCGGCGAGATCCCGCCCGAGGGGGATTCGACCCAGAACGGGCCGCCGCCGGGCTCTCCCTGGTTGCGCACCACGCCGCAGACGCGGATCGGGCGGTCGAGCGCCTCCATCAGGAAGCGCTGGCGCTCCTGGGAGTCCGCCGCCGCGAACCCCTCCGGCAGCGGCCGGCAGAGCTCGTTGGCGAGGAACTCCGCCGCCTCGCGCAACACCGTTTCAGCCCTCTTGCCGCGGACGCCGTCGAGCGCCTCCAGCCGGTCGAGATGGGCGAACGCCGCCTCGCGCACGGTCAGCAGGCAGCCGCCCAGCAGCCGCTTCCAGAGGTGGACCACCGGTTTGCGGTCGTCCGGGACGACGTTGTCGATGTTCTTCACCAGCACGATGTCCCAGCCGTCGTGGCCGAGGTCGTGGAGGTTCTCGATCAGCGCGCCGTGGCCGCCGGGGCGGAACATCAGCGAGCCGTCGGCGAGTCGGAGAGGGAGGTTCTCGAGGTCGACGGCGAGAGTGTCGGTGGCCCGCCGCTGGGTGGAGAAGGAGACCTCGAAGCGGCTGTCCGAGCGCTCCTCGAGGGCTGGGCGCACGCGGTCGATCAGGCGCTCGAATCCCTCCTGGTGATCGGGCGAAACGGTGAAGTGGAGGAGGCAGAGGCCGTCCTCGTCGCGGGTGATCGCGGCCGCCTCGATCAGATGCTCCTCGATGGGGGTGCGCGGGCCGTCCGGGGTGCGGTGGAAGGGGAGGAGCCCCTTGGGGAGCTCGGCGAAGCCGAGGCCGGGCGTCTCCAGCAGGGTGCGGAGCACGATCCGCCAGTCGCCGCTCTCCACCGCCCGGTCGAGGTCGATGCCGTGGGCGCCGAGGGCCGCCGCGAGATCCTCGTAGAAGGCGAAGCGGTGGAGGCTGGCGAGGAACGCCCGCACCGGAGCGGCCGGCTCGGTCCCCGGCGGCGCGGCGAGGGCGGCGAGCAGGTCGTTGAACATCCGCGTCGCGGCACCGGAGGCGGGGACGAGCTTGGCGACGCGCCCGCGGCGGGCCGCCGCGTCAAAATGGCTGAGGAGATCGGCGTGCTCGGAGAGCGTCAGCGAGCGGATGCCGTCGCCGGGACGACAGGGCCGGAGCACGCGGGTGAACGGCGGCGGATTGCGGAAGAGCTCCACGTGCCGCGCGGCCTCCCGCGGCGAGAGGTCCATCTCGGCCATCTGCCGGAGATCGCGCGGCGTGAAGAGCACGTCTTCGGGGGGCGCGGAGAGCACTCCGGCCGCGACGGTGTCAGGCCCGGTGCGGGCCTTCTCAGAGCTGTTGGTCCCCATGTCCCGTCAACTTATGCAGAATTTCCGCCAGGGTCGGAGCCGCCACGTCGCGGGGTCCGAGGAGAGGCGTGGAGGTCGGCCAGTCGACGCCGATGGCCGGATCGTTCCACTGGATGGAGATCTCGTCCTTGGGGTCGTAGAAGGCGGTGCACTTGTATTGGACGTGCGCGGTGTCGGAGGTGACGCAGAAGCCGTGCGCGAAGCCGGCCGGGACCCAGAGCTGGTGGTGGTTCTCGCCCGAGAGCAGGGCGCTCACCCAATGGCCGAAGGTCGGCGAGCCGGGGCGGATGTCGACCGCGACGTCGAGGATCTCGCCGAGGATGGCGCGGATCAGCTTCCCCTGCGGATTGCGGACCTGGGCGTGGAGGCCGCGCAGGGTGTCGCGGACGGAGAAGGAGTGGTTGTCCTGGACGAACTCGGTGGGGAGCCCCGCCTCGCCGTACTTGCGCTGGTGGTAGGTCTCGAGGAAGAAGCCGCGGGCGTCCCCGTACACGTCCGGCTGGACCAGCACCACTTCCGGCAGAGCCGTTGGAAGAAATTTCATCCTGCCTGAACCTCGCTTTCCATTTCGTTTCTCGCGACTTGCGCCCCCAGGCCGAGCCGCTCGCGGCCGTAGCGGCCGGACTGCACCCCCTCGCACCAGTCGCGGTGGCCGAGGTACCAGCGGACGGTCGCCCGCAGCCCTTCCTCGAAGCTCTGGCGCGGCGCCCAGCCGAGCTCGCGCTCGATCTTGGCGTCGTCGATCGCGTAGCGGCGATCGTGGCCGGGGCGGTCGGCGACGAACTTGCGCAGGTCGCGGTAGGAAGCGATCCCCTGGCCGGCGAGAGCGGGGTTGCCGGCGGCCGGCCGCTCACTCTCCAGGATCTCGCAGATCGTGTCGACGATCTGGAGGTTGGTCCGCTCGCTGCGGCCGCCGAGGTTGTACTTCTCCCCCGGCTTGCCCCGCCGCAGCACTTCGAGCACGCCGCGGCAGTGGTCCTCGACGTGGATCCAGTCGCGGACGTTGCCGCCGTCGCCGTAGATCGGCAGCGGCCGGCCGTCGAGGGCGTTGAGCACCATCAGCGGGATCAGCTTCTCGGGGAACTGGTAGGGGCCATAGTTGTTCGAGCAATTGGTGAGCAGGGCCGGCAGGCCGTAGGTCTCGTGATAGGCCCGCACCAGGTGGTCGGCCGCCGCCTTCGACGCCGAGTAGGGGGAGTTGGGGGCGTAGGCGGTCGTTTCGGTGAAGGCGCCGGTGGGCCCCAGGCTGCCGTAGACCTCGTCGGTCGAAACGTGGAGGAAGCGGAAAGCGCGCCGCTCCTCCTCGCCGAGGGTCGCGAGGTGATGGCGCGACGCTTCCAGCAGCTCGAAGGCGCCGACGATGTTGGTCTGGATGAAGGCGCTGGCGTCGTCGATCGAGCGGTCGACGTGGCTCTCGGCGGCGAAGTTGACGATCCGCCCGGGGCGCTTGTCGGCCAGAAGCCGGCGCACGGTGGCGCGGTCGGCGATGTCCCCCTCGACGAACTCGAGGTGGGGGTCGCCCAGCACGTCCGCCAAGTTCTCGAGGCTGCCGGCGTAGGTGAGCTTGTCGAGCACGACGACGCGGGCGCCGCCGCCCGCCAGGACGAGCCGCGCGAAGTTGCAGCCGATAAAACCGGCGCCGCCGGTGACGAGGATGGTTTCCATGGATTTCCCTTAAATGCCCCGCGAGGCGTCCGATGCCGGGGACGAATGCCGAGGAAGTATATCGCGGGAGGAAAGGACGTTTTCCCATAGAATCGCCGCTCGCGTCCGCGCCGCTCGCCACAGGAGGTCCCTTTGAGTCCGTTCCAGGCCATCATCCTCGGCATCGTCCAGGGGCTCACCGAGTTCCTGCCCGTCAGCTCCTCGGGCCACCTGATCCTGGTGCCCTATTTCCTCCACTGGCCCGATCAGGGGCTGGGCTTCGACATCGCGACCAACACGGGGACCCTGATCGCCATCCTCGCCTACTTCCATCGCGACGTCCGCGACCTGATCACCGGCTTCTTCACCAACGCGCCGCGGTCGAGCGACGGCGAGTTCCTCCCCCGTCCTTTCGCTTGGGCGATCGTGGTCGGCACGGTCCCCGCCGGCATCGCCGGCCTGCTCGCCAAGCACTGGATCGAGACCTACGCCCGCAACCCGCTGCTGATCGCCAGCACCACCCTGTTCTACGCCATTCTCCTCTTCGTCGCCGACCGGGTGGGCCGCAAGGTGCGGCTGCTCGACCAGGTGACGATGATGGACGGCGTCATCGTCGGCTGCGCGCAGGCGCTGGCGCTGATCCCCGGCACCTCGCGCTCCGGGATCACCCTCACCGCCGCCCTGCTGCTCGGCTTCGCCCGGCCGGCGGCGGCGCGCTTCATCTTCCTGCTCACCATCCCGATCAGCATCCTGGCCGCCGGCAAGGAGGCGAAGGACCTGATGGCCGCAGGCGTCGGCCGGGCGGAGCTGGTGCCGATGGCGATCGGCCTGGTGGTGTCGGCGGTGGTCGGCTACGTGGTGATCGCCTGGCTGCTGGCCTGGTTGCGGAAGCGGGATCTGACAGTCTTCGTGGTCTACCGGGTGCTGCTGGCCGCCGTGATCTTCGCGACTCTCTACTTCCGCTAAGAAGATGGAGAATTCATATTGACAAGTGCGTATGAGTGGGGTAGTCTTCCTTTTGCGGGGAGGCAAATCCTCCTCTCATCCCTCCCAAAAAAGGAGCGCAAAGCGCTCCTTCTTTTTTTGTCCGCTTTCCCCCGCCCGAGCCCTCACCCCCGGCCCCCATACGCGTTAACCTTCGGCCAGGAGCCTGGCAAAGGCTGAGGCCTCAGCGGCTTGGCTCTTTCGTTGTCGTGGTGAATCCCGGAGGCGAGCTTGGATTTGGCGGGTTTGATCGAGAAGCGCGGT
>DATBAW010000251.1:0-12579 GCA_036271335.1 Thermoanaerobaculia bacterium
GACCTCGACGGGTCCGGCGGCGTCGGCGGTGCTGACCCAGTAGGTCTCCTCGCCTTGAGGACGGACGGCCACCTCGTGCTGCGCGACGACGTTCCCAGGGCTCTTATTGACCTGATTACTGACCTGATCGATCCGCAGACTGAGCAGGCCGGGCCGGGGAGCAAGGGCGTCGACGGAGTAGGCGCGATCGCCGACCGTCACCTCGTAGCCGCCGTCGACGCGGCGCACGCGGACCTTCTCCTCGCGCTCTCCCTGGCGGACGATCAGCTCCATGATCCCCCCCGGAGAGCGTTGCGGCGGCCGGCGGTGCCCCAGAGCGAGCGGCGAGATGTCGCCGCGGCGGTGGGACCGGCGGCGCTCTGGCGGTGCGCCTGCTCGTGATGGGCGATGGCGGCGGCGATGAACGGCAGATCGGCCAGCTCCTCGCCTTCGACGGCGACCGGATGCAGCTCGTCCGCGGCGAGCTTACGGTCGAGCATGCCGATGTCGAGGTTGCCGGAGCGAAAGTCGGCGTCGGCGAGGAGGGCGCGGAAGAGAGGGGCGGTGGTGCGAATCCCTTCGACGCGCAGCTCGGTGAGGGCGCGCTCCAGGCGGTCGAGGGCGAGCTCGCGGTCGGCGGCCCAGACGATCAGCTTGGCCAGCATCGGGTCGTAGTAGATCGAGACCTCGGAGCCCTCGTAGACGCCGGCGTCCACGCGCACGCCGGGGCCGTCGGGCCAGCGGAGCTTTTCGATCCTGCCGGGCGAGGGGGCGAAGCGCTGCCAGGGGTCCTCGGCGTAGAGGCGCACCTCGATCGCGTGCCCGCGCGGCTGCACGTCGTCGAATTCGGTACCGAGCGGCTCGCCCTCGGCGACGCGAATCTGGGCGCGCACGAGGTCGATGCCGGTGACCAGCTCGGTCACCGGGTGCTCCACCTGGAGGCGGGTGTTCATCTCGAGGAAGAAGAAGTTGCCCTCGCGGTCGAGCAGGAACTCGCAGGTGCCGGCGTTGCTGTAGCCCACGGCGGCGGCGGCCATGACCGCGGCCTCGCCCATGCGACGGCGCAGGTCGGGACCGACGACCGAAGAGGGAGCTTCCTCCACCACTTTCTGGTGGCGGCGCTGGAGGGAGCACTCGCGCTCGCCGAGCGAGACGACCTTGCCGTGGAGGTCGCCCATCACCTGGATCTCCACGTGGCGGGGATTCACGATGTACTTTTCAAGGTAGACCGAGTCGTCGCCGAAGCTCGCGGCGGCCTCGGAGCGGGCGGCGCGGTAGGAGCTGGCCAGCTCGGAGGCGTCGGGGATCATCCGCATCCCCTTGCCGCCGCCGCCGGCCGCGGCCTTGAGCATGACGGGGTAGCCGATCGTCTCGGCGGCGGCCGCGGCGGCGTCGAGATCGGGGAGCGGATCCTTGCCTCCCGGCACCACGGGAACGCCGGCCGCGATCATCAGCCGGCGGCTCTCGACCTTGGACCCCATGGCGTCGATCGCCTCGGGGGACGGGCCGATGAAGGTGATGCCGGCGTCGCGGCAGAGACGGGCGAAGCCGGCGCGCTCGGAAAGGAAGCCATAACCCGGATGGATGGCGTCGGCGCCGATCCTGACCGCCAGCTCGACGATCGCCTCGCCGCGCAGATAGCTCTCGCGCGACGGCGCCGGCCCGATCGGATAGGCCTCGTCCGCCAGCAGCACGGGGAGCCCCAGGCGGTCCGGCTCCGAGTAGATAACGGCGCCGCGGATGCCCATCTCGCGCAGGCCGCGCAGGATGCGCACCGCGATCTCGCCGCGGTTGGCGATCAGGACCTTCCGGATGCGCTTGCGTGGAACGGTATCGGCCATGGAGGGTCGGTATGTTAGCAGGGTGGGAGGGCTACGGGCTCAGTTCGCGCCGACCCCACCACCCCAGCCCCGGCAGGAGCAGCAACCCTAATAGCGCCGCCGCTGTCGACCGGTGCAGCGGCCGGCGGTCCACGAACATCCGCACCTGATGCTTTCCGGCCGGCACCTCGAGGCCGATCCGGTAGGCGTTGGCGGTGCGGACCTCGGCGGGCTTGCCATCGATGGTGGCGGCGAAGAGGAGGTTGGAGCGCTGGACCACCAAGAGGGCGCCTCCAGGGCCGGCGTCGGTGGCGATCTGGTAGCTCTCGGGGCCGCGGCGAAGGATCCGCGCGGTTCCCCCGCCGGTCATCCGCGGCGAGGTGTCCTGGCCGAAGATGACGGCGTCGGAACGGGGATCGAAGTCAGGCGCGGTCAGCCGCTTGTAGTTGGCGGGGATGTCCTTCGCCTGGAAGACCCGGCGGGCTAGAAAGGCTTCGGGCGCGCGGTCGGTGACCTCGAAGATCAGCAGCTCGCCGCCGAAGCTGGGGATGCGGGTGAGCAGGCGCGCGTGCGGCGGTATTGGATCGAGCGGATGGAGCGGATCGAGCGGATGGTTGACCAGCAGCCGGCCCACCCCCCAGGCGGCCAGCAGCTTGAGCCGCTCGGGATTCTTGGCGCTCTGGACCTCGCTCTGGGCGCGGCGGGCGAGATAGGTGTCCAGCCCCTCGGGCGAGCTGTTCAGCTCGTAGCGCAGCCCCCAGACCGGTCCGCTGAACGGGTAGAGCTCGTAGAACGAGCGGCGCTCGAGCCAGCGGGTGTGCGTCTCGGGGAAGACGCCTTGGCGCAGGCTGGACGGGCCGAAGAGGTAGTTGTAGTCCGGATCGACCACCAGCAGATCGGCCGGTACCCAGGCGAGCGCCGGCGGCGGCACCAGATAGGGCTCGACCGCGTCCATCGGATAGAGCGGGCGGAGCAGCCAGAGCTGGGAGCCGGCGTGAATGGCGAGCAGCAGCGCGGCGCCGGCCGTCCAGGAGCGGCGGGAGATCCGCAGCGCGAGGGCGAGCGCGGCGAGGACCACCAGGGAGAGCAGGCAGAGCCCCGCCCAGCGCAGCCGCTCGTTGGCGACGAACGGCGCCGGCCGTGGAATGAACAGGTCGAGCCACGCCTCCGCCGGATGCGCCGCGAAGGAGAGGAACGCCCAGAATCCGGCGAAGGCGACGGCAAGGAGGGCGAGGGTCCAGCCGAAGACGCGGCGGCCCTGCGGCGAGCGGAGCCGTTCGAATCCCAGGCCGCAGAGGAGCGCGGCGCCGATCGCGACCGGCAGCCAGAACTTGATCGGATAGCGGAGAGCGCGCGCGTGCACCAACAGCCACGCCGCCACCGGATTGAAGCGTCCGAGCGAGAGGAAGAGGCCGAAGGCGATCCCGCCCCAGGCCCAGGCCGTCAGCCGCCGCCGCGGCCGGCCGGAGGCGGCGATCAGCGCGAGGGCGAAGAGGCCGGGGTAGAGCGAGAAGTAGTAGGGGGGGATGCCGGTGAAGAACTGGTTCCCCCAGAAGGCGCCCTTGTCGATCACGTCCGGCCGGCCGAAGAGAAAGGGCAGCAGCCATTCGGCGGCCTGTCGCGGATCCCAGCTCGAAAGGGTGACCGACGCCGCGTTGTAGCCCACGTAGCCGCGGAGCGACACCGGGTAGATCCGCAAAAGCTCGACGATCTGCGGCAGGGCGATGAGCGAGCCGCAGAGGATCGCCGCGCCGAACAGGGCGAGAGCGCGCCACCCCGATCCGGCCGGCCGCTGCCGCCAGACGAGGGCCATGGCGGAGAGCGCGAGCAGGAGCGCCAACGCGGCCGTCTGCGGATCGCCGCCCAGGATCAGCAGCGTCCAGAGCAGGGCGAGGGCCGGCGCCAGCAGCGCGCGGCGGTCGGGGCGGCGCACGAAGTCGAGGCCGGCGGCGATGAGGGCCGGTGCCAGGCTCACGCCGGCGATCAGGTTGTAGAAATTCAGGTGCGAGAAGAAATAGCCGGAGACCGTCCAGCAGACCGCCGCCGCCCAGGAGGCCTGCCGCTCCAGCCCCCAGGCGCGCGCCAGCCAGTAGAAGGCGAATGGCGCGAGGAGCAGATGGAGCCAGAAATGGGCGTTGAACGCCCAGAAGATCGAGCCGACGAAGACCAGCAGATTGTCCGGATAGAACGGCGCGGCGTTGAGGTTGCCCGCCAGTGGCTGGCCGCCGGCGCGATAGGGATCGAGGAGCGGAAAACTGCCATGCCGCATCGCCACCGCCTGCGACCACTTCATGGGGAAGTGCGAGTTGAGCACGTCGCGCAGGACGAGCGTCTCGAGACCCCGCATCAGCGGCAGCATCGCCAGGACGAGGAGGAGCAGCAGGGGACCGGCGAAGAGGAGGGCCGTACGCCATCGTCCCCGCTCCACCGAAGCGGTCGGAGGCGGAGACGGCTCCTCGGGCGATGACTCCTCGGAAGACAGTCCGGACATGGCGGTGAAGACTACCAAAGGCGCTGAATCGGGAAGGCCAGGAACAGAGCCGCGAGAAGGGCGACGACCGCGATTCCGCCCGCCAGCGCCTCGGGTCCCGCGCCGACCTCGATCCAGACGCGATGGTTCCCGGGCGGCACCTCGACGCCGAGGAGGCTGAGGTTCACGGGGAGGGTCGACAATGGGCGCCCGCCGGCGGTGGCCTTGAACAGCGGCTGGAAAGCGCGGCGGAGCACGAGGAGGCCGCCGTCGCCCCAGACGTCGATGCCGATGCGGTCGGGGGTGTCCTCGACCAGCGTGAGCCTCGCGCCAGGGTGGTGGATGACGGGCTGCGCGGCGATCACGTCGGCGACCGGATCGGCGGCGTGGCGGACGTAGGTGAAGGCGGCGCCGGCATTACTGGCGGTCACGACCGACCGGGGCCACCAGGCGAAGGGAGCAGGGTCGTTGACGGCGTACAGACGGCTGGAACCGCCGAAGCGTCCGCCGACGCTGACGAGCTGGAGTCGGGAGGTCGCCAGCTCTGCGCTGGTCACCACGGCCCGCACGCCCAGCGTCCGCATCCAGTTGGCGCGGCCGTCGTCGTCGAGCGACGGGAAACGGATCAGGACCGACGAAGAGAGTGGGGAGTAGAGGCCGTCGAGATCCTTGGCTAGCGGATAACTCAGGCCGGCGGCCACGCCCGGCGCCGGGCCGAGGTCCCAGGCGACAATGCGGACCAGGGTCAGATACGACGGATCGGAGAGGCGGCCGGAAGGGCCGCCGGGGACCACCTGCGCGCCAGGTCCGACCTGCGCCAGCCAGGGAGATGGCGAGAACATCGCGAGCGGCGCCGTCATCACCAGTCCGCCGAGAGGAAGGAGGGCGACGAGCTGCGCGGCGGCCAGACCCACGGCGCTCCGGCGGCGCGCGGCGAAGGCGGCGAGAGCCAGGAACGCGGCGGCGAGGAGAAGCGCGAGGATCCAGGCTCCCACCCGGGTCCGCGGCGCGTCGGCGACGAAATTCGGCGACACGTGGCCGGCCGCCAGCCAGCCGGCGAGGCGCGCGCCGGTCAGGAAGACGCCCACCGCCGCGACCAGCGCCAAGCCTGCGCCGATCGCCGCTCCCTTCCAGGCGTCAGCCGTGGCCAGGACCCTCTCGAGCCCCCAGCCGGCGAGCAGGGCGGCGGCGAGCGCGAACCAGAAGAGCAGCTTCTCCGGGTAGCGCATCAGCCCGTGAGTCAGCGAATTGAGGGCGTCGCCGCCAAGAGCGCCGGCCCAGGCGAGAACGAGGCCGGCCAGCCCGAGCGCCGCCCAGCCGCGCGCCTTACGGGCTCCAGCGAGAGCGAGCCAGAGGCCGACGATCCCGAGGTGCAGGGTCAGGATGTAGGGAAGTCCCGGCTGATCGTCCCACGGCCAGTACCCTCCTTTGCCGAGGTCCCAGGGGTGGCCGAAGGGGAAGGGGATGATCAGCTCGAGCAGCCGCGCGAGACCGAGGTGGAAGCGTCCGGAGCCGACGCCGAGCGCGCCGCGCGAGGTGAAACCGAGGATGCGCGCCGTCGCCACGATCTGCGGCAGGGAGATCAGCAGGCCGGTGGCGCCGATGGCGGCGGAGGTGAGAAAACCGCGTCGCGGGCCGTGGCTCTGCACGGCGACCAGGAGCAGCGGGACGAGACCCAGCGCCGCCGTCACCGGCTCGCCGCCGAGCAGGGCGAGGCCGCAGGCGAGGCCGCCGAGGGCAACTCCTCGCCGGCCACCGCGCGCGGCGCCGAGGAGGACGAAGGGCCACCAGGCGGAGACGGCGAGGAGGTTGTAGAAGCTGAGGCCGGTCAGGATCCAGCCCGAGGCGCCATAGGTGAGGCCGGCGACCAGCGCCGCCGGCTTCCCCTGGCCGAGGGCACGGGCGAGCGCGGCCATGCCGAGCGCCGCGAGCAGCCAGTGGAGGGCGTAATGGAGGTTAAAGGCGATCCAGAATGGCAGGACGAGGTAGAGCACGTTGCCGGGATAGAACGGCAGGACGTTGGGATTGCCGCGGAACGCCTGCCCGAGCCCCCACGTCGGGTTGAATGCCGGGATGCGCTCCTGGCGGAGCTCGGTGGCCCCGAACGCCTTCAGCGGCATGTGGGTGGTGAAGACGTCGCGGAAGTAGAGCGTCCGCTGTCCCAGGGCGAGCGGGACGGTCGCCCAGAGCCAGAGCGCCAGCGCGGCGAGGGCCACGAGGACGAGGCCGCGATGGGAACCGGAGCTGTCTTGCGAGCTGTTCAACGCGTCTCCCCGCTTCTTCCTGGAATCGGCTGGAATAGGATAGGCCGGTGATTCGACCCTTCCTGCAATCCCTGCGGCCCGCGCAATGGGCCAAAAACGTCTTCGTCCTGGCGCCGCTCGTCTTCGGCGGGCTCCTGCTCGACCCCCGGACCCTCCTGCGGGCCGTGCTCGCTCTGGTCGCCTTCTGCTGCACGTCCAGCGCGGTCTATCTGATCAACGACATCCGCGACCGTGAGGAGGACCGCCGGCATCCGCTGAAGCGCCTGCGCCCGCTCGCCGCCGGCACGCTCAAGGTGCCGGTGGCCGTCCTCGGCGCCGTGGCCCTCGTCGGCGCGGCGGCCGCGCTCTCGGCCTGGCTCGGTGGGCCGTTCGCGCTGGTCCTCGCCACATACCTGATCCTCAACGTGCTCTACACCCTCTGGTTCAAGCACATGGTAATCCTGGACGTGATGTCGATCGGCATCTTCTTCGTCCTGCGCGTCGAGGCCGGAGCGCAGGCGACGGGCATCCAGGTGTCGAGCTGGCTCTTTCTCTGCACCACCTTCCTCGCCCTCTTCCTCGGCTTCTCGAAGCGCCGGCACGAGATCACTCTGCTGGCGCACGTGGCGTCGGGACAGCGGCCGGTGCTCGACCACTACAGCCCGGCGTTCCTGGACCAGATGATCAACGTCGTCACCGCCTCGGCCGTGGTCTCCTACGCGCTCTACTCGGTGGCTCCGGAAACGGTGCAGAAGTACCACACCCAGAACCTCGTGTTCACCATCCCGCTGGTGCTCTACGGGATTTTCCGCTACCTCTACCTGATGTACCAGCGTCCGGACGAGCGCAATCCGACCGAGGCGATCCTGCGCGACAAGCCGTTCCTGGTCAACATTCTCCTCTGGGGATTGACCGTGGTGGCGATCGTCTATGGCCGGGGCTGGGGGTTGAAGTAGGATTCCGCGTCGTCCAAGCAGATTCCGAGGTTCGATGTGACTGAAAAAAACCTGGCCTCCGCCCTCGCTCCGCAAGCCGCTCGGGTCGCCGTGGTGATCCCCTGCCACAACGAGGAGCTGACGGTGACCAAGGTGGTCACGGATTTCCGCGCCGCGCTCCCCGACGCCGCGATCCTGGTGGTAGACAACGCCTCGCGCGACCGGACGTCCGAGCGGGCGCGGGAGGCGGGAGCGGAAGTGATCCGCGAGTCGCGTCCCGGCAAGGGGTTCGCCCTGCTCTCCGGCTTCCGTCACGCCCACGCCGCCGGCGCCGAGTACTTCGTGATGGTCGACGGTGACGACACCTACCCCGCGGCCGACGCTCCGACGCTGATCGCCGCCGCCGAGAACGGCGCGGAGATGGTGATCGGCACCCGTCTCAACGATTTCGAGGAAGGAGCCTTCCGCGCCGGCCACTCGTTCGGCAACTGGCTGTTCATCTTTCTGGTGCGCGTGCTCTTCGGCGTGCGCACGCGCGACCTCTTCTCCGGCTACCGGGTGATCAGCCGGCGGTTCCTGGAGGCGACGCCGCTGATCGCCCAGGGGTTCGAGGTCGAGGCCGAGCTGTCGCTCCAGGCGGTGGTGCGGCGCTTTCCGGTGGCCGAGGTGCAGGTGCGCTACCGCGCCCGTCCGAAGGAGAACCCGAGCAAGCTGCACACCTATCGCGACGGCTACCGCATCCTGCTCGCCATCCTGACCTTCTTCCGCGACTACCGGCCGATGACCTGCTTCGGCCTGCTCGGCCTCTTTTTCCTGCTGCTGTCGCTCGCCGGTGGCGGCGTGGTGGTCGCCGAGTTCCTGGAGACCGGACTGGTGCCGCGGCTGCCGCTGGCGGTCCTCTCCGCCGCCCTGTTCCTCCTCGCCGCCCTCTCCTTCTCCTGCGGCGTCCTGCTGGCGACGATCAATCGCCGGTCGGCCGAGATCGCGGCGTTGATTCCGTGGAAATAAGCCCATGGAAGTAAGACGGTAGTTTGAAGATCCTCCTCGTCTACGAGACCGTCTATCCGGACTTCATCGGCGGGGTCGAGAGCCGCAACTACGAGCTGGCCACGGCCCTCCGTCTGCGCGGCCACGAGGTGACGCTGGCCGGTTTCCGCAAGCCGGGCACGCCGCAGAGCGCCGGCGTGCGGTCGCTGGGCGAGCTGGCCGGCCTCTACAACGCCGCCGGGCAGCGCAGCACGCGGGGAGCGATCCGCTTCGCCCTTACCGTGCCGGGGATCGACGTGCGCGATTTCGACGTCGTGGAGACGGCCAACATGCCGTACATCCACATCTTCCCCCTGGCGATGAAGTGCGCGCTGGCCGGCAAGCCGCTGGTGGTCACCTGGTACGAATACTGGGGAAATTACTGGCGGGGGTACGTCGGTCGCCTCAAGGCGCCGTTCTACAAGGCGATCGAGTGGTGCACGGGCCAGGTCGGCACGGAGGTCAACGCTTCCAGCCGCCTTACCCAGGAGCGGCTCGCCCGCAAACGACGGGGAGGCGAGGTCGAGCTGGTGCCCTGCGGCATCCATGTCGACGAGGTCCAGCGCGCGGCGGCCATGGACGGCCCGCGCGGCGGCAGCGTCCCACCCTTGATCTACGCCGGCCGCCTGCTGCGCGCCAAGCGGGTCGACCTGCTGTTGCGGGCGGTGGCCCGGATCGCCCCCAGGCATCCGGGGGTGCTGCTGACGGTATTCGGCGACGGGCCGGCCAAGGAGGAGCTGGTGCGGCTGGCGGACGAGCTGGGAATCGCCTCACAGGTCGACTTCCGCGGCCATGTCGAGACCAGCGAGGAGGTCTGGCGCAATCTGGGCAAGGCGCGCATCGCCGTGCAGCCCTCGGAGCGCGAGGGTTTCGGCCTGTTTCCCCTGGAGGCGATGGCGGCGGGCCTGCCGGTGGTCTACTGCGAATCGCCCGAGAGCGCCCTTCCCGAGCTGGTGCGCGACGGTCTCGAAGGCATCTGCACCCCCGCCGATCCTATCTCCCTCGCCGCCGCCCTCGACCGCCTGCTGACCGACGACAAGGAGTGGCGCCGCCTCCAGCGCAACGCCCTGGAGCGCGCGGCGGGCTACGACTGGGACGAGGTGGCGCGGCAGGTCGAGGCGGTGTGGGGGCGGCTGGTGAAGCCTCAATCCTTGGTGGGGCAGACCTGATGGTCAGGATCCCACCAGAGAAGCACCAGAACGCCGTTGTCGAGATAGCCGAAAACCCGCTCCGCGCCGGAAAGCCGCAGGGAAACCACCTCGTCCAGGCCTAGCCCGATGGCTTCGAGACGCTGTCGGGCCGTCGGGTTGATCGTCGAGACGCTGATCGAGTGGTTCCGTTTTTTCCCCGCGACCAGGATCTCGCTCCACGTCATGGTCTCGAAATGAGCCAGCTTCGCTCGGATCGAGAGGAGCGTTTGAGCGTCTACGGCGTGCCAGCCGTAGGGATCGACCAGCTCCATGCTCGAGACCCGCCAGGAAGGGCGAAGATGGTGGTAGCTCTGGGTGGCAACGGCGCGCGGGACTTTGCGGGGGTCGGGCTCTGACGCAGTGCTCGGAGCCCTCTGCGGCGGCTGGAACGGATGGTGGCTCGGTCTCTTCTTACCCACAGACCCGTGAGCTCAGTACGGGTTGCTGTAGTACTCGGCCATCGAGGCGTGAGAGATCTCGCGCTTGCACGGATCACCCGGCTCCAAGCCCTTCCGGGCCTGCATCCAGGGCGCCTCGCGATGGGTCAGGTCGCTGAGCCATTGCGAGGACTTGTCGCCGTAGTACCCCAGGACCGCGTCGATCGTCTCGCGCTGCTTGGGAGTCAGCGCGTCCGCATCGCCGTCGGGCCACTCCGCGATCTTGAACATGCCGCGATGGAGCCGGTAGAGTGCCGGCACGACAGGGCCGTTCACCCAGGCCTGGATACTCTCCTTGAACATCGGCTCCTCGTCCCAGACGAGCGACCAAGCCTGCGAGTAGTACACCAGCTTCTCCAGCTTCATGGCGGTCATCTCACCCTGCTTGCGCAGGACGTAGGCCGCCACGTCATGAGCCGTTGCCGTTTTCATCGACCTGAGTATACATCAGCGTAAGAAGGGCGTAAACAGGCGTAAGCCGCCTACGACGCCCCCCGGCCCGACAGCACCACCGGCACGGTCTTCAGCAGAATCTTGAGGTCGAGCAGCGGCGACCAGGAGTCGATGTATTCGAGGTCGAGCTGCATCCAGCGGTCGAAGTCGATGTTGTTGCGGCCGCTGATCTGCCAGAGGCAGGTGAGGCCGGGCTTCATGGCGAGGCGGCGGCGCTGCCAGCGCTGGTACTGGGCGACCTCCTCGGGAATCGGCGGTCGCGGGCCGACCAGGCTCATGTCGCCGCGCAGCACGTTCCAGAGCTGCGGCAGCTCGTCGAGGCTGAAGCGGCGGAGAAAGCGGCCGAGGCGGGTCACCCGCGGATCGAGCCTCAGCTTGAACACCGGTCCGTTCATCTCGTTCAGATGCATCAGCTCGCGCCGGCGCTCCTCGGCGTCCTCCACCATCGTGCGGAACTTGTAGAGGGTGAAGGAGCGGCCGTTGAGACCGCAGCGGGTCTGCCGGAAGAGGACCCGGCCGCGCGAGGTCAGCTTGATGGTCAGCGCGATCATCCCGGCGATCGGCAGGCCGATGAAGAGCAGGAAGGCGGCGAGCGCGACGTCCAGCGCCCGCTTGAGCATGAGCTGGAGCTGGCTCGTCGGCGTGGTGGCGAAGGAGAGCAGAGGGACGCCGTCCAGCTCCTCCAGCTCCACCCGGGCGCGGGTGTGCGGGAAGAGGTCCATGGCGAAGCGGGTGCGGACCCCCTGCTCCTGCAGGCTCAGGAAGAGGTCCTCCAGCCGGTCCAGCTCCCGCCGGTGGACGGCGAAGATGACGTCGTCCACCGGGTGGCTCTCGACGATCCGTGGGATGTCGCCGATCTCGCCGAGGATCGGATAGCGGTTGGGCCAGGACTCTTCCCAGGCGTGCTCGTTGCGGATGAAGCCGAGGATGCGGTATCCCCAGAAACGGTGGCCGTAGATCGAGTCGGCCACTCGCAGCGCGGCGTCGCTGGTGCCCACGATCAGCACGGTGCGGTAGTTGAAGCCGTGGGCGCGGACATAGCGCGAGGTCAGCCGCAGGGCCAGCTTCTCGCTGAGCAGGAAGAGGCAGCAGAGGCCGGCGAAGAGCAGCGACCAGAAACGGCTGATGCGGTCGGTTCCCAGCAGCCGCTCGTCCCACCGGCTCAGATAAAGAGCCAGCGTGAAGAGGATCGCTCCGGTCACGCAGACGCGCAGGATCGCCCAAGCCTCGTCGATCAGCGGCACGGTGCGGTGCGACCGATAGCGCCCCGAGCTCTGCAGCAGACCGCCCCAGATGGCGAGCGCCATCGGCAGCAGCGGCAGATAGTCGGTCAGCGAGTGGAGGCGGCTGGGGAACGTCGTTGGCGCCATCCGCGGGAGCACGACGTCGCGCAGCCCATAGGCGCACAGGAAGGCGGCGGAGACGAGGAGAAGGTCGAGAGAGAAGATCGCGACCGCGAGAATGCGAGCTCGTTCTTTGAGCATGGGCGCTATTGAGAGAACGCAGGCTGATTCATTCTAATCTATTGATTCTAACGTATGAGGTCGACATTCCGTCTATGCACCACCCGATCGGCCTCCCGCCAGCCGTTCGAGGAGCGCCGCGTAGCGATCGGTGACCCGCTCCCAGGAGAACAGCAGCTGTGCCCGCCGGGCCGCCGCCCGTCCGCGCGCTCTCGCCTGGACGGGATGGTTCCTGACCCATTCGAGCCCGGCGGCCAGCTCGGCCGGTTTCGTCGCATCGAAGTACAGTCCGATTCCCCCCGCTACCTCGCGGTTCTCTGGCGTGCCGTTGACTAAAATGCAATTTCCGTACCCCATCGCCTCCACCAGGGCCGGATGCGTCCCGCCCACTTCGGTGGCGTGGACGTAGGCGAGGGCGTGAGAGAGCAGCTCGCGGTACCCGTCGCCGTAGATGGCTCCTGGAAAGACAATGCGCGGATCAGCGCCGCGACTGAAGCTGGCGATGAATTTTCCCGCGTAGGGCGCGCCGCCGACCATCACCAGCGGCAGGTCGCCGCCGACCC
>DATBAW010000252.1:0-6299 GCA_036271335.1 Thermoanaerobaculia bacterium
CGGACCACCAGGGCCAGCAGCTTGACGCGGTTCCGCATGACCGGCCTCCCCACGAATGCCTTCGTATGAAGATGCATACGGAGCAGAGGGCGCAAGCGTTGGGGTCCCCTACGTCTTCGCCACCTCCACGTCGAACACCCCGGTCTGCACCTGGCCGCCGCTCTTGACCTGCACCCAGAGGCGGTACAGGCCGGGCTGGGGGAACTCATACGGAAAGGAGACCACGCCCTCCGCGCCGCTCGCCGAGCTCATGGACATCGCCGGCATCGGCGTCTCTTCCTCGTCCCCCTCCTTCTTCGCGAACGCCTGCTGGGCGGCCATGCTGACGGTACCCATGGGATGGAGGTGGATGAAGACCTCGCCGTCCGCAGGGCGACGGTCGCGATGGTTATCGCGGACGATGACGGCGTGCGCCAGCATCCCCATGTAGGGCTCCAGGGCGGTGGGATGGCCTTCCGGGTCGCGGACCTCAAAGCGCAGGGTGGCCTCGTGGTTCGCCCGCAGGGGGAGCTGATGCCAGAGCATGGTGCCGCCGCCGTCGAGAAGGCAGAGCTTCGGGCCGGCGGTGGACGCCCGCGCCGCCAGCGGCTCGGTGATGCGCCAGGAGTCGTCCGGATCCGGAGACGGATCGCGCGCGATCGCCGCGACGGCCGGGATCTTCACCGTATCCACCAGGGTCTGCGGGAAGCCGGTCTCGTGGACGACGTCGGCGTAGAGGCGGTAGGTGCCGGCGGGGAGGGGCGGGAGGGGGGCGCGGAAGTCGTCTGCTTCCGCCTTCACCGGGTGGAGGTGGGCGAAGGCGTCGAAGCCCGGCTCGCGGACCAGGAAGAGGTGCATCAGCTTGCCGTGATCGGGGATCAGCGGCGCCCACTCGGTTTGCCGCTCGTCGTCGATCCGCAGGTCGAGCACTTGGCCGTTCCCTTCGCGACTCACCACGGTCCGCACCTTGAAGGGCTTGAAGAGGCCGCTTCGCGCCTTCTCGTCCGCACGGTCCCACCAGTGCTTGCCGCCCAAGAGGCCGAGCGCCAGCAGGAGCGCCGCGACGAGACCGATGGCGCGGGCCCGGGCGCGCCGCCGGCCGTCGACCGCCTCGCCCGGCGGCAGCACGCTCTCGCGCACGGCGGCGCCGATGATCGAGACCGCCCCCACGAAGAGGAACAGACCGAGCGCGAGCAGGATGATCCCTAGGCCGCGATCCATCCGCAGGACCTGGCTCGGCACGGCGAGGACGGGCACCAGCGCGACCCCTGGACCGGCGGGCCCCTTGACCTCCACCCGCACGCTATAGGAGGACGATGCCATCAGCCAAAGCTGCGCGCTCCAGGTGTCCGGAGCGCCGGCCACCGGCACCGCCGCGTCCGGCGGGGGCGCGCCCTTGAATCCCGCCCGGTACTGCACTGGCTGGACGCTCACGCCGTCGACCTTGCGGCCGTCCCGCAGGCGCACCGTGATCTCCGCGAGACCCGGGATCACTGGCGGTGGACGGACGATGACCCGCACCGGATAGGGACCGGCGCTGCCGTCGAAGAAGACGTTCGGGCTGCCGACGTGCGCCCGCGCCGGCGCCGCCGCCAGGACGAGCGCCAGCAGCAGGAGTGGCAGCGGCAGACGCCGTCTCATCGCCGCACCCGCGCCATCCAGTCTCCCCACCAGAGGCCGACGCGGGTCGAGGCGATCGCCCAGAGCAGGGCGATGCCCAGCCGCCGCGGCGTCGCCGGGTCTTCCTGGAGCCGCCAGAACTGGTTGTGGTACGGCCCCGGATGGGAGAAATAGGCCCAGAAGCGGTCGCCGGCGAAGAACCAGTTGCGCGCCGCCGGCGTGAGCTGAAAGTCGGCGAACGGCCAGTGGACGACCACAAACAGGGCGAGGAACGCCGCTCCGATCGCCAGGGCGTCCAGCCAGCCGCCGCGCTTCTCCGGCCGGCGCTGGAGGAGGAGGTCGACGGCGAACGCGGGGATCACCAGCAGCAGCGGAAAGAGCGGCGGCGCCATGTGGTCGAGCGGCATGTTGATCGGCCCGAGCTTGGGCTGGGCCGGGAAGAGCGGCAGGATCCAGACCATCAGGGCGGTGATCAGCATGTAGAAGGCCGCCGTGATCGTGGCCGACCAGCGCAGCCGGGAGGAGCGCGCCACGCCGACCAGGAAGAAGGGGAGGACGGCCGCCATCAGCTCGTAGAACAGCCCGCCGTGCCGCCGGTTCGGCTCGCTGTACTCGACCAGCAGGGTGGTGATCATCAGCACCACGATGCCGGCCGCGTAGAGATGGGCGAGGCCGAGAGGGCGGAGGGAGCCCGCGGACGCGCGGTTCTGGGCGGCCAGCGCGATCAGCATGGCGCCGAGCTGAATGGTGATCATGCCGGCGCCGAGCAGGGCGTGCGGCGGCGACAGCACCTCGACGTCCAGGCCGTAGGCGTTGTGCCACCAGTTGTCGAACGGCGCCGAGGTGAGCATGGCGAAGGCGCCCCACACCGCCACCCAGGCGCCGAGGGGCGCGTAGAACCCCCAGAAGCGCACCATCGTTGCCTTCTCCGCCGCGCTGCCGGCGAAGGTGGTGCGCACCGCCAGCGCGCCACACGAGAGCCCCGCCAGCACCCCGCCGAGATAGATCGCCATATGGGCCGGGGTCCAGAACGTGTCCCGGCCGATCGTCATGTGCCACGAGATGTCCCAGAGCAGCCCGACGATGATGCTGGTCGAGCCGGCGAGCATCGCGGTGAGATACCAGGGGAGCGCCGCCGCGCGCTCCCGCGGGCGGGCGATGGAGACGGGCGGCCGGGCGACGGATTCCATGGGCGGTCCTCCTCGGAAGGTCCTGCAGGAAGGGTATACGGATTTTGGGGGGAGAAGGTCCAGGAGGGCACGGCTGGCCAGTCGCCGCCCCCGCCCGGGCGCGGTCGCAAACCACGGACCTCGCCCGCCCCCTCGACTCGCGACCCCCTCCTGCGCCAGGATACGTCTCCTATGAGCCGCCTCTTTCGCATGCCCACCCGTGTCCTCATGGCTCCCGGCTGTCTCGGACAGCTCCCCGAGATCGCCGCCGGCTACGCGCCGGAGAAAGTGCTGCTGGTGACCGATCCGGGGATCGAGGAGACCGGCATTCCCGAGCGGGTGTGGAAGGGGCTGGCGGAGCGCGACATCGAGGCGGTCACCTTCGACGACATCGAGCCCAACCCGCGAGCCGTCACGGTGGACCGGCTGGCGCAGTGGGGGCGCGAGGAGGGAGTCTCGCTGGTGGTCGGGGTCGGGGGCGGCAGCGTGCTCGACGCCGCCAAGGCCGCCGCCATGGTGATCCCCAACGGCGGCAGGGCCGAGAGCTACGAGGGGCGCGAGAAGTTCACCCAGCAGCCGCTCCCCTTTCTCGCCGTGCCCACCACCTGCGGCACCGGCTCGGAGGTGACCTGGGTCTCCGTGCTTACCGTCGAGGAGCGGCAGGCCAAGATCAGTGTCAAGGGGGAGAGGATGTTCCCTGACTGGGCGATCGTCGATGCCGACCTCCTCGTCTCCCTCCCCGGCCGGCTGGTCGCCTGGACCGGCGCGGACGCCCTCACCCACGCCGTGGAGGCCTACACCTGCCGCGTCGCCAATCCGGTTTCGGACGCGCTGGCGGAGAAGGCGATCTCCCTGCTCTTCCGCTACCTGCGCCGGGCCACCGCCGACATCGCGAGCGACCCCGAGGCGCGCGAGGGGGTGATGCGCGCTTCCACCCTCGCCGGCCTCGCTTTCGGCAACGCCGACGTCGCCGCCGTCCACTGCCTGTCCGAAACGCTGGGCGGGCGCTGGAACATCCCCCACGGCCTGGCCAACGCCGTCCTCCTGGCGCCGGTCACCCGCTACAACTTCGACGCCTGTACCGACAAGCTCGCCGCCCTCGACACCACCCTGCCGCCGGGGAGCGGGAAGGGCGCGGAAGGCGTCGTCCGGGCGATCGAATATCTCGTGCAGGACCTCCGCATCCCCCACTTCCGCGAGCTCGGCATCCCCGCCGAAGAGCACGGCTGGATCGCCGAGCGGGCGGTGCTGAACGGCTCGAATCCGTCGAACTCGCGGGAGATGGGGCGGGCGGAGTATCTGGAGTTGCTGAACGGGTTGTGAGATTCTGGTCGGACAGCCTTTGAAACGAGGGACCAGATGAGCATTCCAAACACTCACGAGCGCAAGCTCCGGCCCACCCACCCGGGCGAGATGCTCCGCGAGGATTTCCTCCCGGACTACGGGCTCACCGCCACCAGCCTCGCAGTGGCGCTCGGCGTCTCTCGTCAGACCGTGAACGAGCTGCTGCGGGAGCGGCGCGCTGTGAGCCCGGAGATGGCGCTTCGGCTCTCTCGGCTGTTCGGCAATTCACCGGAGTTTTGGCTCAACGCACAACGCGCTGTGGATCTCTGGGACGCGGCCAAGACCCTCAAGGCTCAGGTAAAACGCATCAAGCCGCTCAAGGCTGCCTGACCCAGCCCGAGCAGAAGACGCTTGGCGTCCAGGTGGATAAGGGCTTCGCGCGGCAACGCCCCCAGCTACAGCACCGCCCCCGCCTCCCCCCCCACCATCGCCTTCCGCACCAGCGGCACCGGCGGTCCGCCATACGACAGGAACCGGTCGTGGAACTCCCGCCACGCGTCCTTGCCCCCACGCTCGGCCGTCCAGTCCTCGCGGAGCTTGCGGACCATCAGCTTGCCCAGGGTGTAGTTGAGGAAGCCGGGATCGAAGGCGCCGCGGGCGGCTTGCTGGCGGGCGTTGGCGGGGTCCTGGAGACCCTCCTCGCGGAACATCTTCTCGGCCTCGTCCAGGGTCATCGTGCCGGCGTGCAGCCCGAGGGCAACGAGGTAGCGGACGTTGCGCAGCAAGGCGTTCTGGAGCTGGCCGATGTGGAGGTAGGGATCGCCGCCGCCGAAGCCGGCTTCCCACATCAGCTCCTCCGAGTAGTGGGCCCAGCCCTCGGCGAAGCCGTAGGTCACGAACAGCCGCGCCAGCTCGGATTCGGTGCGGTTGGAGTGGAGGAACTGCAGGAAGTGGCCGGGCCAGACCTCGTGGATGGTGACGAACAGGAGGTCCGCCTCGTTCGGGATGTACTGCTCCTTCTCCGCCGGCGACCAGGCCGGGTCGGGCGGCGCGATGTAGTAGATGGACGGCAGGTGGCGGTCATAGGGGCCAGGGATGTCGATGTACGCCGAGTTCCATCGCTGATATGGAGGCGCCTCGGCGATCAGCGCCTCTTCCTCGCCGGGGATCGAGACCAGCCCCTTCTCCTCGACGAACCGGCGGAGCCCGGCCAGCTGGCGGCGGGCGGCCTCGACCGGCCCTTCCGCCGGTTTCCGCGCGCTCACCCGGGCCAGCGCTTCCGCCACCGGCACGCCCGGCGCGAAGGCGGCGAGCGCCTCCCGTAGCGAGGCCAGGTTGCGGTCCAGCTCGCGCCGCCCCGCCGCCTCCAACTCGGCCAGCGGCACGTCCACTTTTTCGGTCTCCCGCAGCATGCGGGCGAAGAGGTCGGCGCCCAGACGGAACTCACCGGCGTCGGAACCCTCCGGTGGAATCTCCGCGTGGAACCAGGCACCGAGCTCGCACAGCGCTTGCGCGGCGGCGGCGTTGGCCTCCCGGAAGTCCGCCTGGAGCGCTGGATCGTCGACGGCCGCGAACAGCGGCGGCACGTCGGATTCCAGGTAGCCCGCCAGCCCGCCGAAGGTCATCTCTCCCAGCTCGGCGTGCGGGCGCGGCATCGGGGTGAGCAGGTTGGCCTTCACCTGGCCGGCGGCGCGGGGCACCTCCCGCGCCCAGTCCACGAACGCCCGCAGGCGCTCCGCCAGCGGCGCGTAGTCGCGCGTCAGATAGAGGCTGGGATCGAGCGGTCCGGCGTAGAAGAGCGGATTGCGGCGAGGCCACTCGGCGGCCTCCAGCCAGAAGAGGTCGGAGTCCACCACCACCTTGACCATCTCGCGCTCGAACGCCCGCCGCTCGTCGAGCGTCTCGGGATCGAACTGCTCCGCCCGCTCCCGCTCCGCCCGCAGCCAGTCGCTCTCGCGGGCGAGCGCCTCCGGGCTCCAGTCGGGCAGCCGGCCGTCGAATTCGTGCCGGCCGGCGCCGGCGCCGAAGGTGGGATGCAGCTCGAAGTAGCCGGCGAGGAACGAGCGCACGAAGTGATCCCACCCGCCGGCCACCACCGAGGCGTCGAGCCACTGGGAGCCTCTGATCTCCGCGTCCATGGGGAGGGAGTCTACTCCGGTCTGGGATACCATAGATCGTCGTACCACGCCGAGCTCAGGGAGGGGATCATGGCCGAGCAGAGTTTCGCGAATCACTCGAAGTATGTTC
>DATBAW010000253.1:0-2127 GCA_036271335.1 Thermoanaerobaculia bacterium
GCATCGGCCTTCGGCCTCAGCCCTGGGCTCCGTTCTCCCGGCCCGTTGGGCCGGACGGAACCAGACGTCCTGGGGCTGCCGTGCTCCGGGGAACTGGTGCAGTTATTCTGTGACGAGCCCTTTAGAGCGTCTATCAAAACCGCTTTAGGGGCGGCCACATAGGGCCGCCTCTATGAAAGCGCCAGGGTTGTCCAATTTTGTCAGGTGCTCTTCGCCATTTCCGACCGTCCTACCCCTTGAAGCGACCGCGCCTCGATGAAGATCCGCTGGATCTCGGGGTGCTTGCGGCGGATCTCCTCCTCCAGCCGCATGATCGATTCGGTGATCTTGCCGGGCGGCAGGCCGGGGCTGAAGTCGATCTCGAGGTTGAGGAGGACCTCCTCGGGGCCGAGATGCATGGTGAGCGGCTCTTTCGCGTCCACCACCGCGGGGTCGGAATGGACGATGGTGCGCAGGCTGGCGAGGATCTCGGGGCTCACGCTCTCGCCGAGCAGCAGCCCGCGGCTCTGGGAGACCAGGAACGAGGCGACCGTGGAGAGGAGCAGGCCGATGACGATCGAGGCGATGGCGTCGGGGACCGCGGTCCGCCAGAGCTGGCCGAGAAAGATGCCGCAGAAGGCGATGATCAGGCCGACGAGCGCCGCGGAATCCTCGAAGAAGAGAGTGACGATCGAAGGGTCCTTGCTGGTGCGCAGGGTCTTCCAGATCCCCTTCTCACGGATGATCGGGCGCAGTTGCCGCATGGCAAGGATCCAGGAGATTCCCTCGAACACGAAGGCGAAGGCGAGCGAGGCGTAGCTCCAGAGCGGATCCTCGGGCGGGCGGGGGTGGAGGAGGTGGCTGATCCCCTCGTAGATCGACAGCCCGCCGCCGACGCCGAACAGCAGCATGGCCACGACGAGGCTCCAGAAGTACTGCTCCATGCCGTGCCCGAAGGGGTGGCCCGCGTCGGGCGGTCGCTTGCTCCGGCGGATCCCGAACAGGAGCAGGATCTGGTTGCCGGTGTCCACCACCGAGTGGATCCCCTCCGAGATCATCGCCGAGCTGCCGGTGAAGGCCGCCGCCACGAACTTGGTGGTCGCGATCGCCAAGTTCGCGGCCATCGCCCCATAGAGGGCTACGGATTTCTCTTGATGGGGCATGGTCGCTTCCGGCGAAAACCAGGGGCGAAGACTACCAGGAATCGCTGCAAGGGGCGGGCCGGGTTATTGGCCGGATTATTGGCCAGGTTACTGGGGGTCAGAAATGCGAACGGCCCGGAGCCGAGGCTCCGGGCCGCTGAATCTCGCGCGGGGCGAGGGCTTACAGGGCGTCGAGGCCGGCGTGGGTGGCCGGTTCGTTCTGCAGGCGCCGGAGGATGCCGCCGACGAGCCGGAGGATCTCCAGCGTCGCCTGGTCGCGCTCCAGGGCGTCCTGCAACAGGTGGAGGGCGGAGAGGGCCTCGCGCTCGGCGCCGAGGACGCGGAAGGTGGTCGCCATCTCGGCCACCAGCCCGCGGACCTTGGCGGTGCGCCCCTCGCGCAGCCAGACGCCGGCGAGGTCGAGCGAGATCAGGGAGGCCTGGTAGGCGTGTCCCGCGTCGTCCAGGTTCTGCCGGATCTGCTGGAAGGTCGCCTCGGCGGTGACTAGGTCGCCCAGGCCGGCGGCGATCTCGCCCTCGAGGCGGTGGAGCTTCATGAGGTCGAGCCAGGCCGCGTGCTCGGCGTAGAGCGGCCGCATCCGCTGCAACTGGCGCTGGGCGGCCTCGTACTCGCCGAGCTCGACGCGGAAGAGGAGGATGTTGTGCAGCGTGTGGAAGACGAGCTTCGAGTCCCGCGCGCGGTCGATCATCGGCAGAGCGCGGACCAGGAGCTGGAGCGCCTCCTCGGGCTTGCCGGCATAGCCGGTATACAGGCCCTTGAGGATGAGCGTCCGGCCGACCTCGTGTGAGTCGCTGTGCCGGCGGTGGATCGCGTAGGCCAGGTCGAGCATGCGGAATGCCTCGTTGAAGCGCCGCTGATCGCAATGCAGCGAGGCGCTCAGGTCGGCGATCCGGGCATAGAGCAGGGCGTCCCCCGTGCCCTGGACGCGGAGGTCGAGGGCGCAGGCCATCGCCGCCTCGGCCTGGGGGAAGTCGTCGGAGATGCG
>DATBAW010000254.1:0-9763 GCA_036271335.1 Thermoanaerobaculia bacterium
TGGAGCGCCTCGTGATCCGGCTCCATGGGGTCTCCTTCCGTTACCGCGACGCCGAGCCGGTCCTCGCCGGAGTGGACCTTGAGATCTCGCCCGGGCTGACCCTGCTGCTGGGACCCAACGGCTGCGGCAAGAGCACGCTGCTCAAGCTGGCGGCGGGGATCGAGCGGCCCGATACCGGCCATATCGAGATCGACGGCCACGACCTCTGGAGCGACTCGCGCTCCGAGGTGGCGGCGCGAAGAGGGCTCGCCTACGTCCCCGAGCAGCCCGACCTCACCCCCTACGCGACGCTGCGCGAGATCCTCGACCTCGTCTGCCGCTTGCGCGGCGAGCCCAGGGAGCGAGGGCGCGAGGCCCTCGCGCGGGTCGGTCTCGGAGACCTCACCCATCGTTCCGTGCGCGAGCTGTCGATGGGCCAGCGCCGCCGCGCCGTGCTCGCCGCGGCCCTGGTAGGCACTCCCCGCCAAGCCCTGCTCGACGAACCGCTCGAAGCCATGGACCGCAGCGCCCGCGAGGACCTCCTGGCCTGGACCGACCGTCTGGTCGCCGCCGGCGCCGCCGTGGTCGTGGTCTCCCACGAGATCGAACCGTTCGTAGGGCGCGCCTCCCGCGCCCTCGCCGTGCGCGGCGGCCGGTGCCTCGACGCCGGACCGCTGCCGGACGATCCTGCGGCGCGGCTGGCGGTGCTCGACCGGCTGGCGCGGGGGGAGTGAATACAGGTGGCCGGGGTTGCTGGGGCGGCGTGCCCTTCGAAGCCTCACCCCCCGGCCCCTCTCCACAAGTGGAGAGGGAGGGCGCATGGCGGGAAGGACAACGCAAAAGGGGACCCTTCCTGGTCTCCCAAAGCCAGCGGAAAAAACCTTACAAATTCAGGCGGATCTTCCTACGCGGGCCCTCCCTTGTATCTTCCTTCCGTGGGATAGAGGATCGTCGCCGGGGCTGTGGGAGCTGTGGATTTCCGGGATGGAAATCCAAGACCTGTGGAAAGGTGGCGCAGCCAGCTTTCCATAGGTCGTCAGCTTCCATAGCCCAGAACCGAGACTTGGAGGCCCCCCGGGAGGGCCGCCCCTCCCTGAAGCCCTAGAGCTTGTTGGAGAGATGGGCCTCCCGCCCTCTTCGCCAAGACCGCGGAGTATCCGAGGCCCAAGAGCCTGCGTAACAAGGTCGGCCGGCGAGGGCACAGGGTCGGGGAGACCCGGGGATCAGTGTAGCGAAAGGAGAGTCCCGCTGTGCAATTCGTCGGCATCGATGTCAGTGCCCAGACCCTGGTCGTCCATCTCCAGCCGCCGAAGGGAAACTGCCAGCGGCTGGCCTTTGCCAATACCTGGGAGGGTCATCAGAAGCTGTGCCGACATCTGACCGGACGCCCGACGCGGGTTGCCTTGGAAGCAACGGGACTGTACAGCCTCGACATCTCCTTGGCTCTGGCTCAACAGCCCCAGGTGGAGTTGATGGTCGTCAATCCGCGCAGCCTACGCGACTTCGCCCGCGCCGACCTGCGACGGTCCAAAACGGATGCGGTCGATGCCCAAGTCTTACTCGAGTACAGCCAGCGCATGAGGTTTCAACCTTGGCAACCTCCGGCCTCTGAAGCCCTGGAGTTGCGAGCCATCGGCCGCCGGATCGCGGATCTGACCGACCTCGCCACCCAGGAGAAAAACCGTCTTCATGCCGCCCGTTTCGTATCCTCTCTGGGAACCGTCGTCTGCCAGGATCTGGAAGCTCACCTCCAGCACCTCGAGGACCGCCTTGCAGCGCTAGAAAAAGAGGCATGCCGACTCATTCAGCGACATCCGCCTCTGCAGCAGGACTTCCAGCTCCTGGTCTCGACTCCTGGCATCGCGACCAAGAGCGCGATTCACCTGCTCGGGGAGCTCGCCGTCCTACCCAAAGACATGGGGCCTCGACAATGGGTGGCCCACGCCGGAATCGATCCTCGCAGCCACGATTCCGGCTCTTCCGTTCACAACCAGCCCAAATGTCTCGCTGCGGCAACGTCCATCTCCGGCGCGTCCTCTACATGCCGGCCCTGGTGGCCGTTCGCTGTGACCCACACGTACGAGCCTTCTACGACCAGCTCTTGGCCCGAGGTAAGAAGCCATTGCAGGCTCTCGTCGCGGTCATGAGGAAACTCCTGCACTCTCTGCACGGAATGCTTCGCCACCGCTCTCCCTTTGAAGGAGCCAAATTCCGCGTCCTTGAATCTCCTCTGACCTCTTGACGGCCAAGAGAGTATCTCTCCACTTGTGGAGAGGGACCGAGGGTGAGGCTTCGGAGCGCACGTCCCCCCAGCAAGAGATCTATGAACCGCCCCTACCCCGCCGCACCCCGGAAAGGCCGCCCCAGCGCCGACCGGATCTGCTCCATCAGCTCGCGGTTCGAGGTCTGGCTCTTGATCAGCACCGACGCCACGCGGTTCGCGGCGTCGGCGTCGACCTCGTGGGCGGAGAAGATCAGCACCGGCGTGGGTGGGTCGACGCCGCCGAGCAGGGGGAGGAGCTCGAGGCCGGAGCCGTCCGGCAGGGCGAGGTCGAGGATCACCAGGTCGAAGCGCTGGCGCGCCAGCTGCTCCCGGGCCGCGGCGAGATCGAGCGCCTGCTCGACCACGGCGTCGGCACCGACGATCGCCGCCACCACGCGGTGCAGGTCGAGGTCGTCCTCCACATGCAGGATGCGGGCGCCGGCGCCGAGCGGCGACCGCACCGCCCGCTCCATCGCCCGGCGCAGCCGCCGCTCGTCGATCGGCTTGGCCAGCCAGTCGACCACCCCGAAGGCGCCGCCGTTCAGCTCCGCCTGCCCCTCCTCGGCGCGGACCGAGACGACGACGATCGGCAGCAGCCGGGTCGCCTCGTTCCCCCGCAGCTCGCGGATCAGCGTCACGCCGTCCTGGTCTGGCAGCCGGAGATCGAGCGTCAGCGCGGCATAGGCGCGCTGACCGAGCAGCCGCCGGACCTCCGCGGCGTCGTGCGCGATGTCGGCGCGGTAGCCGTCGCGCTCCAGCATCAGGCGGAGCAGGTGGGCGACGTCGCGGTCGTCCTCGCAGATCAGGATCAGCGGCCGCTCCTCCGCCTCCGGCAGCGCGTCGAGCCCGGCGTTCCCCCACTCCGGCAGCTCGAAGAAGAAGACCGTCGCCACCCCCGGCTCGCTGGTGAAGCCGATCCGCCCCTGGTGGCGCTCGACGATCGCGCGGGAGATGCTCAGGCCCAGGCCCGTGCCCCCCTTCTCGCGCGTCGACGAGGAGTCCGCCTGGGCGAACTTCTGGAAGATCCGCTGCCGGAACTCCGGCGACACGCCGCGGCCGTGATCGGTCACCGCCACTCTCACCTCGCCGGCGCCGCGGCTCACCGCCACCTCCACCCTGCCGCCGCGCGGCGAGAACTTGACGGCGTTCGAGATCAGGTTGGTGAGCACCTGCTGCAGGCGGTCGCCGTCGGCCCAGACCCGCGCTCCCGCGGCCGGCTCGACCAGCCGCAGCGTCACCTCGTAGGTCTCGGCGTAGGCGCGGTTGCTCTCGATCGCAGCCTCGGCCAGCGCGAGGAGATCGACCGGCCCGAGGCGGAAGCTCATCTGGCCCGACTCGATCTTTTCGACGTCGAGGATGTCGTTGATCAGCCGCACCAGCCGCTCGCAGTTCTTGGCGGCGATCTGGACCAGGGCGCGCGCCTTCTCCGGCAGCTCGCCGGTGACGCCGCCGGCGATCAGCCCGAGCGAGCCGCGGATCGAGGTGAGCGGCGTGCGCAGCTCGTGGCTGACCACCGAGACGAAGTCGTTCTTGAGCTGCTCGGTGCGCTTCTGCTCGTGGATGTCGCGCGCCACCGCGAAGACCAGCCCGCGCTCGACCACGGGGGTGGCCCGCCAGGCGAGCCAGCGGTAGGCGCCGTCCTTCGCCAGGTAGCGGTTCTCGAAGTCCATCACCGTCACGCCCAGGCGGAGGCGCTGCTGCTCGGTCCCCGTGACGTTGCGGTCGTCGGGGTGGACGAACTCGGTGTAGGGGCGCGACTTGAGCTCCTCGATCGTCCAGCCGAGCACCTTCTCCCAGGCCGGGTTGAGCTGCTTGAAGTAGCCGTCGACGCCGGCGATGCAGAGCAGCTCGACCGACATGTCGAAGAAGCGGTCGCGCTCCCCCTCGGCGCGGGCGCGCTCGTCGATCTCCGCCTGCAGCCGGGTGTTGATCCGCGACAGCTCGGCCGTGCTCTCGTCGGCCTGCCGGAACAGTCTGTACATGCTGCCGAGCAGACCGATCAGCACGCAGAGGTAGCTGAGGCTCTTCGCGGCATGCCCCGCCTCGGAGGGCGCGTCGAACGCCTTCTGGACGAACGGCATGAAGACGGCCTGGCCCATCAGCCCGATCAGGACCGACAGCACCATCCAGTGCTCGAAGATCCATCCGCTCCAGCGCCCCCAGCGCCAGTGGCGCACGAAGGCGAGCAGGAAAAAGAGCGCCGGCAGGAGATCGGCCGGCCGGTGGACGAGGAGCTGGGGAAACCGGGTCGAGGGGAGCGGCAGGAAGGTGAAGACGGCGAGACAGGCGAGCGTCCCGGCGCCGACCAGCAGATAGACCCGGCGCGGCGACAACCGCGCCGGGCTGGGCCACCGGCGGCGGCGCGTCGGCGCGTTCATCCACAGGAAGACGGAGAGGAAGAGGCGCGAGGCCAGCCAGCTCCAGGGGCTCGACGACGAGAGCTCCGCAGGCTGGGGGGGCGCGGGGAAGTACACCGACGTCGCCAGGGCGTGGAAGCCGTCGAGGAAGGCCGTGCTCGCGAAGGCCGCGCCGACGAGCAGGAAGGTGTCGCTCGGGCGGCTGTGGTAGCGCAGCAGGGCGATCGCGGCGACCGCCAGCGCCAGCATCACCGCCACGGTCTCGTTGAGCGAGTGGATGGAGACGGTGCCCACCCAGTGCAGCCGGTCGATCCAGGGCGCGAGGGCCAGACAGCCCAGCACCACCGCGGCATAGAAAGCCACTCGCAGGCCCCGATTGCCGGTGGCCGCGGGGAGATCCCAGGTCGTGGCGCTGGTGGTGCTGGCGGCGGTCGATGCGATCATGCGTCGTCCCTGACTCTCCCTACCACTCGTTCCGCTGCACCACCGGCAGTTGCAGGGCCCGCTCGCGGTCGAGGTCGAGCGCCCCCACGTGCAAGGCGAGCGGCGACTGCACCCATTTGAAGATCGAGCGTGTGAACAATACCGCGAAACGCTCCGCCCAGGCGGCCAGGCGCTCCGCCGGCAGATCGGGGAAGAGGGTGCGCAGGGCGACCGCCACCTCGGAGGGCGACAGCTTCTCGCCGGCATAGAGGTAGAGGCAGGCGTCGAGCACCGGGAAGGGCATCAGCTCCTCCTCGGCCGTCTGCGCCGCGGCGAGCTCGGGGCCGGGCGCGGTGTCCAGCGTCTGGCGGATGCCGGCGAAGCCGAAGCGCTCCAGGAAGCGCTCCAGCAGGGCTCCCACCACCGTCTTCGGCACGTTGGCGATCACCGACAGGGCCCCTTCGAGGTCGCCGCCGATGGTGGTGTACCCCACCGCCTTCTCGCTCATGTCGCCGGTCTGGAGGAACAGCGCCCCCGAGCTGTTGGCCCAGTTCCACATCCGCAGGGAGCGCAGGCGCGCCTGGACGTTCTGGCGGGTGATCTCCGTCGGCTCCGCCGCCCCCAGCATCTCGCGCGTCGCCGCGACCTCGCGGTCGAACGCCTCCTCGATCGGCACCACGCGCAGGGGGACGCCCAGCTCCTCCGCCAGCGTCGCCGCGGCGCCGCGCGTTTCCTCGCCCGAGTAGCGGGTCGGCATGTAGAACGCCTGGATCGTCTCCCCGGCCTTTTTACGCACCTCGTCCTCGCTCCGATCGCCGCCGGCGTGCAGCAGGCAGGCGGCCCGCCAGGCGATCAGCAGGGTCAGCATCGAGTCGCGGCCGCCGGAGAGGGCGACGCCGAGCGTCTTGAAGGCGCCCGATTTGACGAAGTAGTCGCGGACCCCCAGCGCCAGCGCCTCGATGATGTCGTCCAGCACCTCCTCGCGCGCCGTGCGCCGCGGCGCCCCCGCCGCCGGCAGGAAGAGGTTCTCCCACGCCGGCGCCGGATAGGGGAGCGCCTCGCCGGCCGCCGTGGGGTGGTCGCTGCGCAGCGTCGGCACCGGCCGCTCCTGGCGCTGGAACGCCTCGCAGTCGCTGCGCCAGGTCGAGGCCTCGCGGCGGGCGCGGACGGTACGGTCGAGGTCGACCACGCAGGCCGTCCATCCCTCGCGGAAGCGGGGGGCGTCGAGCATCGGCCGGCCGTTCTGGAACACCCAGCCGCCGCCGTCGAACACCAGGCCGTCCTGGGCGCCCACCCAGTTGGCGTAGGCCAGCGTCACCTCGTTGTCGGCCGAGCGCGTGGCGAGCATCTCGCGGCGGGTGGAGACCACGCCGACGCGGAAGGGCGAGGCGGAGACGTTGACCACCACCTCGGCTCCCGCGTAGCAGCGCCGCCGCATCGGGCCGTCCGGCGACCAGACGTCCTCGCAGACCTCGACCGCCAGCCGGCCGAAATCGAAATCGAAACAGTAGTCGCCGAGCGGCACGCCGCCGGCGTCGAGGGCGAGCCCCGCGGAGCCGCGCGAGAAGGTGCGCGCCTCGGAGAAGACGTTGTAGGTGGGGAGCTTCTCCTT
The DNA here is from genome assembly GCA_036271335.1 of Thermoanaerobaculia bacterium. Classification (GTDB taxonomy): domain Bacteria; phylum Acidobacteriota; class Thermoanaerobaculia; order Multivoradales; family UBA5704; genus DATARR01. The sequence continues at coordinate 6,635 of DATBAW010000254.1, forward strand.
GGGGACGAAGCCGAGGATCTCGCCGCCATGGACCACCGCCGCGCAGTTGAACAGCTGGCCGCCGACTCCCACCGCCACCCCGACGACGAAAACGGTGGGCAGATCCACCGTCGCCTCCGCGAACCCCTCCAGCCCGGCGCGCTGGGCGGCGACGAACGCCCGCCACTGGATCAGATCCTCAGGCGGGTAGCCGCCGACGGCCTGCTCGGTGAAGCACCCCAGAGTCACCCCGTCGGCCGCCATCGCGCGCGCCTGGACGAGGAGCCGCTCGACGTTCGAGCGCACCTCGCCCACCGTGGAGTTGACGTTGCCGAGGGCGATTTTGATCAGCCGCATGGGTTATTGATCTCCCGATGAATTGCCGATGAGGATTGAACCGACATCACCGCCGCGGAGACGCCCCGCCGTCTCCGTGGCCTGCGCAGGATGTCGTAGAGCGTCTGGGGACGTCTCTACGGCAAGGTGCCACGAGGACCCAGGGTTTTCATTGTGGGGACGAATGAACTCTTTCATCTCTGCCAGCACCTGATCTCCGATACCTGAAATCCGGGCCGTGTCGCCGACGTTCCGTAGAGACGGCCCAGACAATGTGCGCCAACCTTTCGAAGGCCTCCGGCGTCGGGCCGTCTCCGCCACCGCGACATCGTGCCGGTCGACTTTTACCTGCGCTGTCATCTGCGCCTTCGCCCGCATCCTCCCCCATCCCGCCCCCCCTGGCAATCTCATCGCTCACCAGACCGTAATGTTGCTTGTAACTTTCACCTCGTACACTCTGGGTCTCGGTACTTAATATCGGGGCGGAATCTTCTTCAAGACCTGAGGCCCAGAGCGGCGTCGCCCTACGCGAACCCTCTCGCTCTCCATCTCTCCTGGCGTCGCCCCATGCAGCGTGCAAGCGCGAACAAGGGGAGAGGCATGCCAAACAAGGCCGCGTTCGAGGATCTTACCGTGCCGGACTGGCTGGGAGACGAGGGCTCGCCCTTCGACCTCCTCGGCCGGAAAATCGGCACGATCCGCATCCACAAGCTGCTGGGCGAGGGGGGCATGGGGGCCGTCTACGCCGGCTTCGACGAGCGGCTGCGGCGCGAGGTGGCGCTCAAGGCCGTGCGCTCCGACTCCCTGACGCCCAACGGCCGGGCGCGCCTGCTCACCGAGGCGCGCATCCTCTCCCGCCTCAACCACCCCAACATCTGCGCCATCCACGACTTCGTGGCCGGCGACGCGACCGACTTCCTGGTCCTCGAGCTGATCCGCGGCACCACGCTGCGCGAGGCGATCCAGGCGGGCATCCCCGCCGCCGCGCGGATCGGCGTCGCCGAGCGGATCGCCGACGCGCTGGTCGCCGCCCACGCCCAGGGGATCGTCCATCGCGACCTCAAGTCGAGCAACGTGATGCTGACCCCGGACGGCGGCGTCAAGATCCTCGACTTCGGCATCGCCCGCCTCGGCGAGGAAGGTTTCGACGGCGCCTCGGACATCGATCCCGACCGCACCGGTCTCTTCTCCGTGCCCTCCGAGGAGTCCTTCCTCTTCGCCCGCACCGCGCCCGGCCGGGTGATCGGCACCGCCGGCTGCATGAGCCCCGAGCAGGCGCGCGGCGAGCAGGTGACCGTGGCCAGCGACATGTACTCCCTCGGCCTCCTGATGCAGGAGCTGTTCACCGGCAAGCCGCCGTACGAGCCCGACCTCGACGGCGTGTCCCTGCTCCGGAAGGTCCAGAAGGGGCACTCCCTGCCAGTGACCGGACTGGACGCGCACCTGACCGACCTCATCGAGCGTCTGAAGTCGCTGACCCCCGAGAACCGTCCGTCGGCGGCGGAAGCGCTCCAGAGCCTGCGCTGGATCGAGGACAAACCGCGGCGGCGCCTCCGCCTCGTGGTGGCCGGGCTCGCCCTCCTCCTCACCGTCGCCGGGATCGCCAAGTACACCTACGACCTCCGCCGCGAGCGCGACGCCGCGGTGCGCGCGCGGCAGGAAGCCGAGCTCTCCCGCCAGCAGGGCGACGGAGTGGTGAGCTTCCTGACCGACCTGTTCAAGGTCTCCGATCCGGGGGAGGCCCGCGGGACCACGGTCACGGCGCGCGAGCTCCTCGACCATGGCGCGCAGACGGTCCGCCGCGATTTGCGGACTCAGCCGCTGGTGCAGGCGCGCCTGCTGGACACCATCGGGCAGGTCTACTTCAAGCTCGGCCTCTACGACGAGGCCCGCCCGGCGCTGGAGGACGCCCTCCGCATCCGCCGCGCCCCGGGCGGCGATGCGCTCGACCTCGCCACCAGCCTGGAGCACCTGGCGCTCCTCGATCAGGCCCAGAACCGGCCGCCGGCGGAAGGTCGCTTCCAGCAGGCCCTGCGGATCCGCGAGGCGAAGACCGGCCGCCGGAATCCCGACGTGGCGCGGCTGCTCTCCAATCTCGGCGTCTTCTATGCCGTGCGCGGCGATCTGGCCAAGGGGGAGAGCCTCTTCCGCCAGGCCCTGGAGATCCGCGAGGCCACTCTCGGCCACGATCACCCGGACGTCGCGACCTCGCTCAACAACCTCGGCATGGCAGTCGCGAGCCGGGGGGACCGCAAGCAGGCCGAGATCCTTCTCCGCCGCGGGCTCGCCATCCGCGAGCGCGTGCTGCCCGCGGACCACCCGGACCTCGCCGCCAACCTGGAAGCGCTGGCAGTCATCGAGGACCGCGACACCCACTTCGTGGAGGCGGTCCGCCTCCACCGCCGCGCCCTGGCGATCAGCGAGAAGGTGCTCGGACCGGAGCACCCGCGGACGACGCTGGTCGTCAACAACCTCGCCGAGACCCTGAGCCGCCTGGGGCAGAACGGCGAGGCCGAGACCCTGTTACGGCGCTCCCTGCACGCCCGTGAAGCTTCGCTCGGACCCGTCCACCCCGACGTCGGCGTCACCCTCACCGACCTCGCCGGCCTCTACCGCGAGGAGAAGCGCTATTCCGAGGCCGAGCCGCTCTACCGCCGCGCCCAGAGCCTGCTCGAGGCGGCGTACCCCAAGGGGCACCCCCGCCTGACCGAGCTGCGCGAGTCCTACGCCCTGCAGATGCGGGCCACCGGACGGCCCGGGCCCGCCGCGGCGATGGAGGCGCAGGCCAAGGCCGCCGCCTGATCGCCGGCGCTC
>DATBAW010000255.1:0-2927 GCA_036271335.1 Thermoanaerobaculia bacterium
CTCCGCCCCCCCGCCCTGACCGATCAGTGGGAATTCCTGATGTCCGTGCGCGCCAGCCGCGCGCTCCATCATCCGTGGGTGGCGCCGCCGGCCACGGCGGAGCGGTTCCGCGTCTACATCGAACGGATGCAGGCGCCGGACAACCGGTGCTATCTGGTGTGCGAGCGGGAGGGGGATCGCATCGCGGGGGTGATCAACGTCACCAACATGATCCTCGGCGCGTTCCGCAGCGGCTATCTCGGCTATTACGCCTTCGCCGGATTCGAGCGCCGGGGTCTGATGCGCGAAGGCCTTCAGGCGGTGACGCGGCAGGCCTTCAGCCGGCTCAAGCTGCACCGCCTGGAGGCCAACATCCAGCCGGAGAACGCGGCGTCGATCGCTCTGGTCAAGTCGTGCGGATTCTCGAAGGAAGGCTTTTCGCCGCGCTATCTGAAGATCGGCGGGCGCTGGCGCGATCATGAGCGCTGGGCGATTCTGCTGGAATAGGAAGGGCTCGCGGGGCGGCTCAGGGCTCCAGCTTTCTGATCTCCGCGTCCAGAAAGGCCAGCGCGCTTTCGAGCGAGGCGCGGCGGATCGCCGAGGTGGTGGCTTCGAGGTCGTGCAGCACCCGCCGGCGCGACATTTCGAGGCCGGACCGCTGGCTCGCACGTTCGCGTTCTTCGGGAGTGAGAGCCGCGCCCTGGTCCGCGCGCGAGCGGACGTCCTCGATCTGTGATTCGACGGATTTGCTTTCCCAGCCGCGCGCCATTCGAGCACCTCCCTCAGCCGGACACCGATCCGGCGCTGATATCTTATCGAGAAAATCCTGGGGCCGCGTTCACCGCGGCGAGCGCGGCGAATGCGGCCCCTTCCGGTTGGCTTCGGTGTCCTTGGAGCGGTCGCGCGCTACTTCTGTTTTCGGCACTGCTCCAGGCGTTTGAGGATGGTGGCGTTGCTCACCGAGCTCTTGACTCTGCCGATGGCGGAAAGGATTCCGGAGATGTCCCCGGTCGCCGCTGCTTTTCCAATGTCGATCCCGGTCCTGACGATGGTATAGCCGAGCTCGCCGGTGGCCATGCAGACCACCTGGTCGGCCTTGGAGAGATCGAGCTTCTTGTCGAACAGCGAGCCGTCCTCGAGCACCTCGATCGTGCAGTCGAGCGGGCCGGTGAAATTCTTTACGACGCCCTGGAAGGCGCCGCAGCCGAACTTCACCATGTTGGCGCCGACGGCATCCGTGCAGGCCCGCGTGTCGGTCACCGGGAAGAGGGTGCGCGTGTAGTCCTTGGGGCAGGAATAGCAGTAGCCGTCCGGATCCCAGAACTGCCCGGCCGGGCACTCGATCTGCATCACCTTGCCGGTCGCCTTGGCGTACCGGGTGGCCTTGGAAACTTTCTCGCCGAGCTCCTTGCAGGGCGAGCTGTTCGCGGCGGTGTTCATCTGATCGGCCAGCGAGGCCACGTTGGGCGCGGTTTCCATCAGGCTGTTGACGATGTCGGTATGGCCGGCCGCGATATCCCGCGCCGCCGCGCAGGCGAATCCCGCCGTGACGTCCCGTCCACAACGGGCCCCCACGCCCAACTTGTCGTCGCCGTTGATCGGAATACCGCCCAGCAACTGTTTGCAGTGCGCCTGGAGCGTGGCGCCCCAGTAGCCGGCGAGCGACGAGAGCCCGCCGGTGAAGGGGGTTTCACCGGCTTTCAGCGCCACGCACTGGTTCTTCTTGAAATCCTCTTTCATGCCGGGGTCGCACGACGGCACCCGCTCGCCGATCGCGCACGGCCGCTGGCCATCCTTGCCGCAGACGTCCCGTTTGAGACAGGTGCCGCGGATGGGTACCAGCCCCGGATTGCAACCGATCAGGCCGGTGCCGCCGCCGATGCCGATGTACTCGCAGGCGAGATTGCTGGTCACCGGCGCCACGGTGCGCTTGAAGATGCTCGGGCAGCTCCAGCACTCGCCGCCATTGCGCGGGTCCCAGAGATTCTTGTCGCCGCACGGCGGGCCGCTCTTGGTGGCCGCCGCGAACGTGCCCGGGATGCCCTTGGCGCACTTCCGGTCGCCGTGCACGTGCTCCAGCACCTGCATGGCGTAGCCGTCCGGACAGCTGTGGCACTTGCCGTCGACGATGTCCCAGAATTGCCCGCCGGGGCAGTCGGTGCCGAACCAGCCGGTGCCCTTGTTGTTCTCGATGGCGCGTCGGAAATCCGTCGAGGCCACCTTTTCGCAGGCTTTGTCGGTGTTGACGGCGAACACGGTGCGGCCGAAGCCCTGCGGGCAGCTCCAGCAGGTGCCCCCCTCGATCAGGTCCCAGAACTGACCCGAGGGGCAGAGCCCGCTCTGCTTGAACTCGAACTTCGCCGCGCTGAACGCGCAGGGCGCCTTGCCTTCCGTGCCGCAATCCGCGGCCCATCCCCCCGCCGCCGCCGGTGCGACCGTGGCGGCGAACGTCAACAGCACGACTCCAATCAAGATTCCCACTCTCATCTCGTCTTGACCTCCCCCGGCCCGATGGGCCAGATACAAACGCCACGCGGCGGAACGCCGCGCGGAGATCGACAGACATCAAGCCATACGCCCTATGGCGCCGTCGAAGGAAACGCTTTCTGAAGCGCGGCGAGCGGGCCGCTGAAAACGTTCAGATCCACACTCCCCTGGATGCCGGGAATGCTTCCGGTCTCGCTGTGCTGCCAGAAATCCCAGAGCGTCCACCCGGCCGGCATCGTCGGCGCGGCGACTCCGTAGTCCGCCACCCAGAGGGGATAGTTGCCGAAGGCGCTCGTGCCCAAACCGTTCCAGAAGCCGGGATCGGTATAGATCATCGGCTGCTGGTTCGTCCATTGTTGCAGGCTGGCGAGGAAGCTCGTCAGGTTGGCGATCACCACCGAATTGGACTGTCCCATCGATTCCTCGACGTCCACCACCATCGGCAGCTCGCCGACGCCGCC
>DATBAW010000256.1:0-13807 GCA_036271335.1 Thermoanaerobaculia bacterium
GGCGATGTCGAGAGCTGGAGGCGGACGCTTGGCCTGAGGAGGCGAAGAGTCCCCTTCTCGAGGCGGACGGTCGGGACCTTGAGGCGAAGCGTCCGCCTCGGCGATTCATGCGTCCCCCCCGCGAGGCGGACGCGTGAGGATCTCAAGGGAAGCGTCCGCCTCAAGCGCTCGAACGTGCGCCTCGCGAGGGGATCCGTCCGCATCTCGGGGTCGGCGGGACTTGGTCTCGACGGGAAGGGTGGTTGCCGAGGGGGCTCGGTCGAGGGGCGACCCCGAGCGTTACGCAAAGAGGGCGGGAAGAACAGGCGCCAGCGTTACGCGAAGAGCGCTGCGAGGAGGGGAAGGACGGGGGCGTTGCCGCCCCCGTCGGGCTCTTAGGCAGCTCCGCACTGCATGACGGTGTCGCAGGGATTGCAGTCGGAGAAGTAGCAGATGACCGGACCGCCGCTGGCGGGCTCGGTGGCCTGCTTGACCTGCTGGTCGATCGCGGCCATGCCGCCGGTGACGTTCGACAGGAGGGCCAGGGTCTCTTTGCCGAGGGTCAGCTTCTTCGCCTTCTTGAGCTGCTTCTTCATGACGATCCTCCGAGGATTCTGCGGGAGTGCAGGTGATCGAGGATTCTAAGCGTCCGTCGGCGATTTTCAACCCGCCCGCGGTCAGATCGGCTCGTCCGCCGAAGGCCCGTAGATGCTGGGGACGGGGAGGTCGTTGAGCCGCAGATAGACGGTGAGCTGGCCGCGGTGGTGGATGATGTGGTTGAGGACGAAGCCGCGCATCACGGCGATCTTGGGCAGGGTGAAGATCGTCTGCTCGCCGTTGCGGAGCGTCCAGGGCTGGAAGAAGGCCTCGTCCGAGGCGCCGGCGAGGGCGGTGCGGGCCGCGGCGACGTTTTGGTCGAAGAGCGCCAGCAGCTCTTCGATGGAGGCCGGCTTGGGCTGGTCGAAGGGCTGGGAGACGTCCAGATCGGAGGTGTCGAGCGTGACGTTGGTCCAGGTGGGGAGCATGGCGAGGTGGGTGCCCAGCTTGCCCATCGTGAAGGACTTGGCGTGCGGCGACCAGCCGAGCTTGTCGGTGGGGATCCGCTCGAGGGCCTTGCGGGTGTTGGACATCTCCATATCGAACTCGGGCAACAGGGACTGGCTCAGGCTCATGCGTCTCTCCTTGGAAATCGGGAAGCGGAAGAAGGTTCACGCGTCGGCGGACCGGCGCGGAGGGAGCTTAGATTTTGAGGGTCACATCTCGTCGGCGGACGGCCCGTAGAGGCCGGGGACCGGGATGTCGTTGAGCCGCAGGTAGACGGTGAGCTGGCCGCGGTGATGGATGACGTGGCTGAGGAAGAACGCGCGCAGCGTCGCGATTTTCGGCAGGCTGAAGATGACCTTCTCGCCGGCGCGGAGCGAAAACTTCTGGAACAGGTCCTCGTCGCTGGCCGCGGCGATGGAGGCGCGGGCGCCGGCGGCGGCGCGGTCGAAGTTCTCCAGCAGCTCCTCGGTCGTCTCCGCCTTGGGCTGGGGCGGGCGAGGACCGGCGATGTCGAGCTCGGAGGTGCTGAGGGAGAAGCTGGCCATATTGGGCAAATTGGCGACGTGGTTCGCGAGGCGGCCGAGGGGCGAGGACTTGTCGTGGGGCGTCCACTCGAACTTGTCGGTCGGCACGCGCTCCAGAAGACGGCGGGTGCTGGCCATCTCCTGGTCGAACTCCGGTAAAAGGGACTGGCTCAGGCTCATGGGATCTCCTCTGGCTTTGAGGGGTGGATTCTAGGAGAATTCCGTATTTGCGGCAATGGGGCGGAAGTTACGGTTCGGAGGCAGTCTATGTTCATCGTCGATTCGGGGTGGGGGCCATCACCGTCACCCCTCCTCGAACAACTCCCCCTGCCCTCCACCCGCCCCTGAATACACCAGCCTTCCGCCAGCGAGAACATGGGCGTTCTCGTTCAGCTCGTGAGGGTCGGTACGGTTCGGGCCCAGGATATGCAATACCTGGAGGCCCCGGGCAACCAGGGCGTCCGAGATCAGCCGGCGGTGGCAGCGCCAGGGTACGGCTTCGGCGCAGAGGATGACGACGGTCTCGCCGGCGACGCGCTGGATCAGGCGGTCGAGGGCGGCCTGGAACTCGGGGGTCTCCATGTGGTCGGCGTAGCCACGGAAGGCTTCGACCCGCCAAGCGGTGTGCGGCGAATCGGGGCGGGCGGCGCGGCGACCTCCGAGGTCGGGCTCGTGGACGTAGCCGATGCCGGCCGCGGCGAGCGAGGCGGCGAGGGCCTCGCGGGAGAACTGGGGGTGGCGCCGCGAGCCGGGGAAGCGGCGGACGTCGACGAGGGTCTGGACACCGTTTTCGGCGAGGAGGGCCAGGAGCTCTTCGATGGGACGGGTGGAGTGGCCGACGGTGAGGACGGGCGGCATCCGGCTACTATAGCGCTCCATGTTTTTGGAGCGATGCGGGCATCGGGAGGAGGAGGGGAGTCTCAGATGCGGGTCATGACCTACAACATCCACCGCGCGATCGGCGTCGACCGGCGGTTCCGGCCGGAGCGGATCGTGGCGATCCTGCGCCACTATCAGCCGGACGTGGTGATGCTCCAGGAGGTGGACGAGGGAGCGCCGCGCTCGCGGGAGCTCAACCTTGCCAAGGAGCTGGCGCAGGAGGCGGGATATGCGTACTTCGCCCTCGGCCACAACGTCAGCCTGAAGAAGGGGCGTTACGGCAACGCCACGCTCAGCCGCTTCCCGATCCTGCGCGAGCGGAACATCGACCTCTCGATCGAGGAGAGCTGGATCCGCCGCGGCTGCCAGCACACCACGCTCGACCTCGACGGCGCGCACCTGGAGGTCTTCAACCTCCACCTGGGCCTGTCGGCGCGCGAGCGCAAGAAGCAGATCGAGCTGCTGAAGCGCTCGGCCGAGCTGAGCGGCGTGCACTACACCACGCCGGTGCTGGTGGCGGGGGATTTCAACGACTGGCGCTCGCAGCTGATGCCGGTGTTCACCAACGGCATGGGCTTCTCCTGCGCCACCGAGCGCAAGCGCGGGCCGTACCCGGTGATCCCCACCTATCCCTCGTTCTCGCCGCAGGGGGGGCTCGACCGCATCTACCATCGCGGGCCGCTGCGCTGCCTTTCCGCCCACTCGTGCCGGCTCCAGGTGGCGCGGGTGGCCAGCGATCATCTGCCGATCCTGGTGGAGTTTCAGGTGGGGTAGGTTATTCTTGACGGGTTCCGGTCCACGAAACATTTTCCGCTTTGGAAGGGATTCGAGGAAGCCTGATGCCCCGTCCATCCGTCCTGGTCGTCGACCCGGAAGCCGCGCGCCGCAAGGCGATCGCCAACGGCTTGACGGGATTCGGCTATGAGGTGATCCCGGCCGTCGGGATGGACGAGGGGAAGCGCTACGCGGCGATGCTCGGGCCAAGCGTGGTGGTGGCGCCGGTGGCGCTCGCGAAGGGGGAGGACGGCGCGGTCTCGGAGCGCTTCGGCGCCGGCGGACGCGCGGCCGATCCCACGCTGCTGCTGCTGGGCAAGCGCACGGCCGACGGCCAGGACCTGCCCGAGGACGTGCTGTTCCTGAAGGCGGACGGCCTGCCGCCGGAGGACCTCGTCCGGCGCATCCATCTGGTCCTGCTCGGCCGGGAGATCGGCGTCGAGCCGGACACCGATCTCGAATCGCTGGTGGGCGATTTCTCGCTGATCCCGTTCCTCGAGCTGGTGCGGGCGATGGGCCGCGCCCTGGTCTCGGGGCGGATCGTCTGCGCCAGCGGCGAGGTGACGTTCGTCGGCGGCGAGGTGGTCGCGGCGTCGGCGGGGAAGGCGAAGGGGACCAAGGCGTTCCTGCGGCTGAGCCTGCTCGGCGCGGGGCCGTTCTGGCTCTGGCTCCGCCTGCCGGAGGGCGTCGAGCGGCAGATCGAGCAGAACGTCACCTCGCTCGTCCTCCTGGCGCTGGAGGATCGCGTCCACGATGCGCCCGATCCCCGCGCCCGCGCCCGCGTGCAGCTCGGTCCCGCCTTCTTCGAGGCCCGCTTCAATCCGCGCCAGCAGGAGCTGCTGGCCGTGCTCCCCGCCTGCGTGACGGTGGGCCGGCTGCTCGACGCCCTGCCGAACGCGACGGACGGGGAGATCCTGCGCGACCTGATCGGCCTGCGCGAGCTGCGGATCGTGGCGATCGAGGAGCCGGAGGAGCTGGTCTGCGTCGTCACCGACTCCACCTGCGACCTGCCGCCCGAGGTGGCGCGGGCGCACGGCATCCACGTCCTCCCCGTGCTGGTGCTGTTCGGCGACCGCGTCTATCACGACGGCGTGGACCTCAAGGCGAAGGAGTTCTACGACCTGCTGGAGAAGGGGCCGGTCCTGCCGAAGACGAATCCGACGCCGAAGGCGGATTTCCAGGACGTCTACCGGTCGCTGGCGCCGCAGAAGGACATCGTCTCGATCCACATCTCGGAGAAGCTCTCACAGACAGTGGTGCACGCGCGGGAGGCGGCGGACGAGGGGATGGCGCAGTTCCAGCAGTGGCGGGGCGAGGCCGAGCGGGTGTCGCTGCAGGTGGTGGACAGCCACAGCGCCAGCCTGGGGCTGGGGATGCTGGCGCTGTTCGCCGCCCGCATGGCGCGGCGCGGCGTGGAGCCGGCGGCGATCGTCGAGGCGCTGGAGGCGATGCGCGACCGCGTCCACGTGCTCTTCGCGGTGGACACGCTGGAGTACCTGGCCCGCGCCGGGCGCGTCGGCAAGGCGCGGGCGGTGATGGGGAACCTGCTGGGGATCAAGCCGATCCTGGGCGTGGTGGAGGGCGAGATCGTGGCGGTCGACAAGGTGCGCGGCGGCCGGGCGGCGCAGCCGCGGCTGATCGAGCTCTTCCGCGAGCGCGTCGATCCCAAGCGGCCGGTGGTGGTCACCGTCGCCCACGCCAAGGCGCCGGTCTGGGCGGACCGCCTGCGCGGCCTGATCGAGAAGAGCTTCCAGGTCCAGGAGATCCTGATCGCCGAGATGGGCCCCGTGGTGGTCGCCAACGCCGGCCCGGGGACGGTGGGAGCGGCGCTGTTCCAGCCGACGGAGGACGAGCTGAGGCTCATCGCGCCGATGGAGGGGTAGGAGGCGCGTTCCGTGACAGCGGAGAAGGAGACGCCCCACGGGGCGTCTCTACATTGGGGGGGCAGGCCTGTTCCAGAGCGCGCACAATGTAGAGACGCCCCGTGGGGCGTCTCCGAGGCGGAGGTATCCTGGAATCGGCGTCGACCTTGGGCGGGCTCAGGACGATTCTGTGCTAGAAAGATCCAGATGTCCGACGACACCAAGTACCGGCAGCGGGGCTACAAGGATTCCGAGCGCAAGGACGAGCGTCCGCGCTCCGCGCCGCAAGGGCCGCGCGAGAAGAAGGACGGCCCGCGCGGCCGCGGCCTGGGCGCGCCGGGCGAATCGGTGTTCCGCTGCGCCGCCTGTGGCGAGAAGCAGCTGATCATCATCGGCGAGGATCCGCTCCCGTTCGACGCCACCTGCGCGAAGTGCAAGGCCGACCTTCACACCTGCTCGAACTGCGTCAACTTCGACACCTCGGTCCACTGGGAGTGTCGGAAGAACGCGGAGATCCCGGCGCGGATCGCCAAAAAGCGGGACCGCAACGAGTGCCCGCTCTTCACGCCCAAGCTCGCCGCGGAGTTCCGCAAGGATTCCGACAAGCCCTCGCCGGGGGACGCGCGGTCGGCGTTCGACGCGCTGTTCAAGTTCTAGGCTCGTCTCCGAGCGGATTCAAACCCCGCCGTTCCGCAGCAGCTGCGCGTAGAAGCGCACGATCTCCCCGTAATTCTCGATCCCCAACCGCTCGTCGGTGCCGTGGATGCGCTTGAGGTCGGTCACCCTCAGCCGCATCGGCACGAAGCGGTAGATGTTCGGGCTCAGGGCTTGGTAGTGCTTGGAGTCGGTGGAGCCCGAGAGGAGGTTGGGAGCGACGAGCACCTGCGGAATCGTTTCGGCCAGGGTGCGCTGAAGCACGCCGAACTCGGGCGCGCGGACGTCCGATTCCAGCGAGGCTTCGATGTTGGCGCTACCCGTGGGCCGCACGCGGATGCCGGGGCCGACGACGTCGCGCACGTGCTGAAGCACCTTCGGGATGGTGTCGCCGGTCAGGGTGCGGAAGTTCACCACCGCCCGCGCCTCGGAGGGGAGGACGTTCTCCTTGATCCCCGCCTGGAAGATCGTCGGCGCCGTGGTCGTGCGGACGCGGGCGTTGTTCGCCGGCTCCGTGATGGCCTGATGCGTCAGCATCGGCGCGAAGAGCCAGAGATTGGCGAGCAGCAGGCGGGGACCGAAGGGCATTTCGGGCGCCAGATATTGATAGGAGCGGCGGGTGGCGCCGTCGAGCCGTGCCGGCATCTGGTGCTCCTCGAGCTTCGCGATGGCAGCGGCGAGGCTGCCGATGGCCCCGTGCGGCGGCGGCATCGAGGAGTGCCCGCCCTCGCCGCGCGCGACCAGCTCGACGCTCAGAACCCCTTTTTCGGCCGTCCCCACCATGGCGGCTGGCTTGGCGACGCCTGGGATCGAGCCCACGGCGATGGCGCCCCCCTCGTCGAGGATGAAGGCCGGACGCACGCCGCGCTGTCGCAGGAGCGCGGCGATCGCCGCGGCTCCCTGGCTGCCGCCGGTCTCCTCGTCGTGACCGAAGGCGAGATAGACGGTGCGGTCCGGCTGGAAGCCGCGCCCGAGGAGCAGCTCGGCGGCTTCGAGGATGCCCATCACGCCGACCTTGTCGTCGAGCGTGCCGCGCCCCCAGATCCAGGTGCCGTCGACGAAGCCGGAGAAGGCCGGATGGGTCCAGTCCTTCTCGGTGCCCGGCTCGACCGGCACCACGTCCTGGTGGGACAGCAGCAGGATCGGCTGCAGCTCGGGCCGCCGCCCCCTCCACGTATAGAGCAGGCTGTAGCCGCCGACCACCTCGCGGGACAGCGCCGCATGCACCCGCGGGAACGTCCGCTGGAGATACTGGTGCAGCCCGTCGAACGCCGCCGCCTCGACGTTGGCGCCGTTCTCGTGTGACACGGTGGGGAAGCGGACCGCGCCCGCGAGGTGCTCGGCGGCGGCGCGGGCGTCGACCGCGAGGTCGGTGACCGGCGGCGCCTGGACCTGATGGGACTTGATCAGGATCATCCGGATCAGAAGGACCGAGACGAGCACGAACAGAACGAGGCCGAGGGCGGCGGCGAGGATTTTCTTCATGGGGGCTCCAGGGCGGGATAGTAGCGCGGCTCGGCCGCCCGGGCATCAATGCCCGGGCGGACTACCGAACCGCCAGATCCGCCGTCGCCAGGAACCGCGGCGCCTTCCGCGCTTTCGTCGCCGTCTCGAACGCGTAAGCCAGCCGGATCAGCGCGCCCTCGCTCCAGGCGGGTCCGATGAACGAGAGCCCGATCGGGAGGCCGAAGGTGAAGCCGGCGGGAACGGTGAGGCTCGGGTAGCCGGAGACGGCCGCGAGCGAGGAGCTGCCGCCCGTCTCGGTATCGCCGTTGACGAGGTCGATCAGCCAGGCGGGACCGCCGGTCAGCGCGACGATGGCGTCCAGCTTGTGCCGCGCAAGGATGGCGTCGAGCCCTTCCGTCCGATAGGCACGCCGGCAGACCGCGAGCGCCTTCTTGTACTTCGGATCGGTGAGCGGCCCCTTGGCCTCGGCCTCCAGAAAGATCTCCTGGCCGAAGTAGGGCATCACCCGGTTGCGGTGGCGCTCGTTGAATTCGATCGCCTCCTTGAGCGAATGGACCGGCGCCTGCGGGCCGAGCTCGGCGAGATATTGGTTGAGATCCGCCTTGAAGTCGTAGAGGAGGACCTGATATTCGGTGCCGCCGGAGTTGTCCACGGAAGGAATCTTCACCGGATCGACGATCGTGGCGCCCGCCTCTTTCATCGCCGCCAGCGCTTCCGCAAGGATCGGCGCCAGCCAGGGGTTCTTGTCGAGCGAGCTGGGATGATAGACGCCGATCCGCGCGCCGGCCAGACCTTTGGGGTCGAGGAACTTCGAGTAATCGGCCAGCGCCTTGCCGCGGCTCGGAAGGGTCGCCTTGTCGCGCTCGTCGACGCCGGTCATGGCGCCGAGAAGGATGGCGGCGTCGGTGACGGTGCGGGCCATGGGGCCGGCGGTGTCCTGCGTGTGAGAGATGGGAACGACGCCCGTCCGGCTGAGCAGGCCGACGGTCGGCTTGATGCCGACGATGCCGCAGATCGACGAGGGGGAGACGATCGAGCCGTCGGTCTCCGAGCCGACGGCGGCGGCGCACAGGTTGGCCGCGACGCCGGCGGCCGAGCCCGAGCTGGAGCCCGACGGATCGCGATCGAGCGCATAGGGATTCCGGCACTGGCCGCCACGGCTGCTCCAGCCGCTGGTGGAGCGGGACGAGCGGAAGTTCGCCCACTCCGAGAGATTGGCCTTGCCGAGCAGGATCGCGCCGGCCTCGCGCAGCCGCGCGGCCACGAAGGCGTCGCGGCTTGGAATCAAGCCTTCGAGGGCGAGCGAGCCGGCGGTGGTGGTCATGCGATCGGCGGTGCCGATGTTGTCCTTGAGCAGGATCGGAACGCCGTGGAGCGGTCCGCGAGGGCCCTTGGCGCGCCGCTCGGCGTCGAGCGCGTCGGCGATCGCCAGCGCCTCCGGGTTGGTCTCGATCACCGCCCGCAGCTCCGGCCCCTGAGCGTTCAGCGCGCCGATGCGGGCGAGGTACTTTTCGGTGATCGATCGCGCCGTCTCCTTGCCCGATTTCAGGGCCGCGCGGAGATCGCCGATCGTCGCCTCCTCGAGCTCGAACGGCGGCGGCGCCGATGAAGAGGGCGGGGACGAGCGGGGCTGCGCGAGCAGAGGCATTGCCGCGGCCAGCGCGCCGCCGGCCAGGCTGGCCTTGATCAGCGACCGGCGCGTCCAGGCACCGGCGATGGCATCGTCGTCTTGCTTGTCCATGGCTTCAGAAAACGAACATCCCCACCGCGGCACCGAACATCAGCAGGGCCGTCAAACCGACCACCGTCATGCCGAATCGGGAGCTCGGCTGGCCGAGCATGACCTCCGAATCCGCCGCGACGATCAGGATGCCGACCAGCAGGACCGGCGCCAGCAGGCCGTTGATCACGGCCGACCAGAAGAGGATGCGGATGGCGTTGACGTTGAGGAAGTCGAGCCCGACGCCGAGCAGGGTCGAGCCCGCCACGATCGAGTAGAACTCCCGGGCACGCAACAGCTTCCTGCCGAGCCCCTGATTCCAGCGGAAAGTGTCGGAGATCGCGTAGGCGCTTGCGGCGGAGAGCGTCGGAATGGCCAGGAAACCGACGCCGAAGATCCCGATCGTATAGAGCAGGGAGGCCGCCTTGCCTGCCAGCGGGCGCAGCGCGGAGGCGGCTTCCGCGGACGTCTGGATGTTCGTCTTGCCGTGCGCGTGCAGGGTCAGCGCCGTGGTGAGGATCACGAAGAACATCACGAGATTCGAGGAGAACGTGCCGAACCCGACGTCGAGCTTGCGGTCGAGGATCTCGGCATCCGTCGCGCCCTTGCGCTCTTCCTCGCTCAGGTGGCCCTTGGCCTTCTCTTCCTCGACCTCCTGGGAGGTCTGCCAGAAGAAGAGATAGGGGCTGATCGTGGTCCCCAGGAGCGCCACCAGCATGGACCAACCCTCCTTCGTCTTCGGCAGGCTCGGAATGAACGTGTCGTGGAGGACCTGCTTCCAGGGCGGATGGAGGAACAGGGCGGTGACGATGTAGGCGCCGAGGACGAGCGCCAGCCACTTGAGCGCGCTGGCGATCTTTGGGTAGGGAAGCCAGATCGTGGCCACCACGATGAGCACGGCGAAGACGCTGACGAAGTAGTGTGAGTTGAGGCCCGTCAGCGTCTCGGCGGCGTCGGCCATGCCGGAGAGATCGGCGGCGATGTTCAGGCTGTTGGCGGCGAGCAGGGCGACGGAGACCAGAATGAGGACCGGCCGCGGAAAGCGCCGGAGCAGGTTCCTCGCCAGCCCGCAGCCGGTGACCATGCCGATGCGGGCGCACATCATCTGCACGGCCGCCATCAGCGGCCAAGTGAGGACGGCGGTCCACAGGAACGCCGTGCCGAACTGGGCGCCGGCGATCGAGAACGTGGCGATTCCCGACGGATCGTCGTCCGCCGCGCCGGTGATCACACCGGGACCGAGCGCCGCGAAAAAGCGGCGGAGGAAGCTCTGCTTCGTCGCCATGAGTCGCGGAGTCTATAACCGATGGGCTGGTTGCTCAGCGAACCCGGAACACGGGACCGCGAGGATGGAAGGGAAGGCTGGCGCCGGCCGGAATCAGAAAGGCATGCTCGCGGCGGATCCGGAGGACGTCGCAGGCGCCGTCGGTGATGACGAGCACGGGTCCGGTCTTCGGGAAGTCGCGAGCATGATCCAGCAGGTCGAGGCCGGGTTGCAGGACGGTGCCTCCTCGCCCCTTGATCCTGACCCGGCCGGCGATTTCCTCGGGTCCGACGTACCCTTCGTCGTAAGCCGCGGCATCGCAGAAGACCAGGCGAACCGACTCCACCTCGCGCGCCACGCTGTAGCTGGCGATCGCGCCCAGAGCCTTGGCGAGAAGCTCGCGGTCCATGCTCCCCGAGGTATCCAGCACCACGGCGAACGTACGCAGGCCGTCGTCGGTCACCGGCAGATATCGCGGTCGCGGGATGTCCGGTGTCGAAGCTTGCCGCCGGCTGGGACGGGCATAGGAACGGCGGCGCTCGCGGGGCGGAAAGTGGTGGTCGAACCACTGGGCGAGCTCCACATCCCAGGCGATCGGTGGTTGAGAGAGAGCCTGGATCTCCTGCACCAGGCCGGCCGGGAGGAGCCCCCGGCACTGCTCTTGATGGGCGAAGAGTCCCTGCGTAAGGCAACGCCGGTAGAAGGCGTCGAGCTCCATTCCCTGGCCGCTCTCCCACCACTCGGGCTTGTGGCCAGGAAGAATGTCGCACTTCCCTGGACCTCTCAAGGTGATGAGCTTGCGGTAGCGCCGGAGGTCGGTGACGATCCGATCGTAGGCCGCCTCGGCCGACAGGCCCTTGAGCTCGGTATCGTGGAGGAGTCCGAGAACCGGCGGTGCGCCCACTTCCATTTCGATCA
Source organism: Thermoanaerobaculia bacterium (assembly GCA_036271335.1). Lineage (GTDB taxonomy): Bacteria > Acidobacteriota > Thermoanaerobaculia > Multivoradales > UBA5704 > DATARR01. Next base: position 11,086 of record DATBAW010000256.1, read on the forward strand.
GCCAGCCGTTGATCACGAAGTCGCAGGCCACGTTCCAGAGGAACGGATCGCGCCCTTGGCGGCGCGCCTGATGGCAGAGGCCGACGTGGAGGAGCTCGTGGGCCATCACGAAGCGGCACTCCATCGGGCTCAAGCCCGCGAGGGGATTCATGTAGACCTCCCTGGCTTCGGCATCCACGGCGGCGATGCCGATCTCCCACCGTTGGCAAACCTCCTTCTCTTCGATCAGGTCGAAGGCCGCGGCGAGGGCGCCGAGCAGGGGATAGTTGGCGACGAACCAGGAGCGGGCCCGAGCCGCTTCGGATGTCGAGCTTTTCCCACGCCTGATAGGGCGGACCACTCCCCCGGCGACCTCCACGGCATCCGTCACTGCGGCGCGCAGCCCCGCGCCGAAAAGGCGGCTCCAGTCGTTGCGCCCCTGCCGCCATTTCGGTTCCTCCACCAGCGCCATGTCGGCCACGCCCGGACCGGCGGTGCCGCAGTCGCGCAGGTGAAGCGGCACCCCCCGCTCGAAGAACGCGTCATAGAGGGCGTTTTCGGTGGGAGCCGGCAGATCGCTCGCGGCAGTGATCTCGGCGGGGCGGTGGCCGAGCTTGAGGTCGTCCAGGAAGCGGCTGACGAACGCGTCGCAGGCCAGATTCCAGAGGTCGGGCCGCGCGCGTTTCTGAAAATGGTCGAAGCCGAGGTGGAGCAGGCCGTGGGCGATCACGTAGATCCACTCCTCGGGAGAGGCCCGACGCTTCGGATGGACGTGAATCTCGCCAGAGGAGAGGACCATGATCCACCCCTTCTCCGGGCAAGCGTTCTGCTCCTCCCGGCGGACGACGTTCACTCGCATCAGAAGGGGAGAGAACATGGGATGGCGCTCGACCGTCTGGAGCGCCGTCGAGACCGCCGCAGCGGCGGGATTTCTCTCGCGCGACGAGCCGCTACGCCGGGACACTGCTACGTTTCTCTACGAGGCGGGGGAGATCGCGCACGATCTCGACCATCAGCCAGGAGGGCAGCGCGCCCGCACCGTTTTCGCTCTTCGTGTCGTCCGCCACCACGAGTTGCGCCATCTCCAGGCTGATCGAAGCCAGCTCCTTGATCAAAGCCTTCGAACGGTGAGCGAGCTGGCGATGGTTCGGAGAGACGGCCTGGACATCCGACGGCAACTCCTTGATGAGCTGTGCCCGTAGAGACTGGGCCAGGAAGTAGAGGACGTCGCGATCCTTGGGGTCGCCAGGCCAGCCGACCTCTCCCTTGAGGATGCGATGGAGGGCGAACTGGCTGCGCGTCTGCTTGAGAAACGCCTTGAACTGACCTGCGTGATGGGGAGTGAGGCAGCCGAAGGAGAGCGCTTCGAGGACGTCGTCGGAAAGCGTCTGGCCATACTCGTGGAGGGCGTCGCTCAGCATGTGCCAGGAGCGCGGGGTGGAAAAGGGCTCCTCGTGCTTCGGCGGCGCGCTCCACAGATGATCCGGGCGCAGGTCCAGATAGGCGAGCACGTTGGGATGGATGCCATTGGCGAGAGCCCAGCCCATCCAATCGCGGTGCGAGACCTGGAGGTGGACGTGCACCATGCGGTTGAGGAGTGCCGAGGACATCGGTTTGACGATGGCGCTGTCCTGCGCCCGGTTGCCGGCGCCGATGACGATCGATCCTGCCGGCAGCTGGTACTCGCCGATCCGCCGCTCGTGAATCAGGCTGTAGAAGGCCTTCTGCACCTCGTGGGAGCAGGCGTTGAGCTCGTCGAGGAAGAGACAGTAGGGCTCGCGGCGAGCGATCGAAGCCGGCGGACAGAACCGGCTGACGCCGCCCTCGATCTGCGGCACGCCGATCAGGTCCTCCGGCGCGAGCTGGCTGCCGAGCAGCGACACGCAGGGCAGGGCGAGCTGCTCGGCGAAAAGCGCGACCAGGCTCGATTTGCCGATCCCGGGTGGCCCCCAGATAAACACGGGACGGACCACCGCCACGTTGAGCAGAAAGTCCGAGAGCTGCGAGGGAGTGAGGCTCTTGACAGGGTTCATAGGCGGCCGGAATATGTTTTGACATCATAAGATCGCGAGCCCAGCTCACGCAAGTAGCCTGTCCGGAGCGGAGTCTTCGGTGGCCGGATATGATCCTGGAGACTTCTGGAGGAACCGTACATGACTCGAAGCCTCACCGCTTGCGCTCTTTTCGCGCTCTGCACCCTCAGCCTGCCGCTCGCCGGCGCCGCACCGGCGATGCCGAAGCCTGCTCCCGGGCTCACGCCGGAGCGCGTTCACTTCACGTTCGAGGGGCTGGCGAAAAGCGTACGCGGCGAGACGCGGCCGGCCATTCCGCTGCCTCCTGAGCCCGAGCCTGGCCTGGGAGCAGAAGCGGCGAACGTCCGCTTCCATTTCGACGACGACAAGCTGCCGGACGACGTCGGTTCGTCCCACCGGCAGGTCGTGATCTACGACGCGCCGGCCTTCCGCCAGCTGTTCGTGAAATCAGGACAAGGAAAAGGCAATCCGGTGGACGCCCTGCGAGCGCTGCTGCGGAAGGGGACGACGGCGATATCGGGAGAGATCCCCATCCTGCCGCCTCCCGACGCCGCCCAGGTGCTCAAGACACGAGTGAAGCTCCTGCCGTTCCACGGCGGCAAGGGCTTCGCCTTCGTCACCGCCTACGCCCAGGACAACGTTCCGGTGGCGAACGACGCTCTGTTTTACACTTTCCAGGGCCTGACCGACGACGGCCGCTACTGGGTCGC
>DATBAW010000257.1:0-4748 GCA_036271335.1 Thermoanaerobaculia bacterium
GGCGGCGAGCGAGGTTCTCATGTGAGGGTCTCCTGATCAGTGGCTGGGAACCGTGCGCGCCCGGAACGCCCGGGTGTCCGCGACGCCGCCGAGATGGCCGGCGGCGTTCGGGTAGACCTTCTTCGTTCCGGTCACCATGTCCGTCACGGTGAGCGTGTACGCCTGGTCCGTCAGCGCGCCGGAGAAGACCCAGAAGTAGTGGTTGAGGCCGCGGCCGTCGAGCACCTTCACGAGCAGTTCCGGAGTGAGGATGTCGGTGAACCAGAACGCTCCCGAGGAGCCGGTGACCGGTACCGCCTGTGCCGGCTTCGTCGCGCCGGTGGCCGGATCGACGAAATCCACCGTCACCGCGAAGCGGCTCAGCTCGCAGAGGACCGTCGCCGTGGGGGTGCAGCGTCCGGCGGCGGGCGGCGGCGGAAAAGTTGGCGGCGGCACCCCGCCCGGCGTCGGCGGCGCTTCCGCGAAGGCCTGATCGTCCGCCACGCTGCCGAACACGCCGCCGGGGTTGTGGTACGTCCGCTCATCGCCGGTCCTGACGTTGGTGACGGTCACCGTGAAATCCACGTTGGAGACCGCCCCGTAGTGGACCTCGAAGTAGCCGTTCTCGGCGCGGGTATCGAGCACCTGGATCATCAGCTCGAGATTGTTAGGGTCGAAGAACCAGAAGGCGCCGGTCTCGACGGTGAGCGGCACGGTCTGGCCGGCGCCCATGGTGCCGCCGTTCTGCCAGCTCACCCGCACCTGGAACCGGTCGAGGAGGCAGAGCGTCGCGGCCGTCGGGACACAGGCGGGAGGAGGAGTGACGATGGGGGTTGTCTGAAAGCGCTGGGCAAAGACGCCGAGCTGGCTGCCATCGCGGCCATCGAGGATGGAAGGCACGGAAAACGGCGGGGGCGGTGGACCGCTGCTCGTCCAGGCGACGACGAAGCTCCCCGCCGCTCCCGTCGTGACCGCGGGCTCGTATTCGGAGTCGTCCGCCGGCGAGCTCACCACGGCCTCCTCGCCGAGAGGGCTCCAGGAGGAATCGAAGGGCCTGGCGTGGACCAGCGGCTGCTGCTGGCTGCCCTTCAGCCAGGTGACGAGCGTGACGCCGTCCTGACTGGTCGCGGCGCCTGGCGAGAACGGGCTCGCCTGGTCCAGATCGCCGATCTTGATCGGGTCGCCCACGAGGGCTCCCGTGGCGTCGAGACGGCGGACGAGGATCTGCTGCGCCGAGAAATCGTTGTAGATCACCGCGCCGTCCCCCTGGGAGAAGAGGAGGGGAGCGCTCCCTTCCTGCACTCCATTGGTGAGCGGGTTGATCTGGACCGCCGGGCTCCAGGCATGGCTCGGACCGTCGTACCGGCGTGCCCAGATGTCGCCGGTCACCAGGCGGCCGTCGTTCCAGCTCACCAGCAGGCTGCCTGCCACGTTCATGGCGAGCCGCGGAGTGTCGCGGAGAAAGGGAGCCGGCGGGTTGATCGGCTCGAGCAGGCCCAGTGGCTGGTCGTCGGCATCCAGACGTTGCAGGAGGATGCGGTCGCCGTCGATCTCGGAGGCCGCCCAGACGACGAAGGCGTTGCCGGCGTCGTCCAGGCCGACGTCCGGAGTGTGGCTCGAGAAATAGGGCGAATGGGAGACTGCGGCCGCGTCTCCCTTCGCCTGTCCCAGGCGGTCGAACCGCCGCAGGTAGACGACCTGACGGTCCTCCCAGACGACGGCGATCTCGCCCAGGGGCGTCACGGCCACGCGGGGAGGGGAGTTGAAGAAGGGGGACAGGTTGGCGACGACGATCTCATCGCTGGCGGCGGCTCCCGACGCGGTGAAGAGACGGATCTTGATCGTCGCGGGGGCTGGGGAAAGACCCTCGTCCAGCCAGGCGATCACGAAGTTCCCGCCTGCGTCCTGGGCGACGGCCGGCCGGCTCTGGGAGAGCTCAGTAACCTGATTGACCAGGAAGTTCGGGCCAGCCGGCAGAGGCACCGCCGCGGCCGCAGCCGTGAGGAACAGGGCAACGGAGATGATGGTCAGCAAGATTCTTTTCATGCATGGCCTCGCAATTCGCTCCCTTTAGCATAGAACGGCGGCCCCTGTTTGTGAAAAGACGGGACGGCCCCGTCTTCGCGCACCGCGGCATGTTCTTGACACACTGCGGCATTCCTCCCTACGATGCCGTCCATGACCCTCATCGAAGCCGACCCCCGCCCGCAGACCGCTTCCGCTCCCGGCGCCCTCTCTCTCGAAAATGGCATCGCCTGGCTCCGCCTCGACGATCCGGGGAAGAAGGTCAACACCCTCTCGACGCGCCTCTTCGAGTGGTTCGAGAGCCAGATCTCCCATCTGGAGCGCGAGCGTCCCGAGGGGCTGGTGATCTACTCGGGTAAGACCGACGGCTTCGTGGCCGGCGCCGATCTCGAGGAGCTGCTGGCGTTGACCGACCTGGCGGACGTCCACGCCATGCTGCAGCGCGGCCACGAGCTGATGGAGCGCCTGTGCGCGCTCCCCTTCCCGACGGTCGCCGCCATCCACGGTGCCTGTCTGGGTGGCGGTCTGGAGCTGGCTTTGGCCTGCAAACGGCGGGTGGCCACCGAGCATCCGAAGACCAGGCTGGGCCTGCCCGAGGTGCAGCTCGGGCTGCTCCCCGGCCTCGGCGGCACGCAGCGGCTGCCGCGGCTGATCGGCGTGCCGGACGCCCTCGACCTCATCCTCACCGGCAAGCAGCTCGACGCCCGCAAGGCCCGCCGTCTCGGCCTGGTGGACGACACCTGCCACCCCGCCGACCTGCGGACCGCCGCCGAGCGCGCCGTGCGCGATGCCGCCGGCGGGACGAGCGAGGTCAAGCCGGCCAAGAAGGCCTTCGCCGCCCGCGCCGGCGACTTCCTCTCGCGGACCCCGCTGGGCGGTCCGGTCGTCTGGGACAAGGCGCGTGCCGGCGTGATGGCGAAAACCGGCGGCCACTATCCGGCGCCGCTGGTGGCGATCGACATCGTGCGCGAGGGGCTGAAGCTGCCGCTTCGCCGCGCCCTCGACCTGGAGGCCGGCGCCTTCGCCGAGCTGGTCACCTCCGAGATCGCCAAGAACCTGATCTCCATCTTCTTCGCCAAGAACGAGGTCGAGGCCCGCGCCGCCAAGATCGCCCGCGCCGCCCGCCCCGTCGACACGGTGGGCGTGCTGGGCGCCGGCTTCATGGGCGCGGGGATCGCCCAGGTGCTGGCGCAGAAGGGGGTGCGGATCGTCCTCAAGGACCGCGACCTCCCCTCCCTCGGCCGCGGCCTCGCCTTCTGCCAGCAGCAGTTCCGCGACCGCGTCCAGCGCCGCCGCGCCACCGAGGCCGAGGCCAAGACCGACCTCGCGCGGATCCTGCCGACCGTCGACTACCACGACCTCCGGCGCGCCGACTTCGTGGTCGAGGCCGTCTTCGAGGATCTGGACGTCAAGCGCGCCGTCCTGCGCGAGACCGAGGCGGTGGCTCCGCCCAGCCTGATCTTCGCCTCGAACACCTCGACGATCCCGATCGCCCGCATCGCCGAGGCCAGCAGCCGCCCGGAGCGAGTGGTGGGAATGCACTTCTTCAGCCCGGTCGCCAAGATGCCCCTGCTGGAGATCATCCGCCACCCCGGCACCTCGGAGGAGACCCTGGCGACCACCGTCGCGGCGGGGCGGACGATGGGGAAGACCGTGATCGTGGTCGGCGACGGTCCCGGCTTCTTCACCTCGCGCGTCCTCGGCGCCATGCTCAACGAGGCCGCCTGGATGCTCACCGAGGGGGCGAACATCGAGAAAGTCGATCACGCGATGACCCGCTGGGGTTGGCCGGTGGGCCCCTTCGCGCTACTCGACGAGGTCGGCCTGGACGTCGCCCGCCACGCCAGCGAGGTCGTGCACGAGGCCCTGGGCGATCGCGTGGCGCCGCCGCCGATCTTCGAGCGGATGATCGCCGACCGCCGGACCGGCCGGAAGGGGAAGCGCGGCTTCTATCTCTATGAGGAGAAGGAAGGGAAGAAGGGGAGCAAGCGCGTCGACCCCGCCGTCTACCCGCTGCTCGGCTGGCGCGAGGCGCCGATCTCCGATCAGGAGGTCACCGAGCGCTGCTGGCTGCAGATGCTCAACGAGACCGCCCGCTGCATCGAAGAGAAGATCATCACCAACCCCGCGGACATCGACATCGGCGTCATCTTCGGCTTCGGCTTCCCGCCCTTCCGCGGCGGCCTCCTCCGCGAAGCCGACCGCCAAGGCCTCCCCTGGGTCGTGGAGACGCTGGACCGCTACGCCGAACGCCACGGCGAACGGCTGCGGCCGGCGAATCTACTGCGCGAGATGGCGGGGCGGGGGGCGCGGTTCTACAAAAATTAAAGAGTCTCCCCACCCTCCTGGGACCGCCGGCGTCCCCGCCGGCTCTAACTTCGCTTTTAGTTAGCTCGAGTTAGAGCCGGCGGGACGCCGGCGGTCCCAGGAGGATGCCTCTTCGCCGCAAGCGGTACAATGAAGGTTCATCCCATGAACTTCCGCCTCGACATCCTGCCCCCCGCCCAACGCACTCTTTGGCCTGAGCTATCCGAAATCCCGTCAGATTTCGTGCTCTATGGCGGGACCGCTCTGGCTTTGCGGCTGGGACACCGGACGTCGGAAGATTTCGACTTCTTTTCCAATCAGAGCTTCCAGCCGGACGAGTTGGAGCGACGGATCCGTTTCCTGGCTGGCTCGGTGCGCCTTCAGTCCTCGCCCAACACTCTGGTCTCCTCCGTCGACCGGAACGGACCGGTCAAGGT
>DATBAW010000258.1:0-2105 GCA_036271335.1 Thermoanaerobaculia bacterium
CCCCTCCCTCACGGGAGAGGCGGGAGGGAGTGTCGTAAACGATTGAACCTACATAGGTTAGGTAATCAATGCTTGGAAATAGGTAGTGAACAGGTAGCGTGAGACCGTGCAGGAGTGGCCACAGCAGTGGCTTGAGGAGGGCCGGCAGGAAGGCGAGGCCGAGCTCCTCCTGCGGAGGATCGAACGCCGCTTCGGTCTTCGTCGACTGAGCGCCTGAACCACGGCTCGCGTGCGCCGGACGCGGGGGCTCTGGCGCGCCCGGATCGTCTATCATCTCTGTTTCTCCATCGCGGCAGGAGCTCGCGAGGAGATAGGCGACCGATGACTCAAACGCAGAACAAGCTCTCTGGACTTTCTTCCGCCAAGAGGGCGGTCCTTTTTGACCTTCTGCGCAAGAAGAGGCAGGCAGAGGGGGGAACGGATCGCATCGAGCCCCGGGAGGACCGGCTCGCTCCGCTCCCTCTTTCGTTCAGCCAGCTCCGGCTCTGGTTCCTGAACCGTCTGCATCCCGGCGATCCGGTCTACAACCTGCCGTCGGCGACGCGCATCCTCGGGACTCTCCACCTGCCGTCTCTGGCTCTTGCGCTCGCGGGCGTGGCCGACCGCCATGAGGCCCTGCGCACCACGTTCGCCGCCACCGAGGACGGCGAGCCGGTGCAGGTGATCGCGCCTCGCTTCGTGCCGCGGCTGCCCATGGTCGACCTCGGCGCCCTGCCGGCCGCACGGCGGAATCCAGAGATCCGGCGGATGTCCGCGCTGGAGAGCCGCCTGGCGTTCGACCTCGAAAAGGGACCTCTGCTGCGCGGCTGCGTGTTCCGATGCGCGGACGACGAGCACCTGCTCCTTCTCGAGATGCACCACATCGTGACCGACGGCTGGTCGATGGGTGTGCTGGTGAACGAGATCGGAGCGCTCTATCCGGCGTTTCTCGCCGGCCAGCCGAGCCCGTTGCCGGAGCTTCCCGTGCAATATCCGGATTTCGCCGTCTGGCAACGCCGCCGGCTGTCCGGAGCGCTTCTGGAGGCGGAGCTCGGCTGGTGGCGCAGCCGGCTGGCAGGCATGTCGCCGGTCCTGGAGCTGCCGGCCGACCACCCGCGACAGGCGGTCCGCAGCACGCGGGGAGCCGGGCGGACCTTCCTCATGGATCCGGCGGCGCTCTCAGAGCTTCAGGCGCTCTCCCGCCGCCATGAGGCGACGCTCTTCATGACGCTGCTGGCCGGCTTCCTCACCGTCTTGCAGCGCTACACCGGCGAGGACGATCTCGCGGTAGCGACGCCGATCGCCGGCCGCACCCGGGCGGAGCTCGGACCGCTGATCGGCTTCTTCGTCAACACGCTGGTGCTGCGGACGGACCTCGGGGGCAATCCGAGCTTCAGCGATCTCCTCACCCGGGTGCGCGAGACGACGCTCTCCTCCTACGCGCACCAGGAGCTGCCATTCGAGCGCCTGGTCGAGGAGCTCGCGCCGGAGCGGGACCTGAGCCGGCCGCCGCTGGCGCAGGTGATGTTCACCATGGAGAACACCCCCAAGGGTGCGCTCAGGCATCCCGGCATCAAGATCATCCCGGAAGCCACCGGGCTGGAGGTCGCGAAATTCGAGCTGACCTGCAGCTTCGGGGAGCTCGCGGAGGGCCTGATCGGCATGCTCGAATACAGCCGGAATCTGTTCGAGGCTTCGACGATGGTCCGCCTGGGCGGACATCTCGAGCGGCTCCTCTCCGGCGTGCTGGCCGAGCCGCAACGGCCGCTCGCGGAGATCGCCCTCCTCGCTGCCGGCGAGCGCCACCAGCTCCTGGCCGAATGGAACGACACGGCGGTGGGCTACCCGCGCGGCCACACCCTGCATGAGCTGGTCGCGGCGCAAGCCGATCGGACGCCCGGCGCGGTGGCCGCGGTGGACGAGGGTGAGCAGGTCACCTACCGCGAGCTGGTGGACCGCGCCCGCCAACTGGCCGGCCATCTGGCCAGGCTCGGCGTGAAGCCGGACGGCCGGGTGGGCGTGCTGCTGGAGCGCTCGCTCGCGATGATCACCGGCCTGCTCGGCGTGCTGGAGGCGGGTGCGGCGTACGTGCCGCTCGATCCCACGCTCCCGGGGCAGCGGCTGGC
>DATBAW010000259.1:0-4493 GCA_036271335.1 Thermoanaerobaculia bacterium
GTCGAGGCCAGCGGCCAGAGCCCGGGCGGCGTCACCGTCACCGACCTGTCGCAGAACGGCCCGGACCCCGATCCGGACCACAACGGCAACGCCGGCGACAACAACGACCCGACGAGGTTCACGCTGATCTTCGCCATCGGGGCGATCCCGACCCTCGGCACCTGGGGTCTGATCGCGCTGGCCATGCTGCTCGGCGCCTTGGCGATGTGGAAGCTGCGGCGGCGGACGGCGGCCTGATCCCAAGGGCAAAGGCCGATCGCCAAAGAGCCTGGGGCTTCACGTCCCAGGCTCTTTTTTATTCTTTCCCGCCCGGCCCCATGCTACCGTTTCGCCCATGGACCCCCACCGGCTGGCGAAAGAGAGGAGCATCGCCTATCACGGCGCCATCGCCGAGCGCATGCGACGCCAGCCGGAAATCCTCGCCAACGCCCGCCAGCGGGTAGAGACCTGGATGTCCGCCGGCGCCAGAGCGCCCTTCTACGCCCAAAGGTGGGCGGAGATCCTCGCGGGCGACCTCTCCTCGATCACCGCTTTTCTGATCGAACGGAGCGAGCTCGCCGAAGAGCTGCGGCAATCGAGCCCGTTCGCTGGAGCTCTGCAACCCCAGGAACGCTGGAAGATCTTTCATGAGACCCGGGAGCGCTTCGAGCGACGACCGTGACTCGGGAACAGATGATGTGGACCGGCACGACTAAGTTCAAAGCCGCCTTAGAAGCTCGTCATATTCGGCGTGCGAACCGATCCAGAACCAGTAAATCTGCTCGTCTGTTCTCAAGCCCAGAGCTCGATGTCCGATTCCAATGCGGACGGAATAGATGGGTTGGTTCAGGCTGACCCTTTTGAACTGAAGGCTGGGATGGTGGGGATCCGAGCGCCACAGCGCATAGGCTCGTGCCGCTTGTTCCTGAACAACGGCAGGAAGCTGGTCGAGCTTCTTCCGGAAATTCTTCGAGACGCTCGATCTCAATCCTTGGAAACCTTGAGAGGGAAAACATCCTCCAGTGGGATTGTCTCGCCGTTCGCGATCTCCTGGTGGGCGAGAGCGGCCAAACGGTCCCATTGCTCGGCGGAAGTCGCGTCAAAGCTGGCGGTCCAGGCCGTGTCATCCGCCAAGTCGCTCAGGATGCGAGCGGCCACGGCATTCTGAGTAGCCACGGGAAGCTTCTCGATTTCCGCCAGAGCCTGCTGAAGTAGCTGTGTCATGGCAGCGATTGTACCGTGCCTCACGCCCGCCGGTAATGGTGCTCCACGAACCGGTTCCATCCCGCGGGTTCCCTGGATTCCACGACGAAGACGAAACCGCCATCCTCATCCGGCCAGTAGGCCATGCGGGCGAGGCCGGCGGGCATCCGGGCTTCGAAGCCAACGGCTTCCGGGTGCAGGTCGGTGACGTCGGCCTCGGTGCCCTGGGAGCGCTTGCCGTCCGAGGTGAAGGACCAAAAGACGATCTTGCCGTCGTCGCCGGCGCCGATCAGGGCCTCCTCCTCGTAGACCTGCGCGGACCCGCCGAATTCCCAGCGGGCCTCCAGCCGGATGTAGGCGCCACCGAGGACCGCCTCGAAATTGCGGCTGCAGCGGACCGGCCCCATGTCGGAGCCGGCCGACGTCTTCCAGCGGCCGAGCAGAGGTTGCAGCATGCCGAGCCTGCCAGGGCCTTGTGTCCAGTTCGAGTCCATGGTTCTCCTCTCGAAAGATAGTCATCGGGGTTTCCAGAGCGCGATCGCGACGCCCACCAGCACCAGCACCGAGCCGACGACGAGCCGGAGGGTGAACGGCTCGTCGAGAAGGAACGTGCCGAGGGCGACCGCCAGGATCGGCGTCGCGTAGTTGACCATCGCCATGCTGGTGGCGGACTGGCGCCGGAGCAGCCAGAAGAAGAGGGTGAAGGGGATGGCTGAGCCGAAGAGGGCCAGATAGACGATCGAGAGGACCGTCGGGGTGTTGAAGGTGACGGCGCGGCCGGATTCCACGATCCAGGCCAGCGGTCCCATGATCAGCGCGGTGATCCCCATCGGCACGGCGGCGATCGAGATCGGATGGACGCCGCCCCCCCAGCGTTTGACGACCACGTTCGATAAGGCGGCGCAGAGCGGAGCGATCAGCATCACCGCCGCCGCCTTCGCCACCTGGGCGCCACCGAGGGCATGGAAGTCCTGCGAGAAGATCACCGCGACGCCGGTGAATCCCACCAGAACACCGCCGACGGCGCGCGCCGTCAGCCGCTCCGCCGGCAGGAGGAAGTGGCCCGCGATGGCAGTGATCAGCGGCGTGGTGGCGAAGATGACCGCCGCGAGCCCGGACGGCAGCCACTGCTCCGCCCAGTAGAGGATCCCGTACGGGATGGTGAAGCTGAGGAAGGCGTTCGCCCACCAGAGGCGCCGCTCGTAGGGAGCGCGGCCCAGCTTGACGCCGAAGACCGGCACGAACGCCAGCAGCACCGCCGAGGCAAGGGTGAAGCGGAGCGCCACCCCGGTGATCGGCGGGATCCCCCGCAGGCCCACCCGGATCACCGCCCAGGTGGTGCCCCAGACCACGATGAGCACCGCGAAGGCGGCCCAGGTGAGAGCGCGGTTGGATTTCACGGCGCCCCTGAAGATCGCTCTTTACGGGTAGATCTTGTACAGCATCCGCGGATACGGGATCGTCTCGCGCAGGTGAGTGACGCCGGTCATCCAGGCCACGAAGCGCTCAAGCCCCATGCCGAAGCCGCTGTGGGGGTACGAGCCGTACTTGCGCACGTCGAGGTACCACTGGAAGGCCTCGACCGGGAGGTTGTGCGACTGGATGCGCTGCAAGAGCAGGTCGTGATCATGGATGCGCTGGCTGCCGCCGATGATCTCGCCGTAGCCCTCGGGGGCGATGAGGTCGAGGCCGAGCACGACCTCGGGGTTCTCCGGATCGGGCTGCATGTAGAAGGCCTTGAACGACGCTGGGAACTTGGTGACCATCAGTGGCCGGTCGTGACCGGCGGAAAGGAGCGTCTCGTGTTCGGCGCCGAAGTCTTCGCCCCAAGCGATGGAGCTCCCCTGATCGTTGAGGATCTTGATCGCCTCGGTGTAGGTGATGCGAGGGAACGGCGGCACCACGGATTCGAGCTTCGAGGTGTCGCGCTCGAGGATCTTCAGCTCCTCCCGGGCGCGGTCGAGGACGCGCGCCACCAGATAGCCGACGAACTCCTCGGCGAGGGCGCAGAGCCCCTCGAACTCCAGGAAGGCGACCTCGGGCTCCACCATCCAGAACTCCATCAGGTGGCGGCGGGTCTTCGACTTCTCGGCCCGGAAGGTCGGACCGAAGCAGTAGACCTTGCCGAGCGCCGCCGCGGCCGGCTCCAGGTAGAGCTGGCCGGACTGCGAGAGATAGGCCTTGTCGCCGAAATAGTCGGTCTCGAAGAGGGTCGAGGTGCCCTCGCAGGCGGCGGGGGTGAGGATCGGCGAATCGATCAGGGTGAACTCGCGCTCGTAGAAGAAGTCGCGGATCGCCTGCTCCACCTCGCTGCGCACCCGCAGGGACGAGCGCTGGCGGCTGGAACGCAGCCAGAGGTGGCGGTGCTCCATGAGAAACGCCGTGCCGTGCTCCTTGGGGGTGATCGGATAGTCCGGGGTCAGGTAGGTGAGCTCGAACCCCGAGCACTGGATCTCGACGCCGCTCGGCGACCGCTTGTCCTCCTTGACCGTGCCGGTGACGCGGACGGTCGACTCTTGGGTGGCGCGCTCGATCTCCTCCCAGTCCTTCTCGGAGACGTCCTTGCGGCCGGCCACCGCCTGGACGACGCCGCCCGTGACCCGCACCTGGAGGAAGGCGATCTTGCCGCTGGAACGCTTATTGTCGATCCATCCCCGCAGCTCGACGACTTCGCCGATGTGCCGGGACAGCTCTCGAATTGTAGTTACCGACGTGACTTCGCTCATGGGGGCGGGATTGTACTCCAATCCTTCACCTCCCCGGCCCTACCTCTCGGGCAGCTTCGCGAGCGCGTCGGCGGCGGCCCGCTGCTCGGCCACCTTCTTGCTCGGCCCCTCGCCGCGGCCGCCGAGCGCGCCGTCGAGCCAGCATTCGACGACGAAGGTCTTGCTGTGGTCGGGCCCGAGGGAATCGGTCAGCCGGTAGTCGGGCAGCTCCCAGCCGAGCGCCTGGGCGACCTCCTGGAGCTGGGTCTTGGCATCGGTCACCGCCTGCCGCGAGCGCGCCAGGAAGACCTCCTCCAGCATCGGCAGGATCGTCTTTCGCGCCGTTTCCAGGCCGCCGTCGAGGTAGACGGCGCCGAACACCGCCTCCATCGAGTCGGCGAGCAGCGAGGCCTTGGTCCGCCCTCCCGAGCGGTCCTCCCCCACCCCGATGCGCAGCGCGGGCCCCAGCTCCAGCTCCAGCGCGTAACGGGCCAGGCTGTCGCGGCTGACCAGCTGCGCCTTGTGCTTCGACAGCTCTCCCTCGGGAAGCTCGGGGTGATTGGCGTAGAGCCACTCGGCCGTGACCAGGCCGAGGACGGAGTCGCC
>DATBAW010000260.1:0-17208 GCA_036271335.1 Thermoanaerobaculia bacterium
GGACCTGGAGACGATCGCGGCCGCGGGATTCTCGCCGGTGCGCCTGGCTCCGGCGGCGCGGCTGGCGACGCTCTCCCGCCTTTCCGATCCCGAGATGGTCAACGAGCTGCGGACGGCGATGACCCTGGCCGCCGCGCCCACCCCGTCCGTCGAGGCGATCCTGCACGCGGTGCTCCCTTTCAAGTATGTCGACCACACCCACGCCGACGCGGTGGTCACGCTCACCGACAATCCCGAGGGGGAGGCGCTGGTCCGCGAGGTATATGGCAATGCGGTCGTGGTGATCCCCTACGTCATGCCTGGTTTCGACCTCGCCCGCCTCTGCGCCGAGCGCTTCCCGGCCCTGGCCGGTCCGGAGACGATCGGCATGGTGCTGCTGAACCACGGCATCTTCTCCTTCGGCGCCACGGCGCGGGAGTCCTACGAGCGGATGATCGACCTCGTCGGCCGCGCCGAGCGGCTGCTGGAGCGGCGCGGCGCCTGGAGCCTGGGTCCGTTTCAGGGATCCCCGTCCGAGCCCGAGCCCCTGGAGATCGCCCGCCTCCGCCACGACGTCTCGCGCGCGGCGGGGTTCCCCATGGTCCTCGCCTCGCATCGCGACCCGCGCAGCCTCGCCTTCACCCGCCGCGAGGACGTCGCGCGGATCGCCCAGGGGCCGGCGACGCCCGACCACGTCATCCGCACCAAGCGGCTGCCGCTGATCGGCCGCGACGTCGACGGGTACGTCCTTGCCTACCGCGCCTATTTCGACGAGCACGCCCCCCACGCCGCCGCGCCGAAGACGATGCTCGATCCGGCGCCGCGGGTGATCCTCGATCCCGAGCTCGGCCTGGTGACGGCGGGGCGGTCGGCGAAGGACGCCGCGATCTCCGCCGAGATCTACCAGCACACCATGGACATCATCGAGCGGGCCGAGCAGCTCGGCGGCTACCGGGCGCTGCCGGCGCGCGACCTGTTCGACATGGAGTACTGGGACCTGGAGCAGGCGAAGCTGGCCCAGGCCGGCAAGCCGGCGCTCTTCGCGGGCGAGGTGGCGCTGGTCACCGGCGCCGCCTCCGGGATCGGCCGCGCCACGGTCGAGGCCCTGTTGGCGCGCGGAGCGGCGGTGGTGGGTCTGGATATCGATTCCAAGATCGGCGAGCTGCCGGCCCGCAAGGATTTCCTCGGCCTCCGCTGCGACGTCACCGTCGAGGCGGAGGTCGCGGCGGCGCTGGCGCGGGGGATCTCGGCGTTCGGCGGGCTCGACCTGCTGGTGCTGAACGCGGGGATCTTCCCGGCCGCCCGCAAGATCGCCGATCTGCCGCTGGCCGAGTGGGATCGCGTGATGCGGGTGAACCTCGACGCCAACCTTCTGCTGCTGCGTCTCGGCCATCCGTTCCTGAAGCTGGCGCCGGCGGGAGGGCGGGTGGTGGTGATCGGGTCGAAGAACGTGCCCGCCCCGGGACCCGGCGCCGCCGCCTACTCGGCCTCCAAGGCGGCCCTCCACCAGCTGGCCCGCGTCGCCGCCCTCGAATGGGGGCAGGACGGCATCCGCGTCAACATCCTTCATCCCAACGCCGTCTTCGATACCGGCGTCTGGACCGACGAGGTGCTCGCCTCCCGCGCCGCCGCCTATGGCCTCGCGGTCGAGGAGTACCGGCGCAACAACGTCCTGCGGGTCGAGGTCACCAGCCGCGACGTCGCCGAGCTGGCCGCCGAGCTCTGCGGCCCCCGTTTCGCCAAGACGACGGGAGCGTGGATCCCGGTGGACGGGGGGAACGAGCGGGTGATTTGAGATGCAGGAATTGCCTCGACGGCCAACGGCACCCTGTCTGCGGCGTTGACCCTCATCACCCCGCCCCTCTTCTCCCGGCCTCCCCCACGCCCGCCGGGAGAAGAGGGAGTGGTTAGAAAGAAGAAATCGAAACGTGATTCGGGTTTTAGCCCTTTCTCTCCCGGTGGATGGGGGGGAGGCCGGGAGAGAGAGGGTTGGGAGAGTGAGGGCTCGCCCCGAAGGGGCGTTCTACTCCCCCGACTGCCGGATCTTCATCACCCCGGCCTCGTCGGTGCCCGCGTAGAGGGTGTTGCGGTCGCGGGGATCGATCACCAGGAACCGCACGTTCACCCCCGCCAGTCCTTTGCTCAGCGGCGTCCAGGTGGCGCCGCCGTCGGTGCTCTTGAAGACGCGCTGGAGCGCGCCGGCGTAGAGGACGTCGGGGTCCACGGGATCGAGCGCCAGCGTGGTGAGCTGGGCGGCCGCCGGGATGCCCGCGCCCGAAGGGGTGAAGGTCTGCCCGCTGTCGTCGCTGCGGAAGAGGCCGTCCGGTCCGATCGCCCAGAGCGTGCCGGGCCGGTGCGGATCGGCGACCAGAAAGGTGAAGTCGACGTTCCTGGACTGTAGCGTCCAGGTGGCGCCGCGGTCGTCGCTCACCTCGACGTTCTCACCCGCGAGGCCGTAGACCCGCGAGGCCTGGAAGGGGTCGGGGGCGAGGAACTGCGCGACCCGGATGCACGTCCAGCTCGCTCCGGCGTCGTCGCTCCGGAAGCTGGCGCAGGCGCCGGGAAGCAGCCCGCACCCCGTATCGAAGAAGTCGCCGGCGGCATAGACCAGGGAGGAGTCCAGCGGATCGACGGCGATCTGCTCCGGCAGGAAGCAGGTGAGGTTGCTCACGCCGCTCCAATGATTCCCGGCGTCGGTGGTGCGGGCAACCCCTCCCGCCTGGCCCAGATAGGCGGTGCCGGGACGTTCCGGGTCCGAGGCCAGCGGTCCGGTCGCCTCGTCTGGTGTCGGGGCGCCAGGGAGCTGGGTCCACTGGGCGCCGGCGGTCATGGTGCGATAGACCTCGCCGGACTGTGCCGACGTCCAGAGCCGGGCGGGCCGGAGGGTGTCGAGGGCCAGCCCGGAGATCGGGATCGCCTGCAGCCCCTGGCTCGACTTCTGCCAGGTACGCCCCTGGCTGGCGCTCCGGTAGGGGCCGGAGGGGGTTCCCGCCAGGGTCCCGGAGGCGCCGGGCAGCAGGGTGAGGATGAAGTCGATGGGGGGAAGCCCGGTCTCGGCGAGCTGCCACGTCGCGCCCTGATCGGGGCTGCGGAAGAGATGGCCGCCGGAGAACGCCCAGAGCGCCTTCTTCGTCCCCAGGTCGGCCGCCAGGATGTAGGTGTATCCCGGGAGCTTGCCGTCCACCGGGGTCCATTTCGCGCCGCCGTTGTCGCTGCGGAAGACGATCTGGCCGGGGTTCTGGCTGGCGGTGGCGACATAGAGGGTCCCCGTGTGGGGATCGGCGGTGAGCGCCGTCAGGCCGATGCCCGGCAGCCCGTTGGCGGCCTTGGACCAGCTGGCGCCGTTGTTCGTACTCTTGTAGATCCCCGAGCCCGAAAGGGCATAGACGGTCTGGGCATGGAACGGGTCGAACGCCAGGCCGTAGGAGGTGGGCGAGCCGGCGAGCGTCTGCCAGGTGGCGCCGCCGTCGCCGCTACGGATCATGCCGCCCGTCTGGAGGCCGGCGAAGAGGGTGCCCGAGGCCGGGTTCTGCGCGAGCGCCGTGACGGCGGCGGTCAGCACCAGCTCCTGGACCCAGGCCGCGCCGCCGTTCGTGCCGCGGTAGATCCCCTGCGGGGTGACGGCCCAGAGGGTGTTCGGATCGTGCGCGTCCACGACGAGGATGCTGACCGGCTGGTGGATGAACGCCGCCGCGTCGGCGAAGGCCCAGGTCACGCCGCCGTCGGAAGAAACGGGCGGAACGTCACACCTTGGAATGCGCGTTTCCGCGCCCTGGCCGAGTCAAGGGAAAGCTCTCAGGGACAAAAGGGACTGCAAAGACTGCACAGACGGGAAAGCGCCGATCTTCGGCGTTTTTCTTTCGTGTCCCTGCGGTCCCTGCTGTCCTTGCTGTCCCTGCGGTCCTTTATGTCCCTTTTTTTGCCCTACGGAATCAGCAGCACCTTCCCCGTGGTCTCCCGCCCTTCGAGCGCGCGGTGCGCATCCGCCGCCTGGGCCAGGGGCATCTCGCGGTCGATGGCCAGGCGGAGCTTCCCCTCGGCGATCCAGCCGAGGATCTCCCCCGTCCGCCACATCAGCTCGTCGCGGTCGGCGATGTAGTGGGCCATCGACGGGCGGGTGAGGTAGAGCGATCCCTTCTGGTTGAGGAGCGAGGGATCGAACGGCGGCACGGCGCCGCTCGCCTGGCCGAAGAGGACCATCATGCCGCGCGGCGCCAGGGTGTCGAGCCCCTTCTCGAAGGTCGCCTTGCCGACGCCGTCGTAGATCACGTTCACGCCCTTGCCGCCGTTGAGCCGCTTGGCCTCGGCCGAGAAGTCCTGATGGCTGTAGAGGATCACCTCGTCCGCGCCGGCCGCGCGGGCGATCCGCGCCTTCTCCTCCGTCGAGACGGTGGCGAGGACGCGGGCGCCGCGCAGCTTGGCGATCTGGCAGAGCAGCTGGCCCACGCCTCCCGCCGCGGCGTGGACGATGCAGACGTCCCCCGGCTTCAGCGGGTAGGTGCTGCACGCCAGATAGTGTGCCGTGGTCCCCTGGAGCATCGCCGCGGCTCCCTGATGGGTGGTGACCCCCGGCGGCAGCTTGACCAGCCGCGCCGCCGGCGCCAGGGCGAGCTCGGCGTAGGTCCCCGGCACGCCCGTCCAGGCCACCCGGTCGCCCACCGCGACCTCGCTGACCCCGGGGCCCACGGCGGCCACCGTCCCCGCCGCCTCCTGCCCCGGCACGAACGGCAGCGCCGGCGCCTTGTAGAGGCCGGTGCGGAAATAGACGTCGACGAAGTTGACCCCCGCCGCCTCGACGCGGAGCAGCGCCTGGCCCTCGCCCGGCTTGGGATCGGCGACCTCCTCGTATTGCAGGACCTCGGGACCGCCGAGACTGTGGATGCGAATGGCTTTCATGGTGGATTCCTCCTCGGCCGAGAGCGTATCGCGAGCGGGGGATCGCGCGACGTCGACGGATTGCACGACGTCAGTGTGGAGACGCCCCGACGTTGCAGGCCTTCGAAGCGTTTGCGCACATTGTCTGGGGCGTCTCTACGGAACGTCGGCGTCGTGGCCGGAGACGGAGGTTACGGGGATGTTCGAGAGGCTTAGCGCTGCGATATCCCCGTAATCACCGCCATCGGCCATTGCGGCACCGTTCCGTAGAGACGCCCCAGACAATGTGCGCAAACGTTTCGAAGGCCTGCAACGTCGGGGCGTCTCCTGCTGCGAGGGGCGTCTCCGATATATCCGGATCTCGCGGTCCCGCCCCCCTACGCCTTCGCCGCGCTCTCCAGCCGCACCCACTGGCCGCAGAGCTCTTCGAGGTGGCGGGGGTCCTGGATCAGCAGGGCTTCCTGGCTGAAGCGGTCGATCTCCGCGGGGGGCCGGCCGGCGCGGCGCAGGCCCTGGCGGATGGCGCTCACCACGGCGTAGCGGTTGCGGCTACGCAGCGAGATCCGGATTTCTGGGTAGAGGGGTCCCATCAACATCGCTTCCATATGTATAACGTCCGAAACCCGGAAAACGTTTCACCCCCCTATGAAACGGCAGGGCTCCGGACGGGTTAGTTAGGACTCTTCGTTGACGAGGCCGAGCGGCGGGGCGGCGGGGGCTTGAGCGCGCCGCTGCCGCTCGCGGTCGACCAGCAGCCGGCCGGAGAAGGTGACGATGGCCGTATAGCCCGAGGCGACCATGCTGAGGACGATCAGCAGGCCGAGACGGGCGACCGTGGGATTGGCCGAGAGGAGGAAGACCGACAGGCCGATGCCGACCACCAGGACGTTGGTCATCACGCGCCGCTGGACCGCGCCCGCCTCGTCCTCGTTCTCGTCGTCGCCGTGGAACGCGAGGTGGATGCCGTAGTCGAGCCCGATGCCGATGCCGAGCGCCAGGAAGCAGGAGGAGGCGACCCCCAGCGGCACCCCGGCCCACCCCGCCACCCCGAGCACCAGCAGCAGCGCCCAGACGATCGCCAGGATGCAGCGGAACGACTTCTTCCACTGCCGCGAGGCGAAGCCCAGCGTCACCCACGACATCACCAGCGACGCCGCCACCGAGATCCCCTGGCTGGAGGTCACCGACTGGATCAGCACCCGGCCCCGCTCGGCGCTGCCGCCGACCGCCGCCGTCACGAGCGGGGGAGAGCCGCCGGCGCCGGGCGGGAAGCTCTCGGCGAGCCGCGCGTCGAGCGCCTGCCGCACCTTCGTCGAGGTGCCGTAGTCGTCCTTGGCGGTGGCGAAGATCAGCCGCGTCGAGCGGGCGCCGCGGTCGAGGAAGAGGCGGAGGAAGACGTCCTCGTTGAACAGCCGGTAGGTGCGCAGCACCCCCTCGACGGCCGGTCGCGAGGCCGGCAGGGGAGGCCGCTGCGCGCCCGGATCGCCGAGCTCCCACGCACGGTCGCGGACGAGGTCGGGGAGCGCCAGCGAGACCGTCACCCCCGGGGTCCGGTCGACGGCCTGCTGGAACGCCTCGACGCTCCGGAGCGCCCCCGGCTCCGTCCAGGCGTGGCCGTCGTTGCGGGTGAGCATGACGTCGAACTGGTAGACGCCCACCGACTCCTTCTCGAACCAGCGGACGTCCTTGACGATCGGATGGTTGGGCCGGAAGTTCTGCGACCAGCCGTCGTCGACGTGCAGGCGGACGATCCCCGGCACCACCAGCAGCGTCAGCACCACCGGGAAGGCGCCGCGGAGCAGGAACGGGTGGATCGACAGCGACGGCACCCGCGTCCAGGAGGGGAGCCGGCGGATCGGCACCAGCGCCAGGAACACCGGCACCACCGTCGTCGTCAGCAGCCAGGAGAAGCAGACGCCGATACTGGCCACCAGCCCGAAGATGCACAGCCCGGGCACGTCCGTGGGCATGAACGAGGCGAAGCCGATCGCCGTGGTCAGCGTGGTGGCGGTGCAGGGGAAGAACACCTTGCGCACCCCCCGCCAGACCAGCGAGAAGGTGGGGACGTCCGGGTGCTGCTGCCGCAGATGGAGGTACTCGCTGTAGAGGTGGAGGTCGTCGGCGATGCCGAGCACGGTCAGGAGCACCGGGATCATCGCCGTGGTGATCGAGATCGGATGGCCGAGCAGCTGCAAGGCGGCCATGGTGTAGAGCACGCAGAGGCCGGACTGGAACACCGCCAGCGCCGCCATCCAGAGCGAGCGGAAGATCCAGCCGAACAGGCCGAAGATGATCAGCATCGTCCAGGGGAGGAGGACCTGGAGATCGTTGAACAGCGCCTCCCCCAGACCGTTGAGCACCACCTGGCGGCCCACCACCCGCAGGCGGTACTCCCCCGGCCGGCGGTGGTCGAGCGCCGCGAACGCCTCCCGCGCCTGGTCTTCGATGTCCCGCACCCCGCGTCCGGAGAGGGCGGGCGCCTCCAGGAAAGCGGTATGGCGCGAGCGGCCGGCGCCCAGCTTGCCGCGGATCGCCGTCTGGCGCAGCGCCGCCGCGATCCAGCCGCCGTCCGGCGGATGCAGGAGCCAGGGCTCGCCCGCCACCGGCTGCCGCACGTAGCGGGCGCGGGTCAGGCGGTCGAAGAGCAGCATGCGGATGTTGAAGCTGGTCCCCATCGTGTCGCTGAAGAAGCGGACGTCGTCGACGAACGCGGGATCGGTCACCTCGCGCCGCGAGTTGGTGAGCGCGAGGATCACCCGCTCGTCCGAGCCGAAGGTGTCGCGGACCGCTTTGTCGACGTCGAGCACCTCGGCCCCCGCCGGCAGCAGGTCGAGGTCGTTGGCGCTGATCCGCAGCCTCTCGACCCGCCGGACCGAGAACACCACCGAGGCGGCCAGGGCGGCCAGGCCGAGAGCGAGGAGGAACCGGGGGAGAAGGATGCGGGCGCGTGGGCTCATGGCTGGCAGAAGGCCTCGACCTCGGGACCCGGGCCGGCCGGGACCAGCCCGGCCTCCGTGATCGGCGCCGTGGGATCTGCGTCCGGCGCGAGATGGTAGAGCTGGTGGAAGGACTCGGAGCTCCCCGGCCGCAGTGCCGCCGGCAGTATCGCCAGGCGGGCGCGGGAGAGCGGGATGCGCAGCCAGTGCTGCGCGGACATGCGGACGAACCCCTCGCAGGAGCCGGCGGGGACCCCCGCGGGATCGTCGACGGCATGCCGCTTCAGGAACGCCAGGCGCGCGGCGGGCTCAACGGGCGGGAGCAGCGGAGCGCCGCTCGGGACCGCGACCGGGAAGACCTGCTCCCCCGGCTTCAGCACGGTGACGTACCAGGGCGACACCAGCGGCTTGGTGCGCGGCGCCTGCCAGGCGATCAGGCCGAGGGTGAGGACGAAGAGCGCGGCCATCCGTCGCTCGAGGGAGTCCAGGGGCGTCATCATAGGTAATGTCGTAGGTAAAGAGGAGAGCGTGCCCGAAGACCGGCCGCCGAAGGTCCTCTCGGGAGAGCACCTTCAGCGGCCGCGACTCGTGCAAATGCCTCTGCTAGCCCGCCGTGTGCCCAGTGATGGTGGCGGCGTGGCCCGGCTGCATGGTCATGGCGACCTTGCCCGGACTGTCGACCGACTCGAAATCCACCGGCCCGGCCAGATCGAAGGAGGTACCCACCGCCGGCGGGGTGCTGGTGACGTTGGTGCTGATCAACGTGACGGAATTGATCGAGCGGTACTGCGAACCGTTGACGTCCATCGTGATGTAGAAGTTCATCCGCTGCGTCGCCGGGAACTGCGCGCCCGCCTTGTTGGCGGTGATCGTGCTCTGGTCGCCCTTGCGGGTCGCGTCGAACTCGATGTCGACGGTCCCCACGCCCTTCACGTCACCGGCCGAGCTCAAGGCGGCGACGTCGATGTTCTGGCCCGAGCGACCATCGGAGGTCGTGAAGGCCGCGCCCGGATTCGCCGTCAGCGAGCCGGGGGTCGAAACCTGGGTCACCGGACCGGCGGCGATGCTCAGCCAGTGGTCCATGGCGGCGAACGTATTGCAGGGGTTGCTGAGGTACGGTCTGCTCGGCAGAGCGGCGCGCGAGGTCGCGGTCCAGAACAGACCGCCTCCCACGACCACCACGGTAGCGAACAATCCTGCACTCCACATCTTCTTCGTCATCTGTTTTCCTCTCCTCTGTTGAGGTCAAAGCTCCGCCGTGAGCTTCGGGGATCCGAAGGCCCGGATTCTGCTCCGGGGCCTGCCCGGAGTCACGGCACTTCCTACGACTCATTTGGTAGAGTGCAGGACCAGCATTATTGCGAGCCTGTTACTACGGAGTACCGCCAATCACAGCTGGACTTTTACATCTGAGACAGCCGTTTTGCGGGTAGCATCGTGGCGATGTCGATCCGTGGTCACCTTTGGACCCTCGCTCCCAGCCTGCGCCACCGCCTGCGGCCCTTGCCGCTCCCCGCCTCCCGCCCCTGGGAGACCGGGGTCGCCGATCCGCTGCGGGGCACGGTCCGGCTGACCGGCGTGCTGCGCGAGGTGCCGGGGAGCGACGAGATCCTGATCCTCGTCCATGGCCTGGGAGGCGGGTCGGACAGTCACTACCTGAGCTCCGGCGTCGCCGCGGCCGAGGCGGCGGGGGTCTCCTCCCTGCGGGTGAACCTGCGCGGCGCGGACCGCCGGGGAGAGGACTTCTACCACGCCGGCCTGACCGCCGACCTCCACGCCGCCCTGGCCAGCCCGGAGCTGCAAGGCTACCGTCGCGCCTACGCGCTCGGCTATTCGCTCGGCGGCCATCTCGCCCTGCGCCTGGGGACCGAGGAGGGGGACCCCCGCCTCGCCGCCGTCGCCGCGATCTGCTCGCCGATCGACCTCGCCCGCGCCCAGGCGGAGATCGACGCGCCGCCGCTCTGGCTCTACCGGAGCTACCTGCTGAACGGCTTGAAGGACATCTACGACGCCGTCGCCGCCCGGTACCCCGTGGCGTCGCCGGCCGTTCCCTTGCCGGCCGCCGCGGTCCGCCGCATCCGGTCCATCCGCGAGTGGGACGACCGCGTCGTCGCCCCCCGTCATGGCTTCGCCGATGCCGCCGACTACTACGCCCGCGCCAGCGTGGCCCCGCGCCTCCCCGCCCTGCGCGTCCCCGCCCTCCTCTTCAATTCCGAGCACGACCCGATGGTCCCCGCCCGCGCCGTCCGCGCCGCGCTCGACCTCCCGGCCCCGCGCCTCGAGGTCCGCTGGGTCGCCGGCGGCGGGCACGTGGCGTTCCCGCGGTCGATGGGGGTGGATGGGTGGGTGATGGGGTGGCTGCGGGGGAAGGGCCGGAACATCCGTTGATCGAAGGGCTTGTAGAGACGTGCCCAGCCCGTCCACGACACCCTCTCGGAGGCCACGGGGACGGCGGGACGTCTCCGCCGGAGGGCTGGCCGTCGCCAGTTGCAAACGTCTTCTGGGCAGGCCGGCTCGAACAAAGAGGTCGTCGCGGTGGTCTTCTCACAGGCAGTGGAAGAAGGAAAGGATTCCTCTTCGCCGGAGACGTCCCGCCGTCCCCGTGGCTTCCGAGAGGGTGTCGTGGACGGGCTGGGCACGTCTCTACAAAACAGACCCTTCGATCGGCGGTTTCTTGTCCTACCCCGCCAACCGCTCCGCCAGCCGCGTGAACCGCGGCCGCACCCGCTTGTTCCCCACCGCCACCCGCAGCGCCCGCTCCTCGCCGACCAGGATCGCCAGCCGTTTCGCCCGCGTCAGGGCGGTATAGAGGAGGTTGCGCTGGAGCATCACGTAGTGGGTGGTGTGCAGCGGGATCACCACGCAGGGGTACTCGCTCCCCTGCGACTTGTGGATCGAGCAGGCGTAGGCCAGCGTCAGCTCGTCGATCGAGCCGAAGTCGTAGATCACCTCGCGGTTGTCCACCACCACCTTCACGACCTGCTCGACCTCGTCGATCCCGATCACCCGGCCGATGTCGCCGTTGAAGACCTCCAGATCGTAATTGTTCCGCACCTGCATCACCTTGTCGCCCACCCGCAGGCTGTGACCGCCGCGGGTGACCATCAGGCCCTCCGGATTCAGCAGGTCGCGCAGCACGGCGTTCAGGTTGTCGGTGCCGAGCGGGCCGCGGTTCATCGGGGTCAGCACCTGGATCTGATCGACCGGATTGAGGCCGAACTTCCCCGGGATCCGTTTGCCGACCAGCTGGGCGATCGTCTCCACGACCTCCTCGGGTTCCTTGCGCTCGATGAAGAAGAAATCGCCGTCGCTGTCCACCGACTCCAGGATCGGCATCGAGCCCAGGTTCACGCGATGGGCGTTGACCACGATCAGGCTCCGCTCCGCTTGGCGGAAGATCTCGGTCAGCCGCACCACCTCCACCGCTTCCGAGCGGATCATGTCGCCCAGCACCCGCCCCGGACCCACCGACGGCAGCTGGTCGACGTCCCCGACCAGGATCAGCCGGCCGTGGTCCGGCACCGCCTTCAGCACGTGGTAGGCGAGCACGGTGTCGAGCATCGACGCCTCGTCCACGATCAGCAGATCGCAGGAGAGCGGATGGTCGCGGTTGCGGTCGAACTGGCGGGTCTGCGGGTTGAACTCCAGCAGCCGGTGGAGAGTGGTCGCCTCGGATCCCGTGGCCTCGGCCAGCCGCTTGGCGGCGCGGCCGGTGGGGGCGGCGAGGAGCACTTTCTGGCCTTTCCTGTCGAGGATCTTCACGATCCCCCGCACCAGCGTCGTCTTGCCGGTGCCCGGGCCGCCGGTGATCACCAGCATCTTGCGGGTGAGGCCGGCGCGGATCGCCTGCCGCTGCTGGCGGGCGAGCGCGATCGTCTCCGCCTTCTCGAACCAGTCGAGCGCGCGGTCGAGGTCGATCTCCATCGGCAGCATCGGCTGGATCAGCAGGGCCCGCACCCGCCCCGCCACCCCCACCTCGGCCGAATGGAGCGCCTTGACGTAGATCGCCGGCTCCGGCGACTCCGGGACCGGCTCGACCACGATCTGCTCCATCTCCGCCAGCGCCGCGATCGCCGTCTGCACCTGGACCGCGGTGGCGCCGAGGAGCTTCTCGGCCTCCTCGATCAGCGTCGGCCGGGGCAGGTAGAGATGCCCGCGGTCTCCCCCCTGGCCCAGCAGATAGAGGGTGCCGGCCTCGATCCGCTGCGGCGCGTCCGGCGGGATGCCCAGCGCCGCGGCGATCTTGTCGGCCGACTTGAAGCCGATGCCATGGATGTCGGTCGCCAGCCGGTAGGGGTTCTCGCGCACCAGCGTGGTGGCGTGCGCCCCATAGGCCTTGTAGATCTTGATCGCGTAGTGGGTGGAGACGCCGTGCGACTGCAGGAAGATCATCACCTCCTTGATCTCCCGCTGCTCCTCCCAGGCGCGGACGATCTCCTTGCGCCGCTTCGGGCCGATCCCCTCGACCTCGGTCAGCCGCTCGGGGTGGTTCTCGATCACGTCGAGCGTCGCGAGGCCGAACGCCGCCGCCATCCGCGCCGCCATCACTTTGCCGATGCCGCGGATCAGTCCCGACCCCAGGTACTTCTCGATCCCGTTGACCGTCGCCGGCGTCACCGTGGCATAGGAGGAGACGCGGAACTGCCGGCCATACTTCGGATCGCTGATCCACCCGCCGCTCAGCCGCAGGTTCTCCCCCGGCTGCACCCCCAGCAGGTTGCCCACGGCGGTGACCAGATCGCGAGATCCCGCCACCTGCAACCGCACCACGCTCCACGCGTTCTCCTCGTTGGCGAACACCACCCGCTCCAACACCCCTTCGAGGGTGGTGGCGTCGCGGGTCGAGGATTCGAAGGGGAGAGTCATGGGTGCGGGCGCGGGGCGAGTTTACGATATTTGCCCTCCCCTGGCTGTCAGGGCGCACCGGGAGGGGGACCGCCCCGAGAGGGCGGGCTCTGATCAGCCTGGGGTTTCAACCCCAGGCGGGGGGTGGCGCGTCGGCACGGCCGGGTGGGATGGCCGTTCCGGCGTGGCGGCCCGGGATCTCAATTCCGGGCGGCGGGCTTCTGGGCCCTGTCGTGCGAGGCCCCCTCCGGCCAGCGGACGAACCATCCGTCGCACCAGACGATGTCCTGGTCCTGGGCGCTCGGCGGGAAGCTGGCGGTTTGGTACGTGTCCCCCGAGAACTTCCCGTCGCTCCCCGCGCTGCGCAGGCAGAGGACGTGTTTCGCCTGGAGCGCATCCCAATGGACGCGCATCTCGAGCGGGCGGCCCCAGCCGTCGGTCGTGTCCATCGGTATGCCGAAGAAGCTCGAGCCGAGCCGCTGCCGGAGCTGCGCTTCCGTGGCGAGCGGATAGGACTGGAGGTTGTAGGACGGGTCCGGCGCCGATTCATTGATGCCCATCTTGGGCACCTGCTGGAAGATCCAGGCGAGCAGCCCGCCGCCCAGGAGGCGAATCCTGGTCATGGTGACGGCCTGCGGGGTCTGCTCGACGTTCGGCCGGGCCGGCTTCTGGGCCGCTTCCGCCGCGGCCTTCTTCGGCTCGCGGACGAACCGCCCATCGCACCAGACGATGTCCTGATCCACGTCGTCCGGCGGGAAGATCCCGACCGGATAGGAACCGCCCGAGAACTTGCCGTCCGCGCCGGGGCTGCGCAGGCAGATGGAATGCTTCGCCAGGGGAACCTTCAGGTCGGCGCGCATCTCGATCGGACGGCCCCAGGCGTCGGTCGTCTCCAGCGTCTGGAAGTAGCGGGGGATGAGCAGGGGCCGGAGCTGGTCCGCCGCGACGACCGGCAAGGACTGGACCTCGACGACGTTCTCCGATCCGAGGTCCGCTCCCGGAAGGCCATGCTCCGTGGCCCAGCCGAAGAGGGCGCTTCCCAGCGTGCGAATCGTGGCCATGGTCTCCAGCTGATAGACCAGATCCACGGCGTGGTCGTACTCCGGCGTCCCCAACCGGGGGAGGTTCGTCTTTCGGCCCAGCACCAGCGGGAACATCATGGAGGCGCGCGCTCGATCCCCGAGGTCCGCCTGGCCCGCGACCTTTATCTGTGGATGGCCCGGGTTCGGAAGGACGCCGGTCACCTCGATGTGATCTCCCACCACCTTGCCTTGCCATTGCGCCGGTCCGGCTTCGGGATGTGGACCCGGGGCCTGCGCGGAGAACAGGACGGCGTCCCCTTCCGTGTAGGCGGCATACGGACCCGGGTGGAAGCCGTGCAAGCCCCATCCGCGGGCCTCGAACGTGCCGTCTTTGAAGACGTAGCTCTGGATGGTCTCCGCTCCCCCCTTCACCGTCTCCCGGCCATAGAACGTCTTGCCGTCCAGCAGGTGGGAGCCTGCTGCCGCGGCGGGAGGCTCCGCCCACAATCCTTGTCCGGCGAAGAGACCGAGAACAGCCAGGAGCGCGACGATTCGATGGTTCATGGAGATCCTCCGTTGCGGGATGATCGTATAGGAGGCGGATCGCCTCTGGGAATCGCTGGCCGGAATCGTGGCTTGGGATCGCCGTCCGGGATCGTCGTCCGGAATCGCCGGCTTGGGATCGTGGCCCGTGAATCGCGGTCCGGAATCGCGGTCCGGAATCGCCGCCTGGAATCGCGGCCCGTGAATCGCCGTCCGGCCGCAAACCGGTATCGCCGTCCGGTATCGCCGCCTGGAATCGCGGCCCGTGAATCGCCGCCCGTGAATCGCCGCCCGTGAATCGCCGCCCGTGAATCGCCGTCCGGCATTGCCGGCAGGAATCGCCGTCCGGCATTGCCGTCCGGCCGCAAACCGGTAGCGCCCCGCGGTGCCAGCCTGGGGTTGAAACCCCAGGCTGTTCAAAGCCCGTCCCTTCAGGACGGTCCACCACCCCCTACCCGTGCACCGTCTCCCCCCGCTCCAGCATCCCCAGGAACTTCGCGATCCGCGCCGCCCGCGTCTCCGGCTTCTTGGCGTCCTGGATGCGGTAGAGGATGGCGTAGCGGTTGACGCTGCTCAGGGTGGCGAAGAAGGCCGCCGCCTTGGGGTTGGCGTCCAGCTCCTTCTGGAGATCCTCCGGCACGGTGATCGTCCGCTGCCCGTCGTAGGCCGCCTCCCAGCGGCCGTCCGCCTTGGCGGCCTCGACCTCGGCGAGCCCCGCCGGGCGCATCCGCTTCGCCTTGACCAGCGCATCCACCTTGTCGCGATTGATCTTCGACCACTTGCTCCGCGGCCCCCGCGGCGTGAACCGTTGCAGGAAGAACGCCTCGTCCAGCGACCCCTTCTGGCCGTCGATCCAGCCGTGGCAGAGCGCCACGTCCAGCGCCTCCGCGTAGGTGACCGTCGTCTCGCCCGATCCCTTCTTGGCGATCTTCAGCCAGAGGCCCTTGGAGGTCTTGTGGTGTTTCTGGAGCCACTCCTCCCACTTCGCGGGCGAGGCGAAGGCGAGGATCGGCAGGCCCTGTTTTGTCTCCATGTTTAGCGCCCTCTACGTTGACGTTTATTAGACTTTGGTAATACCTTTACCCGTCGGCAAAAGCCCGACGGACCCGTAGAAACCCACTTTAGAAGGAGGAGTCTATGATCCGCACGCTGTCCCGAGTCCTGTTGCTCGCCGCCGCCCTGCTCGCCGCCCATTCCGCCGCGACTCACTCTGCAGCGGCGGCCGCCTGCACGGTGACCCTGCGCTGCCCCAACGGCCAGATTCTCTCCTGCCCGAGCACCCCCTGCAGCCGTCTCGACAACTGCGGCATCCGCTGCAACGGCGCGATCGAGCGCTGCAGCGGGACCTGCATCATCCAGTAGTGGAGGCGAGCCGCGCGGTATCCCCGTGAGCCCCGATGGACCGATAGAAACCCACTCTAGAAGGAGAAAGCCATGATCCGCACGCTGTCCCGAGTCCTGTTGCTCGCCGCCGCCCTGGTCGCCGCCAATTCCGCCACGACTCACCCCGCAACGGCGGCCGCGTGCGCGACGACGGTGCACTGCCCCAACCACACGGTTCTCAGCTGCGCGGTCGCCAACTGCGGCCCTCTCGACAATTGCAGCATGTTCTGCAATGGCCGGGTCATCAGCTGCAGCGGCGCTTGCACTCACGAATAGATAGGAGTCCGTGGGAGGCCCGAGGCGAGGGCGGAGGGGAGGCGCCTCCGCCGCCCGGGCGGCGGAGGCCGCCACCTCGTTCCAGCTGCTCTGCAAGTGACAGGGCGCCGGGGCGCCCGCGCGTGGCCGGCGCGTGGGTTGTCCACGACAATTCTTGAAACACCCAAGAATCGGCTTGGGAGAAAATTAACATTCTTGGAAGACCCAAGCTCATTCTTGGGTTCCTCCCGCTCATTCTTGAAACACCCAAGAATCGGCTTGGTTTCGGTAGAAGCAGCTTGGAAGACCCAAGCTGCTTCGTGGAACATCCACGCCGGGGGGTACGAAGACTAGGCGCCCTCGCCCAGCGAGGCCATGTCGATGACGAAGCGGTACTTCACGTCCCCCTTCAGCATCCGCTCGTAGGCCTCGTTGATCTTCTGGATCGGGATGATCTCGATGTCCGAGGTGATCCCGTGCTCGGCGCAGAAGTCGAGCATCTCCTGGGTCTCCGCGACGCCGCCGATCAGCGAGCCGGCGATCGTGCGGCGGCCCATGATCAGGTTGAAGACGCCGGGGGACGGATGCGGCTCGCCCGGAGCGCCCACCAGGACCAGCGCGCCGTCCCGCTTCAGGAGCGTGACGAAGGTGTCCAGGTTGTGCGGCGCGGCCACGGTGTCGATGATGAAGTTGAAGCTTCCCGCATGCTTCGCCACCTCGTCGGCGTCCTTGGAGATCACCACCTCGTCGGCCCCGAGGCGCTTGGCGTCCTCCGCTTTGCCGGGGGAGGTGGTGAACAGCACCACCTGAGCGCCCAGGGCATGGGCGAGCTTGACCGCCATGTGGCCCAGACCGCCGAGACCCACCACGCCGACCTTGCTCCCCTTTCCGACCTTCCAGTGCTTCAGCGGCGACCAGGTGGTGATGCCGGCGCAGAGCAGGGGAGCCGTGGCCGCCAGATCGAGCTTGTCGGAGATGCGCAGCACGAACTTCTCGTTGACCACGATCCGCTCGGAATACCCGCCGCGCGTCGGCTGGCCGGACTCCTTCTCGACACCGCCATAGGTGCCGGTCATGCCGTTCTCGCAGTACTGCTCGAGCCCCTCGGCGCAGCTCGCGCAGTGCTGGCAGGAGTCCACCATGCACCCCACGGCCGCGAGGTCGCCCTCCTTGAACGCCTTCACCTCGCCGCCGACCTTGACCACCCGGCCGACGATCTCGTGTCCGGGGACGAGAGGGTAGACCGTCCCCTCCCATTCGCTGCGGGAGGCATGGAGGTCCGAGTGGCAGACGCCGCAGAAGAGGATCTGGATCTGCACGTCGTGCGGACCGGGCTCGCGGCGGTCGAAGCTATAGGGAGCCAGGGGGGT
>DATBAW010000261.1:0-19785 GCA_036271335.1 Thermoanaerobaculia bacterium
GTCGTCCCATCCGAGAACCGCAGGCGGAGGGCGAAGTTGAAGCGCCAGGTGTCGTTTCCGTGCGGGTCGATCCTCAAAGTGACCGATCCGGTGCCCATCGCGGCCTTCTCCGCGGGGCTCAGGACTTCCAGGCTGAACGGTCCGCTGTCAGTGTCGTCGTTGAAGTGGCCGAAGTCGTTGTCGATCCGCGCCACGATGAAGCCGTCGTTGTCACGGACGGTGGCCGTGACGTGGGAGTTGTCGTCCTTGTCCTCATCGTTGGTGTGGAACAGGATGCTGGCGTGAGTCAGAGCAGGCATGGCATTTCTCCTTTAGGGGGTCGTTGATGACCCATGTTCACTGGAGGTATTCGCTCAGGCCGGCAGTTCTCTGACACGAGCGGACGGGGATGGTCGGGGTGGTGGTATTGTCCGGGCCATGCAGCTTGGGATCGGCGCGGACGCGCAAGGTAACGGCGAATGAGCGGCCAGGTCGCCACCCTCTGGGGCCTGGTCCTCTTCGCCTGTCACCTCGCCGGCTTCGCCTGCGCGCTGCACGCCCTGATGTCGGTGCGCACGCCCCAGGGCACGATCGCCTGGGCGGTGTCGCTGATCGCGTTCCCCTACCTCACGGTGCCCGCATATTTCGTGCTGGGGCGCTCCAAATTCCACGGCTACCGGATCGCCCGGCGGATCCTCGAATCGAGCTCGGAGCCGGGTGCCGTGGAAGCCGTGCAGCCGTTCATCGTGCGGCCGCCGGATGAGGAGCACGCCCTGCGCGCCGCCGTCGCGCTGGCCACCATCCCCTTTCTGAAGGGAAACGAGGTCGAGCTGCTGATCGACGGCCGGGCCACGTTCGACAGCATCTTCGCCGGCATCGAGTCAGCCCAACACTACGTGCTCGTGCAGTTTTTCATCGTGCATGACGACGAGCTCGGCCAGGCGCTGAAATCCCATCTGCTCCGTCGCGCCGCCGCCGGCGTCCGGGTTTATTTTCTCTACGACGAATTCGGCAGCCGTGGCCTGCCACGGGCCTTCCTGAACACACTGCGCCTGGGAGGCGTCGAGACCCGCCCGTTCCAGACCACCCGCGGTCCCGGCAACCGCTTCCAGCTCAACTTCCGCAACCATCGCAAGATCGTGGTCGTCGACGGCCACTCGGGCTGGATCGGCGGCCACAACGTGGGCAACGAGTATCTGGGCCTGAGCCCGCGCCTCGGGCCCTGGCGCGACACGCACGTCCGCGTCAGCGGACCGGCGGTGCTCGGAATCCAGAAATCCTTCTTCGACGACTGGCGCTGGGCCACGGGAAAGCGGCTGGCGCTCGACTGGATCGCTCAACCTTCCGAGCAGGGGGATGTGGCGACGCTGATCCTCGCCTCGGGACCGGCCGACCGCCTGGAGACGGCGAGCCTGATGTTCCAGGACGCCATCCACTCCGCGAGCCGGCGGATCTGGATCACCAGCCCCTACTTCGTGCCCGATCCCGCCGTGGTCGGCGCGCTCCATCTGGCGGCGCTACGCGGCGTCGAGGTGCGGCTGTTGATCCCGAACGATCCCGACCACCTGCTGGTCTATCTCTCGGCCTTCGCATACGTCGGCGAGATGATCGACGCCGGGATCCAGATCTATCGCTACCAGGCCGGCTTCCTCCACCAGAAAGTCTTTCTGATCGACGACAACACGGCGGGCATCGGCACCGCCAACCTCGACAACCGCTCGTTCCGGCTCAACTTCGAGATCACCGCCATCTTCGCCGACCCCGGCGTCGCCGCCGAGGTCGAACAGATGCTCGCGGCCGACTTCGCGCAGGCGCGCCGGATGACCAGCGAGGAGCTGCGCCAGAAACCCCTCTGGTTCCGCGCCGCCGCCCGCGCCGCCTCGCTCGCGGCGCCGATTCAGTAACCGATAAGGGGCGTTTCAGCTGCACCAACGAGCCCTATCACTGGCCAGCGCGGCTCCGTAGCGGCGCAATTGTGAGACAAATTTGCGTAACGATGCCGCGCAACTGAGCAATTGTGCGCTGTAGCTACACAAGGATGGCTCGTAGTGGAGCAACTGCACGGTATCCTTGCCCGACTGCGGTCCGCAATCGACCCATTCCCCGGTACAGCCGCGCAGCGATGCTCCGCAATCGAGCAACTACCCGGCATGCTTGCGTGACGATGTTCCCCAATGGAGCAACTGTGGGACTGCTTTTCGCTTCAGTCCGTCCGAAAAAATCTCACCTCGCCTCGTCATCCTCCAATGGCAGCTGAAACGCCGGCAATCGGAGCCGCCAGAGGATGGCAGCAAAGCGGATGGCCGCCACCACGGCCATGCCGAGGAGCGCGGCGGGCGTGATCCCGGCACCGGTCCGCTCGGCGAACAGGTACACGATGATTCCCGCGATCGACGCCGTGGCGTAGAGCTCGGTGTGCCGGAGCAGGAGCGGAACCTCGCCGCTCAGGATGTCCCGCAGCACGCCGCCGGCCGAACCGGTGATCGCGCCCATCATGACCACGATGATCCCCGGCAGGCCGCGCTGCTCCGCCACCTGCGCGCCGCTGATCGAGAACAGCGCCAGACCGAGGGCGTCGGCGACGAGCAGGGCGGTCCAGGGAGGCCGGCGGAACCGCACGTAGAGCAGAGTCAGCGCCGCCGCCGCGAGGATGACGACGAGCTGCGCCGGATCGGCGATCCAGAAGATCGGATGGCGGTCGAGCAGGACGTCGCGGAGCGTTCCGCCGCCGATCGCCGTGACCCCGGAGATGACGATCACCCCGATCAGGTCGAACCCCTTGCGCCCCGCCGACAGCGCGCCGCTGGCGGCGAAGACGGCGACGCCGAGGAGGCTGAGGCAATAGAGAATCATCGGGAGGCACCGGCCTCAGGAGGAACGCCGCGAGGCCTCGTAGTCCTCGGCGGCGAGCAGGTGCCAGGGCTGCTCGATGCCGTTGGGCGCGTAGAAGGCATCGTGGGAGTACTTGAAGCCGAGCTTTCCGAGCAGGCGGCGGGAGGGCTCGTTCCGCGGATGATGGCCCGCGATCAGCGACCTCACCCCCAGCGTCGAGAAACTGTGCTCCAGGATGGCCCGCGCCGCCTCTCCCGCGAGCCCGCGCCCCCAGTGCTCGGGGCGGAGGTGGAAGCCGAACGCGAACCTCCGCTCTTCCGCCTCGTAGGGGCGCAGCCCGCAGGCGCCGACGGGCTCGCCGGTCGCCAGCAGGAAAAAGGGCCAGTACTGGACTCCCACCGACTTCAGGTTCGCGATCTCCCGCGCCAACCGTTCACGGACATACTCCTCGGAAAACGGTCCGCCCATCAGGCGCGTCACCTCGGGGTTCCCCCACAGTCCCCAGGCCAGATCGAAGTCGTCCGCCGACCAGGAGCGGAAACCGAGGCGCTCCGTGTGCAGGAAATATTCGGGTCGAATCATTTGCGCCTATTTCCGCTTCACGGCCGACTGCTGGCCGTTCCCCGGCGCGGTGACGAACTTGAGTGGCCGGAGCGGCTTCAGGCCCGCCTCGCGCTGCCAGTCGGCCATCTCGGCGAAGGTCCAGGTGCCGGCCTCGCTGGTGAGGGCGAAGTAGAGGTCGAGGAGGGCGCCGATCTGGCCGGCCTGCTCGGGCGTGCTGGAGCGGACGTGCTCCTGGATCACGAAGATCCCGCCGGGCCGCAGGGAGCGCGCGACGCGCTTCGCCAGGGCGCGATTGGTGGCGTCGTCGAAGTGGTGGACGAGGCTGGAGACGAAGACGAGGTCCCAGGCCTCGACGCCGAGGTCCGTGGTCAGCGCGTTGCCGACGCGGTGGACGACGCGGGAACCCATGCCCTCGCCGGCGAGGAGCGGCGCGGCGTGCTCGATGGCCTCGGGCAGATCGAGGACCACGGAGCTCAGCCCCAAGTGGCGGCGGCAGATCGCGACCGAGAGCAGGCCGTGCGAGCCGCCGATGTCCAGCATGTCCTTCGCCCCCTTCGGCACCGGCGTCCGCTTCCCCACCTCCGGCGCCCAGGTCGAGGAGGTCGCCCGCATCCCGCGCTGGTAGAGGCCCCAGTCGTCCGGGCTCAGGGTGGCGTGGAGGTCCATGGGCTGGCCGGTGCGCACGAAGTCGCCGAGGCGCTCGAGGGAATCCCATTCGAAGAACTGCATCAGCATCTTGTCGTGCAGCGACTGCGGAGCGTCCTTCACCAGCCACTTGCGGACGAAGGGCACCAGGGCGTAGCGGCCCTCGTCGTAGCGCAGATACTTGCAGCCGGCGAGCGCGTTGAGCAGCTTGGCCATCGCCCGCGGCTGGCCGCCGCAGCGCGCCGCGACCTCTTCGGCCGTCAGCGGCTGATCCTTCAGGGCCTCGAAGACGCCGAGGCGCGAGGCTTCCATGATCGTCCGCGCCAGCAGCATGGCGATCTGCGTCTCCAGCAGCGGCTGCGGCAGCAGGCCGAGCATCGTCGCCATCATCTCGACGGGGCTCTGGGGAATGCCTCCCAACTTCATACGACCCTCCCGGACAAGACTCTCGCGGGACGGACTCTACCGTCTTCGGCATCAGCGCGAGCGAAGGAACCGTATAGCACTTCGGGGGTTCTGAGGCACTGCTCTCCGGGCGCCGTCGCGGCAGGATGGAACCGGCTTGCGCCGGAATCGCGGAAGCCGGTAAATTTGCCTGCGACCGGGGGGCATCTCTATACTGGGCCCATGGCCAAGCCTGCGCGCAGAGAGACGGAACCGGGCGGCGAATCGGATCACGCCGAGGAGCTGACCACCGATTTCGTCCATCGCTGGGTCAAGCTGCCGAGCGGACGGATGGAGCTCCAGGAGTTTCCTTTGACTCCGGAGTACTTTCTCGACCCCCAGATTGGAGATCAGGTGGTCCAGTCGTATCGGCACTGGCGGATGACGGGCCAGCTCCACGGAATCGTCCTGAGCCATGTTCAAGAGCGCTGGCAGGAGGTGTTGGTCCTCTCGGATCAGAAGCTCCTCTGGGGGCATCGCGAGTGGCGTCGGCCGGCGCCGGACATCACGGTCATCCCGAACGTTCCGGATTCCCGCAACTGGGAGGGTTCCAGCTTCAACGTCGGCAAGACGGGTCTCCGGCCCTGTCTGATCATCGAAGTGGTCTCGTTCTCGAACGCGAAGATCCGGCAGACCGACCTCGTCGACAAGGTGGACCTGTACCAGCGGGAGAAGATCCGCGAATATCTGGCGCTCGACCCTCCCCAGCGGTCCAACGGCGGACGCTTCGAGTGGATCGGCTATCGGCTGGACGACGAAGCTGGGTGCTATCGACGGATCGAGCCCGACACGGAAGGGCGCATCGTCTCGGAGACCACCGGACTCGCGTTCGGCCTCGCGCCCGATGCCAAATCCCTTCAGGTGTTCGATGCGGCGACGGGGGAGCGGTTGTTCACGGCCTTGGAGAGAGCGGCCATCGAGTCTCGGAAAGCGGAGGAGGAGGCGCGCAGAGCAGAGCAGGAAGCGCATAGGGCAGAGCAGGAAGCGCATAGGGCAGAGCAGGAAACGCGCAGAGCAGAGCAGGAAACGCGCAGAGCCGATCAGGAAACCAACCGGGCCACCCAGGAGTCCGAGCGGGCCGCGCACGCCGAAGCCGAGGTGGCCCGGCTCCGCGAGGAGCTGGCTCGCCTCAAGGGCTCCGGCGGCTGATCCGCTGACGGCCGCCCGCCGGTTCTGCTACGCTCCCGCCGCGATGAGAGTCCTGGTCACCGGGCATACCGGCTATATCGGCACGGTCATGGTGCCGCTGCTGCAGGCGGCGGGGCACGAGGTCGTCGGGCTGGACAGCGACTGGTTCGAGCCCTGCCTGCTCGACGGGCAGCCGGTGGACCGCGCCGTCCCCGCGCTCGCCAAGGACCTGCGCGACGTCGAGCGCCGCGACCTCGAGGGGTTCGCGGCGGTGGTGCATCTCGCGGGGCTGTCGAACGATCCGCTGGGGAACATCGATTCCTCGCTGACCTACGAGATCAACGACGCGGCCTCGATCCGCTTCGCGCGGCTCGCCAAGGAAGCCGGCGTCGAGCGCTTCGTCTTCTCGTCGTCGTGCAGCACCTACGGCGCGGCCGGCGACGACTTCCTGGACGAGGAGGCCGCGTTCAATCCGGTCACCGCTTACGGCGTCTCGAAGGTGCGGCTGGAGCAGCAGCTGGCCGAGCTGGCGGACGACCGCTTCTCCCCCACCTACCTGCGCAACGCCACGGCCTACGGCATCTCGCCGCGGCTGCGGGTCGACCTCGTGCTCAACAATCTCGTGGGCTACGCGGTGACGACCGGGCGTATCCATCTGCTGAGCGACGGCACCCCCTGGCGGCCGATCGTCCACATCGAGGACATCAGCCGCGCCTTCCTCGCCGTGCTGGAGGCGCCGCGCGAGGTGATCCACGACCAGGCGTTCAACGTCGGCCGCACGGCGGAGAACTACCGCATCCGCGAGCTGGCCGAGATCGTGGCCGAGACGGTGACCGGCTGCGCCATCACCTACGCCGACGACGCGGGCCCCGACAAGCGCTGCTACCGGGTGGACTGCGGCAAGATCGAGCGCGTCCTCCCCGCCTTCCAGCCGCGATGGGACGCCCACAAGGGCGCCCGCGAGCTCCACGACGCCTACCGCGAGGCCGGCCTCACCGCCGAGCAGTTCCTCGGCGCCCGCTTCATCCGCCTGAAGCAGATCCAGGAGCTCCAGGGCACGGGGCGGCTGGACGAGGCGCTGCGCTGGCGCGCTGGAAGCTCCCGATAGCCGCCGGAAGCTTCCGGAACGGTATGGAAGCTTCCAATGGCGTATGGGAGCTTACGGTGTCTCTTCCGCAGCAGTGAGCGTCAGGATTGACGTGGCTGCGAGACAACATTATCGTTGTGTCAATGATCCCACCTCTGGACGCCGCCGGCAACCTCCCGCCTGGAATCCACTGGGCGAGTTGGAGTGAGCTCGACGAGCGCTTCGGAACGTCCCCCTGGCGCACCGAGTTGCTCGAGGGCCTGAAGCGGGCACTCCAGTCTCTGGCCGCCGCGGGCTGTCCCACGGCCTACATCGACGGAAGCTTCGTGACGAGCAAGAAGGTTCCAGGGGATTTTGACGCCTGTTGGGACCCGGTCGGAGTTGACGGTGAGCGGCTGGATCCTGCCTTGCTGGACTTCTTCGATCGGCGCAGGGCGCAGAAGGTCAAGTATGGAGGCGAGCTGTTTCCTTCTCTAGCCCTCGCGGACCCCGCTGGCAATACGTTTCTCGAATTTTTCCAGATCGACAAGAACAGCGGAGCGGCCAAAGGCATCATCGCCCTCGATCTGAAGAAGGTGTTGACATGATCAAGAATGAACGTGAGTACCGCATCACCCTGGCGCAGGCGAACAAATTCGAACAGGCGCTCTCTCAGCTGGGCGCCTCGGAGGCAACCGCCGGGCTCCACCCACTGATTCAGAAGGCCCAGCGGGATGCGCTCCTGAGCCAGCTGGACGAGTTGCGGGAGCAGATCACCGAATACGAAGCCCTCAAGTCCGGACAGCAGGCGGTCATCTCGCTGAATTCGCTGGAGGAGCTGCCGCGGGCGCTGATCCAGGCCCGCATCGCAGCCGGGCTGACCCAGCGGCAGCTCGCGGAGAGGATGAGGCTCAAAGAGCAGCAGATCCAGCGTTACGAGGCGACCGAGTATGCCTCGGCCGACCTCACGCGTGTCAACGAGGTCGCGAAGGCTCTCGGCCTTCGGGTACGGGAAGACATTTTCCTGAGCAGCTCCCCGCACTCTTCCGACGAGCAGCTCACGAGGCTGAGAGAGCTCGTCCAGCAGACCGTGGCCGCGTATCTGAAAAAGGCCGTCTGAGGCGTCTACAGACCAGAAGACGGCTCCAGCACGCGCACCACCCAGGTCCCCTTGCGGTTGGTGATCGCGGTCTCCTCCCGCAGCCGGCAGCTCTCCAGGAGCCGCTCGACGATGACGTCCGCGCGGCGCGAGCGGAAGGTCGAGACGATGAGGACGCCCCCCGGCTCCAGGCAGGCTTCGTAGCGGCGGACGGTGCCGACGGGATCGTTGAAGTAATAGACGCACTCGTTGAAGACCACCGCGTCCCAGCGCCCCGGCGGCGTATAGGTCTCGGCGTCGGCGGCGGTGAAGGCCGTCGTCGCGTCCTGCCGGCCGGCGGCCTGCCGGATGGCCACCTCGGAGAGGTCGACGCCGAGGTAGCGGCAGTAGCCGAGAGGGCGGAGGTGATCGGCGAGCAGCCCTTCCCCGCTCCCCACGTCGAGCACCGAGCCGCCGGCCTTGAGGTGGTGCAGGAAGCCCGCGATCACGCTGTAGCGGGCGACCTCATCCAGCCGCCGCATGAACTCCCAGCCCCCCTTCCCATACTGCTCCTCCCAGGCCTCCTTGCTGAGCGGAGCGTCGCCGCGGCCGGTCGCCGCCTCCCAGGCGCGGATCCGCGCCGCCAGCCGCTCGGAGAAAGGAAAGCGGCGGCCGAAGAGAAACTTGTAATAGGCGATGTAGACCGGCTTGAAGGCGCGGCGGCGAACAGTGCCGGTCATTTCGTGCGGAGCCAGAGCGAGCCGTGATGAGTGTCGAAATCTTGGCGGTCGAGCGGCTGGTAGCCGGGCACCACGCGGCGGAGGAAGCCCTCGTCGTGGTGCCGCAACAGAGGGGTCGACATCACGATCTCGACGCGCGGATTGTCGCAGAGCCAGGCCTGGACCAGCATCGCCTCGGTGAACAGCATCGGCCAGCGGCGGTCGCCGACATAGGCGTCCGGATCGATTGGAACGTAATAAGGAAAGTGGATGTCGTGGATGTGGACCAGCACCCCGGGCTTCAGGGCCGGCAGCACCTCCAGCACCAGATAGGGCACCTCGCCGTCGATGCGCACGATGTGGGTGGTGTCGATGAACAGCAGGTCCCCCGCTTCGAGCGCCGTGTACTCCTCGACGGCCAGGTCCTGCGCCTCGCGGGGAATCACCTCGACCCCCTGCGTCTGCAAGGCGCGCGTCGCCGCGCTCATGAACGGATCGATCACGGTCATCCTCGCCGGCCGCCCCTCGGCGGCGTTCCGCGCGGCGGCCAGCAGGGCGTAGTCGGTGGAGAGCCCCGACCCCACCTCCAGATAGCGCGCCGGCTTGTGCTGGCGCAGCATCAGGTAGAGCATCAGCGCGTCCACCCGGGTGAACCCGGGGCCGTGCTTCCGCGCCTTGAGCTCGTCGTAGGAGGGGAGCGCCGCGGCCTCCGCGCCATACGCGGCGAGCATCCCTTCCAGGGCGGCCTGCAGGGCGGGCAGATCGAATTCGACGCCGGCCATGCGGCTGGGCCGGTGCCAGCGCCCGGCGTGGCGCTGCAGCTCGGCGACCGGCCGCAGGGGGTGGTAGTAGTCGGCGGTCGGCGCCACCACCCAGCCCAGGCGGTTGATCGCGTCGATCAGGGCGCGGTGGGCCCTGCGCAGAAGGGGCTTGGAGGGGGGTTTGGAGGGAGGTGTGGGCACGGCGGAGCGGATTATATGGGAAGGAAAAATACGGCAAGGGGATCAGACGAGGTTGCGGTGGAAGCCCAGCGGCAGCCGGTGAAAGACCGGCCAGCGCACCGGCCGGCCGAGGCGCAGCAGCTCGGGGACCGTGACGAAACGGAAGTCCCCCGCCAGCTGGCCGAGCAGGATCTCCAGCGCCTGGAGCATGGCGGCGCGGTCGCGGTAGCGCTCGTCCTCGGTGGTGTAGAGGGTGTCGTGGAAGAGCACGATGCTGCCGCGGCGCAGCCGGCGCATCACCCGCCGCACCAGCACGTCGGCGGGATCGTCCCGCCAGTCCTCGGCCACGACGTCCCAGGCGACCACGCGGTGGCCGCTACGCAGGGCGTCGAGGCGCGAGGCGAGGCTCTGCTCGCCGAAGGGCGGACGGAACAGCCGGACGCCGCCGAGCGGGGCGAGGACCTCGGAGCACCAGCCGATCTGGGCGCGGCGGTAGGGTCCCTGGATCTGGCGGAACGAGGGGTGGTCCCAGGAGTGATTGGCGACGGCGTGGCCGGCGGCGACGGCGCGGGCGACGATCCCGGGGTGGCGGCGCGCGCTCTTGCCGACCATGAAAAAAGTGCCGCGCGCGCCATGGCGCTCGAGCACCTCGAGGACGCGCGGCGTCTCTTCCGGGTGGGGACCGTCGTCGAAGGTGAGGGCGATGGCGGGCTCGGCGGTAGCGACGCGGATCAGGCTCCCCACCGGCGTGGAGCTCCCGGCGATCAGCCGCTTGATCGCCTCCTTGGCGCGCGGCGCGCCGGCGGCAAGCTCGATCTCGTAGGGAAGTCGGGTCATGAGGTCGGGTCGTGCAAAAGCGGTCCCCGAGGAGGGTATCAGAGGCCGGCCCTTACCTCTTCTTTACAAATGATGGTGAAACCCCATGTTGCAACCGAAGGATTGACGGAGTAGCATATCCTGGTCAAATCGTTGTTCGAAGCATCTCGAGAAGGGTTCAGGAGTGGATCCATCTCACAAGTCAAGGAGGCCGGTCGCATGAAGAAGTCGCTCGCTTGCTGTCTCGCGCTCGCCGCGCTGGGGCTCGCCGCCCCGATGAGAGCCAAAACCGTCTACGTTCCGGTCCTCGAGCCCGTGAATGCCACCGGCGCCGCTCTCGCCACCCAACTCTGGATCTCCAACTTCGGCCCGCAGCAGCTTCCGTACGCCACTTCCCTTCTGCAGGCGGATGGCGTGCCGGCCGCGACGAAGTCGCTTGGAGCCACCGTACCAGCCGATCGGGCGGTCTATCTGGATAAGGTCGCCGCCGAGGGTGAGACCGGCCTGCTGGCAGTCGACGCTTCCGAGGATCTGCTGATCAACGCCTGGGTCCAGAGCGGCCAGGGCAAGCAGACCTTCTATACCGGCCTGCCGGTGATCTCGACCGACAACCAGATCGCCGCCGGCGCCACCACCTATCTCAACGGCGTGGGCCGGCTGGGCAGCCGTGACACCACCCAGGTCGCCCTGGTCAACCTCGGCCCGGCGGCCGCGCAGTGCCAGGTGGACGTGGTGGACGGCAACGGCGCGTTCCTCCGCAGCGTCGGCACGCTGGAAGTTTCCGCGCTGTCGATGAAGCGGTACGACGACGCCCTCGGGCTGCACGGCGCGGCCGCGGCCAGCGCCAAGGTCTCCTGCGACCAGCCGTTCTATGCGATGGCGGTCACCGTCGACGCCAAGACCTCGCAGGTCAGCTTCATCAATCCGGCCGACGCCGTCGAGAAGTCCCGGAAGCCGGCGACGCCGACAGCGCCTCCGACGATCCCCAACCCGGTCGTCTTCGACCAGCCGGGCTACTTCCACCTCGCCACCAAGGACAATCCCAAGAAGATCCTGCGCATCCCGGTGCCGGCGGCGTTCAGCGCCAGGCGGGTCTCGGCCGAGTTCGACATCGTGGCCGGCCCCTGGAATCCGCGGCTGAAGAAGGGCGCCCACAACCTGATCTTCTTCCACCGCGGCAAGTTCCGCAGCAACACCCTGGCCAACATCAACGCGTTCGGACCCAACAACAACAAGGTCAAGGACGCCCAGAACATCGACCTGCCGGCGAAGTACAACACGCAGCTCCAGCTCGGCTACCTGTTCCAGCAGGGACAGACGTACCACATCTCGATGCTGTACAGCGCGTTCAACAAGAACGTCACTTTCGGCATCTATCAGAACGGTAATCTGATCAAGGGTGGAACGTTCGCGGCCACGGCCAAGGGTGGCATTCTCACGATTCCGGCGACCGGCCTGGTGGCCGAGTTCGGAAACTACA
This sequence comes from Thermoanaerobaculia bacterium, assembly GCA_036271335.1. Lineage (GTDB taxonomy): Bacteria > Acidobacteriota > Thermoanaerobaculia > Multivoradales > UBA5704 > DATARR01. Next base: position 11,693 of record DATBAW010000261.1, read on the forward strand.
ACAACCAGGGCCTTCCCGAAGTTTCCAGCCTCGGCTGGAAGTTCGGCAACTTCCACGTCGAAATCGCGCACTAGCTCAAGGCTCGCCGTGGTTGATTTCGAGCCCGTCTCCGCATGCCGGAGCGGGCTCGTTTTCATTTTTACCTACGCGCTCCTTACCTGCCTCGGTAAGGGGTTGCGCGGCACCGTTGGCAGCGGTATCATGCAGATGTTTCAATTTATTGCAGTTCGCAGTTCCTGACCAAGAAGGATGGAACCGATGAGGAAGCCGCTCGTCGCCCGTTTCGCCGCAACTCTCGCGGTCGCGATGCTGGGAAGCGCCGGCGCCGCCTTCGCGGGCGCGGTCTATGTGCCGGTACCCGATCCGATCAACAGCTCCGGCAGCACGCACGCGATCCAGATCTGGGTCACCAACGGCGGCGCCGCCTCGCGCACCTACGCGGCGACCTTCCTGGACGCCGAGAGCGACGGCACGCAGCGCTCCACCACGCCGTCGCAGGCGCCGGTCACCGCGGGCCACACCTCGATCCTCAGCGGCGTCAGCACTCCCGGCAAGAACGGCCTGCTGGAGATCAACACCAGCGCCACGATGTCGATCGAGGCGCGCCTGTACAGCACCTCCGCGGACGCTGAGACCACCACGATCAGCCCGGTGCCGGTGATCTCCTCGGCCAACCTGTTCGCCGCCGCCTCGACGGCGACGGTCCTCGGCCTGCGCCGCGATCCCACTCAAGGCGACTTCACCGATCTGGGCGTGGTCAACCTCGGCCAGCAGACGTCACAGTGCCAGATCGATTTCTTCCGGGCCGACGGCTCGCAGATCGGCGCCACGTCCTCCCTGACCTTCAAGCCGCTCTCGTTGCGTTTCTTCCCCGACGCCTTCGGCCTCCTCGGCGAGCAGGAGACGGCGGACGCCCGCGCCCAGGTGAGCTGCGATCAGCCGTTCTACGTCTACGCCACGATCTACACGGGTGCCAACTCGCAGATGATGATGGTCACGCCCGCCGGCTCCGGCGCCTCGACGCTGGTCGCGCCGGGCAGCAGCGGCGGCGGCACCGGGACGCCACCGCCGGCCGGCGGCTCGATCCTGTTCAGCGCCGCCGGCACGTTCCATACCGCCTCTCCCGGCAACGAGAAGAAGACCTTCGACATCGTGCTGCCGGCCGCCGTGTCGCTGCGCAAGATGGTCATCGACATGGATTTCGTGCCGGGCCCCTGGAACCGGGCGAAGGTGCCGGGCAATCACGCGATCCTCTGGCTCTACCGCAGCGTGTTCCGCAGCAACACGATCGCCAACGTCAACGCCTTCAGCCCGCCGAAGCTGACCTTCAAGGCGGCCCAGAACATCAACCTGCCGGCCGGCGACCTGACCCAGAACGAGCAGGGGATCGCCTGGGTGCAGGGCAAGCACTACCATCTGCAGTACACGTACGACGCCGAGCACGGGATGGTCACGGCGGTGCTCTCCTCCGGCGGGGCGACGCTCAAGACCTTGCAGTACCCGGGCACCGCTCCGAACGGCGTGCTCGACATTCCGGCGAAAGGGCTGACGGCGGAGTTCGGCCACTACGCCGATCAGGAAGGGCCCGAGGTGGCGAGCTACGGCTGGAGCTACGCCAACTTCCAGATCATGGGCTTCCCCTGAGAGCTGACTACTGAGGCCCCTCCAGAGCCGCGGCACCCTGTCCGCGGCGCCGGGGCTTCTCCCGTTGCTGAGGCTGTGCCGTTGGATCGCCGGCCGCCGGAGCCTCCTCCTGGTCCGCCGCAGGGGGCGCCGCCTGAGGGTTCAGATAGGGAGTGTCGACGCGCACCCAGAACTGTCCGATCTTCCGATAGCCATAGCTCGGCAGGACCTTCGCCACCGGCCCCATGCCGCGCTTGATCCCCCAGATCTGAAAGAAGGCGTCGGGACGCTGGACGGTGAGCAGCCGCTGCTCGTCCCACTTGGTGTGCCCGGGCCGGAACAGATCGAAATTGTCCTCGTCGAGCGGCGTGACCGGCGCCATGTGCGCGACCGTGCGGTCGTTGTAGCCGAGGATGTCCACCATCCTGTAGTCGGAAAAGTACGCCGGGATTCCCGCCCAGGCGGTCGCCACCAGGGCGGCCGGCTGGATCAGCCGTCGGAAGCTGACCATCTCGGCGGCCACCCGCTGGTGCCGGAGGGTCATCGGCGGACGATCGACCAGGGTGATCTCGTGCCAGTAGTCGTCCGACCGGTCCGAGAGCCAGAGCCCGTTGACGATCAGCAGCGCGGCCGCCGTCGCGAGGCCGATCACGAGCCACCCGATCGGCTCGTCGTCGCCGGCCTCATCCTGCCGGTGCCGCCGGCTCCGCCAGGCCGCGACCGCCTCGTTGAGCGTGGCGTTGAACAGCACGAAGAGGAGCGGCATCACGAAGGCCACGAAGCGGTTGGCGCGGATCGGCAGATCGCCGTCCCAGGCGTCCCCGCCCACGTAGACGTCGTAGGCGAAGTAGAGGAGGACGATGGCCGCCGGCAGGACCAGCCGGCGATTCCGCCGCAGGAAGGCGCCGGTGCCCACCCCGGCGACCAGGATCACCGGCAGGTGGTCGCGCAGGAAGGTCGCGAAGACCGAGAGCCCGCGCAGCAGGCGTACGGCGAGCGGTACGCCGGTGAGCTTGAGGTAATAAGTGTTCGGCAGCAGGTCGTGGAAATAGAACCAGCGGAAGAGACCGTAGGCGAGGGTCATGCCGCAGAACAGCGCGAACCCGGCGAGCCAGCCGCGCGTCCGGATCTGCCAGAAGCCGCCGCGAACCAGGACGTAGAGCTGCGCGGCGGCGACCAGCAGCAGCATGTCCATCCGCAGCAGGAAGGCGGCGGCGCAGACGACCCAGAGAGCGAAATTGCGGTCGCGTCCCGATTCGGTGGTGCTCAGCGCGAATTGGACGGCGAGCACGGCGAGCAGCGCCTGAAGGCCGGTCTCCATCCCCATCAGCGACCAGTAGGCGAGGGGAAAGTAGAATGCCGTGAGGATCGCCGCCGGCAGGCCGGAGCGCGCCCACGCGGGCGAGAAGTAATCGAGCATCAGCCGGCGGACGGCGACCAGGGTGTAGGCGAGGATGAACAGCGAGAGGAGCTGGACGAACACGCTCCGCAACCGCAGGACGACCGGCAGCCCGTTGACCGGGATCATCAGGAAGGTCCAGAGCGGATGGGTGAACCCTTCGACCGGCTCGCCGGTGCGAGCCCAGTTGAGCCCGTGCCCCTCGACGAGGTTCCGCGCGTAGGTCATCGAGATCATCGCGTCGTCGAACAGGCAGAAGTAGTGCTTCCCCTCGATGTCGAACGACGAGCGATGGATGAACCCGCCGGCCCAGAGCCCGAACGCGAGCAGCAGGACGGCGAGGCCGACGGCGGAACGGCGATAGGACGGTTGATCCATTCTAGGTCCTTGCTTGCTCTTGGGTCGTCCGCCCGAAAAAGGCGCGGAAAGGTTGCCAATACCGGCCGGCGAGCGCGCCGGCCGCGAGGGCGGCGGCCGCCAGCGAAACGAAGAAGCGCGCCCAGCTGGCCGGCGGGTAGAGCCAGGCGGCCAGGGCGAAGAACGGCAGCGGCGCCAGGTACAACAGCGCGAAGTCCCCGAGCAGTGTACGGAAGCGGGGGCCGAACCGTCGCGCCACCTCCCAGGCCATCACCAGATTCCCTGCCAGCAGGTAGTTCGCGGCCCCCATGCCGGCGGCGCCGAAGCGCCAGGTCAGGAAGATACCGAAGCCGACCAGCGAGACCAGGTTGAGGACCTCGATCGCGAGCCATTTGCCGTCCCGGTGGTCGGCTTTGAGCATCTCGCCGCCCAGCATGGTGAACTGATCGAAAAAGGGAACGAAGGCGAGCACCCGCAGGTACGGCGCCGCCGCCGGCCAGTTCTTTCCCAGCAGGATGCCGACCACCCGCTCCGAGTTGAAGAACAGAAAGTAGCTCGCCACCACCTGGCACCCCAGGAGCTGAACGGTGCTGAGGCGGAAGAACTCCACGAACTTCGAAGGTGCTCCCAGGTACTGCATCAAGGTCGGGAAGAACGCCCGCGGATAGACGATCGTCGCCACCAGGAACGCAATGCCGTAGGCGCGGAAATAGAGCCCGACGACGGTCGGATCGCGGAAGACGTCGATGATGTAGATGTCGATGTAGGTGACGAGCTGCAGCGTCAGCCAGATCAGGCAGAGCAGAAAGCTCCGCCGCACGAGATCGGCCGCCAGGTGGGGCTCGAGCTTCAGCGGGATCTTCCCCCACGCCTTGACCCATGAATAGCCGGCGAGGAGCGCGGCGCCGACGAGGTCGCCGATCACCAGGCTCCAGTACCCCCAGCCGAGCCAGGCGAGCCCTACCGCGACGGCGGCGATGACGACGCCCCGCGCGATCTCGGGAGCCACCAGGTTGCCGATCGTCAGCTCGCGTTCGAAGAAAGCCCGCGGCACCTGCGCCAGGCCGTCCAGCAGCACCCAGAAGGCCAGGACACGAAGCACGGAGGGGAGCTCCGGCGACAGCCTGCTAAAGAGGGGCGCCGAGCCGATCAGCGCCAGCGTGATCAGCACGCCGAGGGCGGTGGTGATCGCGAGGACGGTGCCGTAGGGGCGGCGCTTGTCGCGCACCAGCTGGTACGGCAGCCCGACGTCGCGGATCGCCGAGGCGATGGTGACGATCCGCAGGGCCATCTCATAGATGCCGTGCCCCTCGGGGAGGATCAGGCGGGCGAGCGCGATCTTGGCGCCGAAGTTGATCCCCAGCCGGGCGAGCTGGATGGCGTAGGAGGCGAACGTCGAGCGGAGGGCTCGCTGCTCGGTGGTGCCGCCACCCGGGCCCTCGCCCCCTTCACCGGGAGAAGGGGGAAAGACCTCGTCTAGAGAAGATTCGCCCAGCGCGCCCATTGTTCGGTCAGCTCCATGCCGGTCTCGAAGTCGAAGGCCGGCCGGTACCCCAGGAGACGCTTCGCCTTGTCGATCCGGACGCGGGTGCGGGGACGGAGGAAGCCGATCATCTCGGGAGTCAGGGGGTGGATCGGCAGCTCGGCGGCGGGGCGGGTGGCGCGCCCACCGTCCCCGAGGCCCGCCTTGATCCGCCGCTGGACGCTCTCGGGCAGGATCGTGCTCGCCATCTCGCGCAGCCAGACCCCCTCGCGCGTGCGCTCGATCCGCTCGCGGACCGGCTGCTCGCCCTTGAGGATGCGGAGGGCCTCGCCCACCATGCGCGGCTGCGCCTTCTTCCAGCGGCGCCAGTGGGCGAGCGCCTCGGCCTCGGTCATGTCGACCGTCCGCCGCTCGCTGCCCAGCATCCGCTCGAAACGGCCGTAGAGCTCGCGCCAGGTCACCGGCTCCTCGCCGGAGATCAGGAACGCCTCCCCCACCGCCGCGTCGGTCGAGGCGGCGAGGAGCATGGCGCTCACCAGGTCGTCGACGTAGACGGCATTGCCCAGGCCGTCGCCGCCGTTGACCAGGATCTGGCGGCCGGCCTTCAGCGCCCGCAGGACCGCCTCGGTCCACACCCCGCCGTAGGGACCGTACACGGCGGTCGGTTGCAGCACGGAGACCGGCAGCCCCGAGGAGAGCGCGATCCGTTCGGCCTCCAGCTTGCTGTCCGAGTAGGCGTTGCCGAAGCGGCGGCGCGGCGCGGTCTCGTCGAGGTCGCCGTCGGTCGTCTGGCCGTAGACCATCAGCGTGCTCAGATGGACGACGCGGCGCACGCCCACCGCCCGGGACGCCTCCAGCACCCGCCGCGTGCCCTCGCGGTTGACCCAGGCGCGGTGCTTCTGGCTGCCGGAGGTGCCATAGGCGCAGTGGAACACGAGGTCGCACCCCTGGATCGCCACCGCCAGGTCGGGCGCGCTGGTGACGTCCCCGCGCAGCACGGTCACCGGGAAGCGCGCGAGGCGCGCCGCGCCCGCGAGGTTGCGCACCAGGGCGCGCACCTCGGCGCCGTGCTCCAGGACCAGCCGCTCCGCCAGCCGGCTGCCGATGAAGCCGCCGGCGCCGGTGATCAGGACCTTGCGGCCGGCCAGCGCGGGGATGGCGCCGAGCGTCACGACGCGCTCTCCCCCGCCGCCGGCGGCACGATCGACCAGGGGAGTACCAGCGGCTGGCGGCGCGCGTAGCAGGCCTCGATCAGCGCCTGCGACCGCCGCCCCTCGGCGCCGGAGACCAGTGGCTCGCGCCGCAGCCGGATGGCGCGCGCGAAGTCGTCGATCTGGCGGACGAAGACGTCCGCGAAGTTGAGCCCGTCGCTCGTCTTTCCCCGGGCGCGGCCGGCGAGCGCCACCTCGCTGCCGGCGATGGACAGGCGGATCTCGGGATCGGAATCCCAGATGCCCGCCTCCAGTGTCGCCCGCTCGCCCTCGAAGACGCAGGTGTTGCGCAGGTTGCGGGTGCGGCTGATCTCGACCGTGCCTTTCAGGCCCGCCGCGGTGGTCAGCACCATCTCGCAGTCCGACTCGACGCCGCCCAGGGCGTCGTCGCGGTACTCGACCACGTCGAGATCGCCGAGCCACCAGAGCAGCAGGTCGAGCACGTGGACGCCGAAGTCGGCGAGCACGCCTCCCCCCGCCATCTCCTTCTTGAGCAGGAAGTCGGTGGCGAACGGCCAGCGGGGGATCACCCCCTGCCGCAGGTCGAAACGGCGGATTCGCCCAAGCAGGCCGTCGCGCAGCAGGTCGCGGACGAACAGCGACGCGTCGAAGAAGCGGAAGTCGAGCCCGACGGCGAGCACGGCGCGGCCGGCACGGGCGGCGTCGATCATCTCGTCGCACTCGCGCACGCTCATCGCCATCGGCTTCTCGACCAGGACGTGGACCCCCCGCCGCAGCAGCTCGCTGGAGACCGGCGCGTGCAGGCTGTTCGGCAGGGCCACGACGGCGGCCTCGACCTTCCCCGGCAGAACCGTGAAGTCGGTCGCCACCTCGGGAACGCCGAAGCGGTCGGCAAGGGCGCGGGCGCGCTTCTCGTCGGCGTCGACGAGCACCGCCGCCTCGACCCGGTCGGACGCCACGATAGCGGGCAGGTGGTGGATCTGCGCGACGGCGCCACAGCCGACGACGGCGACGCGGATCTTGGAGGTGTTCGGTTTCGTCATGAGGGGGTGATCGCGCGAGCGGCGGCGTATCTTACAGGATTTCCGAATCGGTCCGGACGTTCGCGCGGATCGCCGCCGCCAGCTCCTCCGGGGTGCCGATGTCGCGATAGCTCCCCCCCGGGAACTCGATTCCCTCGACCCGCAATCCGGCCTCGACCGCGGAGCGCACCACGGCACCGATCTGAAACTCGGGACCTTCCCCGGAGGCGCCTCGCACGGCCGCATGGAGAAAACGGGTGAAGACCGGGCTCCAGATGGCGATCAGCCAGTTGAATCGGAGCGCCGTGGCAACGGGTCTGATCTCGATACGGATCACCCGGCCGTCCGCATCGAGCTCGACCATGTCGGTGGTCTGGTGCCGGGGAGCCGGGAAGAGCCCGAGCACGAGATCGGCTCCCGTGGCCGCCTGCCGCGCGATCAGCGGCGCATAGGCGTCGAGGGGCTCGAAGAGGACGTCGGGAAAGCCGAGCGCGACGATGGCGCCGTCGACGAACGGAAACGCCCGGTCGAGCGTCTCCGGCACGCTCCGCGACCCCGGGATCGAGAGATAGGCGAGCGCCACGTCCGCGATCTCGCCGGTTCCAAAATATCGGGGGACGTCCTGCTTCGACTCGTGCAGCACCATGAACGCCCGCCGTACTCCGGCCGCCCGGAAGCGCTCCAGCAGGTAGTGCCCCGCCACCTTGGGAGCCGGCCCGCGCGGCGTCTCCCGGAAGCCGATCGGCAGCAGCTCCTTGCTGCACGGCAGCGGCCCCAACCGCTCGGCCCGGCCGGCGGCGGGGATGAGACCGATGATGTCCGCCATGACTCAATACCTCAAAAGAATTTCTGTTTGTAGCCCTGGAAGGGCGACGTTTGAAGAGCCTGGGGTTTCAACCCCAGGCGGTGTGGCGCGATGCCGCTTCCTCCCGCCTGGGTCGATGACCTCGACGGGTCACCCCGCCTGGGTCGATGGCCTCGACGGGTCACCCGCCTGGGACGATGGCCTCGACGGTCACACCGCCGGGACGATGGCC